>JBNKYJ010000149.1:0-29993 GCA_050300835.1 Sedimenticolaceae bacterium
CCACCCAGATCGGAGCCGATGTTTTTCAGCCGCTTGGTGCCGAACAACAGGAGCACGATGGCCAGAATGATCAACAGCTGCCAGATACTGATACCGCCTAAACCCATAATCTTCTCCACTCTCCGGCCGATGTTGCCGGTATATCGATTGAATCGCTTCGACCCCGATTGCACGGGTTCGCGCCACCCGGTTGAGGTGGCGTAGTCGGGGGATAATAACCCACTTGGGAGCCGACCGGAATGGTGCTCTATTTCAAACAGTTCCGATTGGACGTCTTGTCCCTCAAGCCACACTGAACCTTTGCTTTCCACTCGATGGGGCTGGGCCCCACCCTACACTCCGGAATCGCGCCAGGGTGGGGCCCTGCCCCACCACAAACCCGTCGGATTCTCAGCGCTTACCTCAGTCTCCAGAGTTTATCCGGTATCGCCCCGCTGCGCCTTCTCCTCCAGCCCCGAGAGGCCGAAACGCCGTTCCAGCTCTTTCAGCACGTCCTCGGGTCCCAGCCCCTGATGGGCCAGCAACACCAGGGAGTGAAACCAGAGATCGGCGGTCTCGTAGATGATCTTGTCCGCGTCACCGTCCTTCGCCGCCATTACGGTCTCGGTGGCCTCTTCGCCGATCTTCTTGAGGATCGCATCGAGGCCCTTGGCATAGAGCTTGGCCACGTAGGAGCTGTCGGGCTCCGCCTGCTTGCGCTCCTCCAGGACCCGGGCCAGTTGTTGCAAAACGTCACTCATAGTGAATCCTTGGACCTTGTGAAACCTGCTCTGCTGTTGGCTGAACCGAAGTTGAGTCTCAGCAGTTCCCATCAATCGGCACTCTGGTGGGGCATGGCCCCACCCTACAACAAGCTCCCTATTCCGGTAGGGTGGGTACCTGCCCCACCAAAAACGGAGCGATCCTCACCCTGCCGGCGCAGCACCTTCTGGTGCTATCGGTAGATGTCGCCGGGATCCTTCAGCACCGGCAACACCTCCACCCACTCCTCGCCCTGCAGCTCCCGGAAGAAGCAGTTGTGGCGACCGGTGTGACAGGCGATGCCGCCCTTCTGCTCCACTTCCAGCAGCACCACGTCGCCGTCGCAGTCGAGGCGGATGGCGTGCACCACCTGCTGGTGGCCCGACTCCTCGCCTTTGTGCCAGAGCTTGCCGCGGGAGCGCGACCAGTAGACCGCATGGCCGGTGTCCGAGGTGAGCATCAGCGCCTCCCGGTTCATCCAGGCCAGCATCAGGATCTTGCCGCTGCCGGCCTCCTGAGCGATGGCGGGCACCAGTCCCTGATCGTCCCATTTGACCTCATCGAGCCAGCTCACAGGCGCACCTCGACGCCCTGCTCCTGCATGAACCGCTTGGCCTCCCCGATGGAGTATTCGGCGAAGTGGAAGATGCTGGCCGCCAGCACCGCATCGGCGCCGCCCTGCTTGACCCCATCCACCAGGTGTTGCAGGTTGCCGACGCCGCCAGAGGCGATCACCGGGATCGGCACCGCCTCGACGATGGCGCGGGTCAGCCGGTTGTCGAAACCGATCTTGGTGCCGTCCCGATCCATGCTGGTAAGCAGGATCTCGCCGGCGCCGTAGTCGCTCATGCGCTTGGCCCACTCGACGGCGTCGAGGCCGGTGGGCTTGCGTCCGCCGTGGGTGAAGATCTCCCACTTCAGGGGCTCGCCCTCGCCGCTCACCTGCTTGGCGTCGATGGCCACCACGATGCACTGGGAGCCGAAGCGCTCGGTAGCCTCCCTGACGAACTCCGGATTGAACACCGCCGCGGTGTTGATCGCTACCTTGTCGGCGCCGGCGTTGAGCATGCGCCGGATGTCGTCCGCGGTGCGGATGCCGCCGCCCACGGTGAGGGGGATGAAGACCTCACTGGCCACCTGCTCGACCACATGCACGATGGTCTCCCGGTCGTCCGAGCTGGCGGTGATATCGAGAAAGGTGATCTCGTCGGCCCCCTCTTCGTTGTAGCGCCGAGCCACCTCCACCGGATCGCCGGCGTCGCGGATATCGACGAACTTGACGCCCTTGACTACACGGCCGGCGTCCACGTCGAGGCAGGGGATGATGCGTTTGGCTAACATGTTTACTCTTCAATTTTTATATTTTGAATTTTGAATTGTGGCGCTGACTGACGCTCGCCGCCTCTTTCAAAAACAGGTCGTGCGCACAGCGCACTCATCCAATTCAAAATTCAAAATTCACAATTCAAAATTTCTTCGACAACTCATCCGCCAGCTTCTGCCCGGCGGCCAGATCCAGCGTGCCCTCGTAGATGGCCCGCCCGGTAATAGCGCCCATGATGTTGTCGGTGTCGGCACGGCAGAGCGCTTCGATATCCCCGATGTCGGTGATGCCGCCGGAGGCGATGACCGGAATCGAGATGGCGTTGGCCAGGGCCGCCGTGGCCTCCACATTGGGGCCGCTGAGCATGCCGTCGCGGCCGATGTCGGTATAGACGATGGCGGAGACCCCGTCGTCCTGGAAACGGCGCGCCAGCTGCGTCACCTCCTGGTCGGTCACCTCGGCCCAGCCGTTGATCGCCACCATCCCCTCCTTGGCGTCGAGGCCGACGATGATATGGCCGGGAAAGGCGGCACAGGCGCGGGCCACGAACTCGGGCTCCTTCACCGCCTGGGTACCGATGATGCAGTAACTGACACCGGCCTTTAGGTAGGCCTCGATGGTCGCCTCGTCGCGGATGCCCCCGCCGACCTGGATCGGCACCCCGGGATGGGCCGCGGCGATGGCGCGGATCACCTCGCCGTTGACCGGCTCGCCGGCAAAGGCGCCGTTGAGATCGACCAGATGCAGGCGGCGTCCGCCGGCTTCGATCCAGCGGGTCGCCATCTCCACCGGATTGTCGGAGAAGACGGTATCGTCATCCATGCGCCCCTGGCGCAGACGCACACACTGACCGTCCTTGAGATCGATGGCGGGTATCAACAGCACGATTCGATTCCTGATTTGTTTCGGTGCGGCAAGCCGCACCCCACTCGGATTAATCAATTCGGTGGGGCAGGGCCCCACCCTACACTGGACTGAACGTTAGGGTGGGACCCTGCCCCACCGTCCCAGATGTAAAGAAACCCCTCATACGGGATTCCAGTTGACGAAATTCTTCAACAGCTGCAGCCCCGCGTCGGCGCTCTTCTCCGGATGGAACTGCACCGCGAAGAGGTTGTTCTCGGCGATGGCGCTGGCGAAGCTCACCCCGTAGTCGGTGGTGGCCGCCGCCAGCTCCTTGCGCTCCGGATCCACATAGTAGCTGTGCACGAAGTAGAAACGGCTCTCCTGGGGAATACCCTGCCACAGGGGATGATCGTGCAGCTGATGCACCCGGTTCCAGCCCATGTGGGGGATCTTCAGCGCTTCGCCATCGGGAGCGGTGCCACCGGGGAAGCGGCGCACCTGGCCGGCATAGAGGCCGAGCAGTTTCGTGCCGCCGTTCTCTTCGCTGAAATCGAGCAGCACCTGCTGACCCATGCAGATACCCAGGAAGGGTTTGCTGCGGGCCGCCTCCAGGATCGCCCGGTTGAGGTGGTGGTCGGAGATCGCCGCCATGCAGTCGCGCGCCGCCCCCTGACCGGGGAAGACCACCCGGTCGGAGTGCAGGATCAGCTCCGGATCGTCGCTGACCAGCACCTCATCACCCGCGCCCGCCACATGCTCGACCGCCTTGGCCACCGAGCGCAGGTTGCCCATGCCGTAATCGATTACGGTGATACGTTGTGTCATCGATTCAGATCCTGCCGGCTACAGACTGCCCTTGGTAGAGGGCACCTGATCGGACATGCGCGGGTCGGGCTCCAGCGCCATGCGCAGGGCGCGGCCCAGGGCCTTGAACACCGTCTCCGCCTGGTGGTGGGCGTTGCTGCCACGCAGGTTGTCGATGTGCAGGGTGATGGCGGCGTGGTTGACCAGCCCCTGGAAGAATTCCTGGAACAGGTCCACGTCGAAATCGCCGATGCGGGCGCGGGTGAACTCCAGATTGTAGACCAGTCCGGGACGGCCGGAGAAGTCGACCACCACCCGTGACAGGGCCTCGTCCAGCGGCACATAGGCGTGACCGTAGCGACGGATACCCTTCTTGTCGCCGACCGCCCTGGCCAGGGCCTGGCCCAGGGTGATGCCGATGTCCTCCACTGTGTGGTGGGCATCGATGTGCAGATCGCCGTCTGCGTCGACTTCGAGATCGATCAGCCCGTGGCGGGCGATCTGGTCCATCATGTGGTCGAGAAATGGCACCCCGGTCTCGAACCCGCTGGCGCCGGTGCCGTCCAGGTTCAGACGGACCCGTATCCGGGTCTCCAGGGTATTGCGCTCAACCTCCGCGGTACGCTGCATGTCGGTGGCTCCGATTGGACTCGAATAGATGGGCGTCGCCCAAATCGGGGTATTCTAGAGGAAAAACAGTCAAAAGGCAGCTTGAACGAAGCCGTGCGTTGCCGTCTCCAGGGCACAGCCGGCGGTAGACTGAGCACCGTACTCGACGCCGTCGCCGATTGCTCCGGAAGAACGATGAAAGCGTGATCATTCTGCCTGTGACAATGCATGCAGATGGCCCGCACTGCCCTGAATCCCGCATCAAACACCGGCCACTCGCGGCTGGCCACGGCCCGCTCCATCCGAGGGATGGCGTCCTCCAGGAACTGCTGCGACATGACGGCGCACCTGGCTCTCCTCTTTCGAATGGAGAGTTAAAACAGCTCTGACTCGACCTCCAGATAGGCCAGACTGATGTGACGTCCCACGTTGCGTTCGAAATCGACCCAGTCGCGGTAGGGCCCCATATCCTCGATCACCTTGGGCTTCATCTCGAAGTCGCTGAGTCCCGCTTCGAAATGGGTCGCCACCAGTGCCTTCAGCTGTGTCAGATAACGGCGGTAGATCTCCGCCACCTCAGGCCCTCCGGTCCGACCATGCCCCGGCACGAAGACCTCCGCCTCGGTCGCCAGCGCCATGTCGAGGGCGGCGATGTTGCCGCCGAAGGTGCCACTGTCCATCTGGCCCAGGCGATTGCTCATCGCATTGTCCCCCAGGAACAGCACCTTGAGCCGGGGCAGCTCGAGCATGATGTCGCTGTGGCTGTGAGCCTTGGGTTGATAGTGGATGCGCAGATCGATACCGCCGAAACTCAACACGTCCGCATCTCCCGTCAGGTGATCGGGCGGGACCTCCTCGGTACCCGCCACGGCGCCATCGGTCATGCGCATTAGGGTGGCGAGAAAGGCTCGTCCCTCGCCCTTCTCGACCATTTTGCGCATCTCCTCGTGGCCGAAGATCGGCGCCTCCGGATAGGCCTGGCGAATGGCCTGATTGGCCAGCCAGTGGTCGCCGTGAATGTGGGTGTTGAAGACCGCCACCACCGGCAGCTCGGTCACTCCGCGAATCTGCCGCAGCACCATCTCGCCGATCTGCAGACTGGAGCCCGGATCGATCACGATCACACCGCTGGCGCCGACGACGAAGGCGGGATTGTTGATGAAGCCGCGGTTCTCCACCGACGGCACCCCCAGGGGCCCGTGAATCACGTAGACCCCGGGGGCCACCTGCTCCGCCGGATAGTCCGGGACGGCCGGACCCGTCTCCGCCCAGGCGGGGGTGAAGACGAAGAGCAGTAGCCAGAGTGTGATCAGAAAGCGTGTATGGGAGCGAGGTAAAGCCATGGTGTGGTCCTGTCGATGATTCTCTGCCGTCGTCCGTTCCGGCCTGTTGTCGGATGTGTGCGATTCTGCCCAACCCCCCGGCAGCAAAAAACCTCTATGTTGAGGGGATATGGTCAGCTCTCGAGCCAGAAGGTCACGGGACCGTCATTGATCAGCGCCACCTGCATATCGGCGCCGAAGACCCCGCTCGCGACATCGACCTGTTGCGCTCGTGCCTGCTGCACCATACGTTCGAACAGATGCTGCCCCAGCGCAGGCTCCGCGGCACTGGAGAAACCGGCCCGGGTGCCCTTGCGGGTGTCCGCCGCCAGGGTGAACTGGGGCACCAGCAGCAGACCGCCGCGTATGTCATGCAGGCTGAGGTTCATGCGCCCGTTCTCGTCGGGAAAGACGCGGTAGCCGAGCAGACGCTCCAGCAGGCGATCGGCCTTGGCCTCGTCATCCTCCCGCTGGACACCGACCAGCACCACCAGACCGCGGCCGATGTCGCCGACACATTCGCCATCGATCTCGACCCGGCCCTGCGAGACGCGCTGCAGCAGACCGATCACGCCAGCTTCCGGGCAAAGCGGTCGGTGGCTTCGATGAGGGCGCTGCGGATACCCGGCTCAGCGGCGGAGTGAGCGGCGTCCGGAATCACCTTAAGCTCGCTGCCCTGCCAGGCGCGGTGGAGCTCCCAGGCGGAGGTCATGGGGCAGATGAGATCGTAGCGCCCCTGCACGATGACACCGGGGATACCGGCCAGTTTCGAGGCCTCATCGAGCAGCTGGTTGGGCCGCAGAAAGGCGTGATTGACGAAGTAGTGGCACTCGATGCGGGCCAGGCTCAAGGCGGTGTGCGGGTGGGAGAAGAAATCGACCACCGCAGCGTTGGGGTGGAGACTGGCGGTACGTCCCTCCCAGATCGACCAGGCCTTGGCGGCGGCCATCCGCTGCAGTTCGTTCTCGCCCGTCAGGCGCCGGTGATAGGCCTGCAGGAGATCGTTGTGTTCAGGCGCCGGGATGGGCGCCAGATAATCCTCCCAGTAGTCGGGAAAGACCTTGCTGGCGCCGGACTGGTAAAACCAGGTGATCTCCTCGTCGCGGCAGAGAAAGATCCCGCGCAGCACCATGCCGCTGACCCGCTCGGGATGGGTCTCGGCATAGGCCAGCGCCAGGGTCGAACCCCAGGATCCGCCGAACAGCAGCCAGCGCTCGATGCCGAGCTCCCGGCGTATGATTTCGATATCGGCCACCAGGTCCCAGGTGGTGTTCTCCCGCAGTTCGGCATGGGGGGTGGATCGGCCGCAGCCGCGCTGGTCGAAAAGGACGACACGATAGACCTTGGGGTCGAAAAAGCGACGATGGTAGGCCTCGCATCCCGCGCCGGGGCCACCGTGAAGAAACAGAACCGGGAACCCCTCCGGGTTGCCGACCTGCTCCAGATAGAGTTGATGTCCCCCGCTCACGTTGAGTCGCTGAGAGGCATAGGGCTCGATAGGGGGATATAAGTCTTTCATTTCCTGATGGATTTATCGTGTAGGAAAAATCCTACAGTGATAGTTGAAAATTCTCACATTCGAACTGTGAAATTTTGTGTAACTATTAAGTTGTCGTCATCAAGGAAGTACCCCAGGATCATCTACGCTCAGGAGGGCATCACGGACGATAAGCTTTGCCAACCAAGCCGACGACCATAAGCCCGACTGCATGGAATGCCGTCGGGCTTTTTTCTTGGGCCCGGCTCAGCGCCGCTCCCGATCAATCCCTTGCCGCCCGTTTCCGTTCGTGCTCTTTCAGATGCTTCTTGCGGATGCGGATGGCGCTGGGCGTCACTTCGACCAGCTCATCATCCTCGATGAATTCCAGGGCCTGCTCCAGACTATAGCGCAGTGGCGGCGTCAGCATGATGGCGTCGTCCTTGCCGGCGGCGCGGATGTTGGTCAGCTGCTTGCCCTTCAGCGGATTGACCACCAGATCGTTCTCCCGCGAGTGGATACCGACGATCTGTCCCTCGTAGACCTCGTCGCCCGGCTTGGAGAAGAGGCGTCCCCGCTCCTGCAGGTTGAACAGGGCGAAGCCGAGCACCTTGCCCTGGCCGTTGGAGATCAGCACCCCGTTCTTGCGCGGCGCGATGCCGCCATGGGTGGCCGGACCGTAGTGGTCGAAGACATGGTAGATGAGACCGGTGCCGGAGGTGCTGGTCATGAACTCGGTCTGAAACCCGATCAGGCCCCGGGAAGGGATGATGTAGTCGAGCCGGACCCGCCCCTTGCCGTCCGGGATCATATCCTTCAGCTCCCCCTTGCGGGTGCCCAGGGCCTCCATGATGGTGCCCTGATGGGCCTCTTCCACATCGACCGTGAGCTGCTCGAAGGGCTCGCAGACCTCGCCGTCGACCTCGCGGAAGATGACCTCCGGGCGCGACACCGCCAGTTCGAAGCCCTCGCGCCGCATCGACTCGATCAAGACCGAGAGATGGAGTTCGCCGCGGCCGGAGACCTTGAACTTCTCCGGGTCGGTGCCCTCCTCGACCCGCAACGCCACGTTGTGGATCAGCTCCCGCTCCAGCCGCTCCTTGAGCTGGCGCGAGGTGAGGTATTTACCCTCCCGGCCGGCAAAGGGCGAGGTGTTGACCTGGAAGGTCATGGAGACGGTGGGCTCGTCCACGCTGAGGCGGGGCATCGCCTCCACATGTTCCGGGTGACACAGGGTATCGGAGACATTGGGCGCCTCGAGGCCGGTGACGGCGATGATGTCGCCGGCGGTAGCCTGTTCCACTTCGAATCGCTCCAGCCCCAGGTAGCCGTAGACCAGGCCGATCTTGGCCCGGTACTGCTCGCCGTCGTATTTCACCACCACCACCTGCTGGTTGGGCTTGACCGTACCCCGGGTGACGCGACCGACGGCAATGGCACCGACATAACTGTTGTAGTCAAGATTGGAGATCTGCATCAGGAAAGGACCGTCCGGATCCACCTCCGGCACCGGACAGTGCTCGACGATGGTCTCGAACAGGGGCGTCATGTCACCGGCGCGCACATCGCTGTCGAGTCCGGCGTAACCGTTGATGGCCGAGGCGTAGACGATGGGGAAGTCGAGCTGTTCGTCGGTCGCTCCCAGCTGGTCGAAGAGTTCGAACACCTGGTCCACCACCCAGTCGGGTCGGGCGCCGGGCTTGTCGATCTTGTTCACCACCACGATGGGGCGCAGGCCGTGCTTGAACGCCTTCTGGGTCACGAAGCGGGTCTGCGGCATGGGACCTTCCTGGGCGTCCACCAGCAGCAGTACCGAATCGACCATCGACAGCACCCGTTCCACCTCGCCGCCGAAGTCGGCGTGTCCGGGGGTGTCCACCACATTGATGCGGTAACCGTTCCAGCGGATGGCGGTGTTTTTGGAGAGGATGGTGATGCCCCGCTCTTTCTCCTGGTCGTTGGAGTCCATCACCCGCTCCACGGTACCGAAGCGCTCTCCCAGGGTGCCGGATTGTTTGAGCAGTTCGTCCACGAGGGTCGTCTTGCCGTGGTCGACATGGGCGATGATGGCGATGTTTCTGAGTGACTGGATCACGGGAGGTCGTCCTGCAAAAAATGAGGCCGGATTATACCGACATAAGCCCAAATGTCTGTCTAATTTTGAAACTCTATCGATTTCTGTAGCTTAGCGCTCTTTTTAAGAATCATAAGGAAATACAATCGACAACCGCCTTTGATAATGAAAAATAATCGCTTACCCACAGATCCTGTGGATAACTCTGTTGAAAATCTTCACCAACCGTCTCCTGATCCGCGCAGCCATTGCCCTTTCATCAAATTGTAAAAAAAATGAACAATTAAAAATTATCACTATCAAACAATACGTTATACCCACTGGGCCAAGTGCCCCCTGGAACGGTATCAGGCCTCCAAGCGGTACCGCCATCGCAACAGGGAGATTGTGCATAGCACACAAAGCAAGTGGCCGATCAGGGACCGTGAAACCTCACGCAACCATCGGATTTTATGCGTTTTTAGTCATTTTACGGCATAACGTAAATCGCTAATAATCAAATACGCCGGTCTACTTCTACTGCTTGCACTGCCCTCGAATTATGGACAGGATAGGTGCCGATCTGCGGCCTGCGCACCCGATAAAGCCGGGGTTCTCCCAACGGGCGAACACCCGATAGCCGCAACCATGAGAGTTACCCAAAAAGAAGTGAAGTCTATGAACCCTTCCGTCCTCGATCCCCTGCGTGGGCATCTCGCCTCACGTGTCATCGGTCAGACCGACTTTATCGACAGCATGCTGATCTGCCTGCTCAGCGACGGCCACCTTCTCATCGAGGGGTTGCCGGGGCTGGCCAAGACCACGGCGGTGAAAGCCCTGGCGGAGGCCATCGAGGGTGATTTCCACCGCGTCCAGTTCACCCCCGACCTGCTGCCCTCCGACCTCATCGGCACCGACATCTACCGCCATGAGAAAGGGGAGTTCGAGTTCCGTCCCGGTCCCCTGTTCCACAACATCCTGTTGGCGGACGAGGTCAACCGGGCTCCGGCCAAGGTGCAGTCGGCGCTGCTCGAATCGATGGGCGAGAAACAGATCACCGTGGGTCAGACCACCTATCAGCTGCCCCCCTTCTTCATGGTGCTGGCGACCCAGAATCCGGTGGAACAGGAGGGTACCTACCACCTGCCGGAGGCTCAGCTCGACCGTTTCCTGATGCAGGCCAACGTGGACTATCCCAACCGCAGCGAGGAGCTGGAGATCCTGGAACTCGACAGCGCCCAGCAGCGGGAGAAACCGACCCCGCCCGACAAGCCCCTGAGCCAGAAGGAGCTGTTCGCCATCCGCCAGCAGGTGGCCGAACTCTACCTCGACCCCAAGCTCAACAGCTACATCGTCGACCTGGTTCAGGCCAGCCGCAACCCGTCGGCCTACGACAAGGACCTGGCCCGCTGGTGCCGTTTCGGCGCCTCGCCCCGCGCCAGTATCGCGCTGGCCCGCTGCGCCCGCGCCCGCGCCTGGCTCGACGGCGAGGAGTTCGTCGCCCCCCACCATATCCAGGCCGTGGCGCCTCCCATCATGCGCCACCGCATCCTGCTCACCTTCGAAGCGGAGGCGGAGGGGATCACCACCGACGACTTCCTCTCCCGCCTGCTGGACATGGTGGCCATACCTTAGGAGAGGCGAGACCATGAGCCTCTACCCCCACCTTGACGATCTGCTGGAGCTGCGCCACCAGGCCCACACCCTGGGGCTGGCCTCGCACCACCTGGTCAACTCCAGCTTCAGCGGACTCTACGCCTCGGTCTTCCGCGGCACCGGCCTCGACTTCGAGGAGGTGCGCGAATACCGCGAGGGCGACGACATCCGCAACATGGAGTGGAACGTCACCGCGCGCACCAACCTGCCCCACCTGAAGATCTTTCGCGAGGAACGGGAACGCAGCGTGGTACTCTGCATCGACCGCGGACCCCACATGAGCTTCGGTACCCGCGGCACCTTCAAGTCGGTGCAGGCGGCCAAGGCCGCCGCCCTGCTCGGCTGGGCCGCCTCGAGACTGCACGACCGGGTCGGTGGCATGCTCTTCGGCGACAGCGATCAGGGCATGCAGTACTTCCGCCCCACCAAGGACCGCCGGGCGCTGTGGCGGCTGCTCCACGCACTGACCGTGGAGGGCACCACCGAGCAGCCCTCGCGCGACTGCCTGGCCGAGGCCCTGCAGCGGGCCGACCGGGGCACCGCCACCGGCTCGCTGATCTTCGTCATCGCCGACATGAACCGGGAGATCCAGAACCTGGAACAGACCCTGGGCCGACTGACCCAGCACCACACCCTGGTGCTGCTGCCGGTGGACGATCCCGCCGACCTGGAGCTGCCGGAGATGGGCCGGGTCACTTTCATCGGTCCCGCCGGCGAGACCGCCGAGATCGATACCTCGAACCGCCAGGCGCGCGCCCGCTACACCAGCGAGTGGGAGTCACGGCGCCAGAGGTTGCAGGGGCTGTGCAACCGCCTGGGCATCACCCTGATGCCGATCGCCACCAACGAAGAGATCCACCTGGCACTCACTCTCGGCCTGGCCCGACACTACGGGAGACGATAGGCGACCGTATGGACGGGCTACGCGACATCCGCGGCATCGACAGCGCCCCCTGGTGGCCCCCGGCCCCGGGCTGGTGGCTGGTGCTGCTGGGCCTGTTGCTGCTGGTATTGCTGGTGGTGTGGATCCTGCGCAGACGCCGCCTCTACCCCCTGGGACGCTGGCAACAGGACGCCCGCCGCCACCTGCAGGCCCTGCGCAAACGCATGCGGCGGGAACCGTCCAAACAGGTCGCCGGCGAACTCTCCGAGCTGCTGCGCCGTATCGCCATTGCCCGCTGCGGACGCGAACACACCGCCGCCCTCACCGGCGAGATGTGGCTCGACTGGCTGCAAAGCAACGACTCCACCGGCTTCGCCTGGCGGAACAAGGGGCAGTTGCTGTTGACGCTCCCCTACGCCCCGCCCGACCGCGACGCCGACAAAGCGATCCTGGCCGAACTGATCGACGCCGCCCTGCACTGGGTCAGCGAGGAGGCGTGCCGTGTTTGAGTTCCACTGGCCCTGGATGGGACTGCTGCTGCTCCTGCCGCTGCTGGTACGCCTGTTCTGGCCACGCCCGGCCAGCGACCTGCACGACCGGGTGGAGGGCACCCAGACCACCCTGCTCCATCCCATGCTGGGTCACCTGCAGAGCGCCTTCGAAACCCGCACGCCGCGCCAGCCCCTGAGCGCCCGTCTCTACGTCGGGCTGATCTACCTGCTGTGGGCGGCCCTGGTGGTGGCGCTGATGCGCCCCCAGTGGCTGGAACCCCATACCGAGAACCGCACCGCCGGTTACGACCTGATGCTGGCGGTGGACACCTCCCGTTCCATGACGGCTCTCGACTTCACCCTCAACAGCGAACAGGTGAGCCGCATGCAGGTGGTCAAGGGCGTGGTCAGCCAGTTCATCAAAGCACGCCAGGGCGACCGGGTGGGACTGGTGATCTTCGGCAGCCGGGCCTACGTCCTCTCCCCCCTGACCTTTGACCTGAACGCGGTCGACAAGCTGCTCAACGAGCTGGTGCCGGCCATCGCCGGACCGGCCACCGCCATGGGCGACGCCATGGGTCTGGGGGTGAAGAAGCTGCGCGAGCGACCCGAGGGTTCGCGGGTCATGATCCTGGTCACCGACGGCAAGAACGAGGGCGGCATCATCCCCCCCCTGAAGGCGGCCCAACTGGCCAAGCAGGAGGGCATCAAGATCTACACCATCGGCGTCGGCAGCGACGAGAAGCGGGTGCGCATGCTCGACGCCGACATGCGCAACTATGTCTGGGCGGAGGGGCTGGGCTTCGACGAAGAGACCCTGCAGGAGATCGCCCGCATTACCGGCGGCGCCTACTTCCGAGCCACCGACACCGAAGCGCTGGAGAAGATCTACCAGCGCATCGGCGAGCTGGAGAAGACCGAAGCGGAATCGCGCACCCTCTACATTCCACGCCCGCTCTATCAATGGCCGCTGGCCTTCGCCCTGCTCTGCCTGCTGGTCCTGGGACTCTATCCGGAGGGACGCGCACGGCGGCTCAAGGGAGGCGGCTATGCCTGAGGCCGGTTTCCACTTCGCCAGACCCGAGTGGCTGTTCGCCCTGCTGGGCCTGATCCCGGTACTGGCCTGGCTGGTCTTCAGCGTGGTGCGACCGAGCAAGGGCCCGATCCACCGTTACGCCGACGAGCATCTGCTGCCCCACCTCACCGGTGTGCGCGAACTCGACGTCAACGAGCGCTGGAGCCGCTTCACCCGCTGGTCGCTGCTCTGGATCCTGCTGGTGCTGGCGCTGGCCGGACCGCGCTGGGACTATGCCGACATCGAGGCCTTCTCACCGGTCAACGAACTGGTGATCCTGATGGACATCTCCCGCTCCATGAACGTGGCCGACGTGGCCCCGTCGCGGCTGGCGCGGGCACGCCAGGAGGTACAGGACCTGGTGAAGCTCAACCGGGAACTGCGCATCGGCCTCATCGCCTTCGCCTCTGTACCGCTGGTGATCTCCCCCATCACCGAGGACAGCCAGAGCCTCCTGAATGCCCTGCCGGCGGTGAATACCGATCTGGCCAGCCTCAAGGGGAGCCGGCTCGACGCCGCTCTGGAGCGGGCGAAGCAACTGCTGGGCGCGGGCGAGAGCGGCCGCAGCATCCTGCTCATCAGCGATGGCGATTTCGACGAACCGGGACTGACGGCCAAGATCCAGCAGCTGAGACAGGAAGGCATCACCCTGCATGTACTCGGTATCGGCACCCCGGGCGGCGGTCCCATACCCGCCCAGGCGGGCCAGCGCGACCTGCTGCGCGACCGTTCCGGCCGCATCATCGAATCCCGTCTCAACGAACGACTGCTGCAACAGCTGGCAAAGGCGGGCGGCGGCCGCTATCTGCAGGCCGATTTCCGCGACGACGACAGCGAGGCCATTCTCGATCTGGCAGCCGGAGACGTGGGGCAACCGACACCGACCCAGGAGAAGACCCGGGTCTGGAACGAACACTTCTACTGGCTGTTGCTGCCGTTGATGCTGATCCTGCTGCCGCGTTTCCGCCGTCGCCAGCGTCTGGAGTCCACCCCATGAGGCGGCAGCTGACCCTTCTGCTACTGCTTTGGCCACTGGCCGGTCATGGCGCGCCGGACCTGTTCCTCAACCAGGAGCAACAGGCCGCCGAAGCCTACCGGGAGGGTCACTACGATGAAGCGGCCAAGGCGTTTCAGGATCCCTACCGGCGCGGCGTGGCCAACTACCGCACCGGCGACTACGCGGCGGCGGCTGAGGATTTCAGCCTGGTCGATCGCCCCGAGGTAAAACAGGACGCCCTCTACAACCTGGGTAACAGCCGCTACCGGCTGGAGGATTACCAGGGCGCCATCGACGCCTACGAACAGGTGCTGGAGCAAAACCCCGAGCACGAGGATGCACGCTTCAACCTGGCCCTGGCCAGAGAGAAGCTGGCGCAAGAGCAGGCGCAGGAAAATCCGGAAGAGGAACAGCAGCAAGAGCAATCCAAGGAGCAGGAAAAACAGCAGCAGGAGCAGGAGCAACAGGACCAGGAGGGTGAAAAGCAGCAGCAGGAGGAGCAACAGTCCCAGTCGGGCGATCAGGAACAGGAACAACAGCAATCCGGCGAACAGCAGCAGGAGCAGGAGCAGCAGAGTTCCGGCCAGCAGCAGGAACAGCAGGAGAGCCAGTCGGGACAACAGGAGCAGGAACAGGAGAGCCAGTCGGGTCAGCAGGAGCAGGAACAGCAGAGCCAATCCGGGCAGCAGGAGCAAGAGCAGCAGAGCCAGTCCGGTGATCAGCAGCAGGAGGATCAGCAACAGGGTTCGAACGCAAGCGAGTCGGAATCGGACCAGCAGGGCGAACAGGACCAGCAGCAGTCCCAGGGCGCCGGCCAGGAACAGCAGCAGGAGCAGCAACAGTCCCAGGGCGATCAATCCGAGGACGAACAGGCACAGAGCGGCGACCAGGCCGAGCAGGAGTCCGACCAGGGTGGTGACAAGGAGTCACCCCAGGAGGGCGAACAGGGTGATCAGCAGCAGGATCAGGAGGCCGGCGGCGAGCAGCAGGATCAAGAGCGGGATCGCGGCAAGACGCAGCAGAAGGAAACGCCTGAAAAGGAGGGTGGATCACAGGCCGATGAAAAGTCTGCTAACCTCGAAAGGCCCCAGGAGGAAAGAGACCAGGCCGAGTCACCCATGGGGGGCGGCGAGAAACTCGGCCAGGATCAGGGAGAGGCGCCGCTGCCACCACAGGACGAAAAGCAGAGCCAGGCGGTGGACCAGGTCGACCAGAGCGGCCAGGAGCAGTCTCCCGAACAGGGCGGCGACACCCTCACCGGCGGCGGCAGCGAGGAGCGGCTCCCGTTTGCGGGTGGTCAGGCGCTGATGGAGCAGTGGCTGGAGCAGATCGAAGGCGATCCCGCCCAGCTGATGCAGCAGCAGTTCCGTCTCGAGGAGTACAAATACCTGCGTCAACACAGCGGCCGGGACACAGAGACACGCCCCTGGTAGGTAGGGTGGGGCCCTGCCCCACCGCAGACCACCAACTGGCACTGTTTTTCTGTTTTCGAATGAACATATCGTAGCAATCGAAAACAGAATCAGTTCGGAGCGGCAAGCCTCACCCTACCGGTAAGCCCGCGTTGAGTACGGCTTACCGCACCAAACCTGAAAGCGCACGTAGGGTGCGGCTTGCCGCACCGCAAACGAGCCCGATGGCGACAGCACGACAATCAGGTCGTTAACGACAGACAACAAAGAAAAGGAATTTCAGAACCGGGGGGCGACACCCCGACCAGAGGAGGCAGAATGGAGAAACCCTTCCGCATAGACCGAGCCACACTCATCGGCCTGCTGCTGCTCGCCTGGGTATCGGCACCGTATGCCAATCCCTATGCCGGTCAGGCACCCTGGCAGGCCCTGCCGCCCGGACAGTGGAACTACGTCCCACCCGACCATCGTCAGTCCACCACCACGACACAGACCCAGACCCCAAGCCGGCCTCAACCCGGCTATGGGGCGTGGCCAGGGGTGCAGCAACCCGGTTATGGCCAACAGCCCGCTTACGCCCAGCAGCCCTACTATGCCAACAGCTCCCAGTCCCCCCGCATCGAGAGCGAGCTCTCGCGCGATAATCCCTATGTCCAGCAGGGTGTGATCCTCAAGCTGAGCCTGATCAGCCAGAACAACCTGCTGACCGCCGTGCCGCGCATATCCGAGAGCGATCGACTGACCTTCCAGCTGCTGGAAGGCCCTTCAACCTACTCGCGCACACGTCAGGGCAGATCGGAGATCGTGAACGACTACTTCTATGAAGTGATCCCTCTTCGGGCCGGATCGATCAGCCTGCCGCAGATCGGCTTCAGCGGCGAGGAGCAACTCTCCGGCTATTCACGCGGCACGCGGCATTTCGATGTCACCCTCTCCCAACCACGGACCCTGCAGGTGCGCGAGGCCAACCCCACCAGCAAACCCTGGCTGCCGCTGGAGCAACTCGATATGCGGGTGACCCTGCCGCGCAATCACAAGGCGGCGGCCGGAAAACCCCTGCCGCTGACGGTCGAGATCACCGCCACCGGCATGGGCGGCAACCAGCTGCCCAGCCTGGAGCCACAACTCGCCAACGACGCCTTTCGGGTCTATCGGGATCACAGCCAGGTGCAGAGCAGCCTCGATCGCAACCGGCAAAAGATCACCGGTCGGCGTACCGAGCAGTTCACCCTGGTGCCCCAATACGGCGGCGACCTGAATCTTCCAGCCCTCTCGATCAACTGGTGGAACACCCGCAGCGACAGCCCCCAGCGCACCTCGTTCCCGATGCATCCCATCGCCGTCAGCGGCGCCAGCCGTCCCAGCGGCATCTTCGCCGGCGACGAAGAGAGCCGCCTGTTTCTCTCCGGCGCTTCGGCCGCCTTCTGGATCCCGCTCTCCATCGTTTTCGGCGTCATCTTCGGTTACTGGCTGGCGATCTGGATCGCCCACCGCCGCAAGGGGGAAGCCGGTCAGAGCTCGCCGCTGCAACCCCTGGTCAGCTTCCTGCAACGTCCGATGCGGGAGATGGCGCCCGCCTTCTCGCCACTGAAGGAGCGGCTGCGCACCACCGGGCGCATCCTCAACCCGATCACCCGCTGGCACCGCTGGCGCCGACACCTGGTCGGCATGCTGCCGCTGTCGGTGCGTTTCTACTTCTGCGTCCGTTTCGTCGACGAGGAGAACGATCCGGAGATCTGGGGCTACACCCTGCGCTTTCTCGCCAACAAGCACCTGGGCATGCCGATCAATGCCCCCTACAGCGCCATCGGCCGGCACATTCTCGACTTCCACCCCAAGGCGGAGCCGCAAAAGATCCGCAGCCTGATCCATGAACTGGAGGAGTCGATCTACGGCCACCAGCCGCTCGATTTCGAACGCTGGAAAGAGGCCTTCAAGCACGAGATCCGGCCCAGCCTGCGGCTGTGGCCGCGACAACCGTTGCGCATGAGAAGCGATCGAAAACCCCTGTTACCCGGACTCAATCCCTGAGTGGTCAGCCCGCCGTCTCAGGCAAAGCGCTCCCGGAACATGAAGTAGACCGCACCGACGAGACAGATTCCTGCCCACAGGTAGTCGCTCTTCAGGGGTTCCTTCAGGTAGAGCACCGAGAAGGGGACGAAGACGCTCAGTGTGATCACCTCCTGCATCACCTTCAGCTGACCAACGTTCAACGCGGTGTACCCGATGCGGTTGGCCGGTACCTGAAACATGTATTCGAACAGGGCGATGCCCCAACTGACCAGGGCGGCGATAAGCCAGGGCTTGTTGTTCAGTTCCTTGAGATGGGCGTACCAGGCGAAGGTCATAAAGACATTACTGCTGATCAGAAGCAGGATCGACGTCAGGACGGGATTCATACAGCCTCATGAGGTGGAGAGGGGGAACGCAACAAATATAGAGACTCGTTATGGCGCTGCAAGGTCCGATTGACTTGCGCCGGGCCGGTCACGCCTCTCGAGCGGAGAGTGGCGGTTTTCCCATGCCGGTGCCATACTCAGCCTACCCTGGGGACGTAGCTCAGCTGGGAGAGCGTCGCGTTCGCAATGCGAAGGTCGGGAGTTCGATCCTCCTCGTCTCCACCAACATGAAAACCAAGTGCTCACTTTGGCCGCACCCGGTTGATCTACGACTTTCGATATCCTTCCGACCCTCAACAAATATCTCTGATCCAATCTGGAGAGCAATCCTGACGAAACCCCACTGTTTAGTCCAGGACGTCGCCGCTTCTCCCCTATTTACCGTCTGTGCGGCGGTCTAAACACCGGGTCCTGGCTGAGATGTAGCGCCCCCTCCCTCACACTTCAATTCGGTTGGAAGAAGAGACCATGACACTCCCATTCCTCGCTATCGCCTTCGGCTTGGCCCTGCTCGTCTGGAGCGCTGACCGTTTCGTAGAGGGTGCGGCGGCCACCGCTCGCCATTTCGGCATGCCACCGCTGCTCATCGGCATGCTGATCGTCGGCTTCGGCACCTCGGCGCCGGAGATGGTGGTCTCGGCACTAGCCGCTTCCCAGGGCAATCCGGGGATCGCGCTGGGCAACGCCTACGGCTCCAACATCACCAACATCGCTCTGATCCTGGGACTGACGGCGCTGATCAGTCCTATCGCCGTGCACTCACAGGTGCTGCGCAAGGAACTCCCCGTACTCGTCACTGTGACTGCTTTGGCAGCCTGGCAGCTGTGGGACGGCGCGATCAGCCGGCTCGACGCCGGCGTGCTGCTGGCGGTATTCGCCGCGTTGATGGGCTGGTCGATCCGCCAGGGTATGCGAAAGCGGAGTGACAGCCTGAGCAGCGAGATGGAACAGGCGCTGACAGGACGCACCCTGTCACTGCGGCGGGCGCTGCTATGGTTGATGGTCGGATTGCTGCTTTTGATCCTAAGCTCCCGCATTCTGGTCTGGGGGGCCGTGGAGATCGCCCGAAGTTTCGGTGTCAGCGAACTGATCATCGGCCTCACCGTGGTGGCCATCGGCACCTCACTACCGGAACTGGCCTCCTCGCTTATCGCCGCCCGCCGGGGAGAGCACGATATCGCCCTGGGCAATGTGATCGGCTCCAACCTCTTCAATACCCTGGCCGTAGTGGGTATCGCCGGTGCGATCCATCCCTTGCAGGTGGGCACGGAGGTGATCCACCGGGATCTGATGGTGATGGCTGCCTTGACGTTGTCGCTGTTCATCTTCGGTTACGGATTTCACGGGCCGGGTCGCATCAACCGGATCGAGGGGGGTGTGCTATTGGCCTGCTATCTGGGGTACAGCCTCTATCTGGTCAGCACTGCATTCGGCTAGGTCTGGTTCTTCGACAGGGGGATTGGTGGGGCAGGGCCCCATCCTACCGGTTTTGCAGGCCCGCTTCGCCATCGACTTGTTCGCATCTCCACCAGAACGCGGCACCACCCTCACCCTTTTCCGTTCATGGCGGACTTCGCGTTTAAACAACCACTTTTCGTATCACTTCACCCCAGCGAATACCTGCCGATCCGGGGTATAATCGCCTCCCATGTCCCAGCCCGTTCCCCTCTTCTCCCATCGCCCCTACTGGGCGGCCCGTTTCGGTACCGCGCCGGTGTTGCCCATGAGCCGCGCCGAGATGGACCGACTCGGCTGGGACAGCTGCGACATCATCATCATCACCGGCGACGCCTACGTGGACCATCCGAGCTTCGGCATGGCGCTGATCGGACGGCTGCTGGAGGCCCAGGGTTTCCGCGTCGGCATCATCGCCCAGCCCGACTGGAGCAGCGCCGAGGCGTTTCGAGCGCTGGGGCGGCCCAACCTCTGCTTCGGCATCACCGCCGGTAACATGGATTCGATGGTCAACCGCTATACCGCGGACCGACGCATCCGCAGCGACGACGCCTACACCCCGAACGGCGAAGGTGGCAAGCGGCCCGACCGCTCGGTGATCGTCTACGCCCAGCGCGCACGGGAGGCCTACAAGGGGGTAGCGGTGATCATCGGCGGCATCGAGGCGAGCCTGCGCCGCATCGCCCACTACGACTACTGGTCGGATAAGGTGCGGCGCTCGGTACTGCCCGATTCCAAGGCGGACATGCTGATCTACGGCAACGCGGAGCGGGCCATCGTGGAGGTCGCCCACCGACTGGCCGCCGGCGAGCCGATCGGGGAGATCACCGACGTGCGTGGCACCGGCTTCATGCGCCAGGGGCTGCCCCAGGGCTGGAGCGAGATCGACTCCACCCAGCTGGACGAACCCGGCCCCAAGGTCCACCACCCCGATCCCTATCAGACGCAACCGGCCTGCGACGCCAAGGTCGTCCGCTTCACGCCCCATCAGCGGCCGCGCCAGCTGGACCGTTCGCATTCCGTGGTTCGTCTCCCCTCCTACGACCAGGTGGTGGAGGACGAGGCGCTCTATGCTCACGCCTCACGGGTCTTCCACCTGGAGACCAATCCGGGCAATGCCCGCGCCCTGGTGCAGCGCCACGGCAAGCGTGATGTCTGGCTCAATCCACCGCCGATCCCGCTCACCACCGAGGAGCTCGACCGGGTCTACGAACTGCCCTATACCCGCCAGCCCCACCCCGCCTACGGCGAGGCGCGCAACCCGGCCTGGGAGATGATCCGCTTCTCGGTCAACATCATGCGCGGCTGCTTCGGCGGCTGCACCTTCTGCTCCATCACCGAACATGAGGGACGCATCATTCAGAGCCGCTCTGAAGACTCGATCGTCAAAGAGGTGGAGGCGATCCGCGACCAGGTGCCCGGCTTCACCGGCAACATTTCCGACCTGGGCGGTCCCACCGCCAACATGTACCGTCTGGCCTGCAAGGACAAAAAGATCGAGTCGTCCTGCCGCCGCCTCTCCTGCGTCTACCCCGATATTTGCAACAATCTGAACACCGACCACAAGCCCCTGATCAGCCTCTATCGCCGCACCCGCGCCCTACCCGGTATCAAGCGGGTCTTCGTCGCCTCGGGCCTGCGCTACGACCTGGCGGTGCGCTCGCCGGAGTACATCCGCGAACTGGTGACCCACCATGTGGGCGGCTATCTGAAGATCGCCCCGGAGCACACCGAGGCGGGGCCCCTGAGCAAGATGATGAAGCCGGGCATCGACAGCTACGACCGCTTCAAGAAGCTGTTCGACAAATACTCCGCCGAGGCGGGCAAGGAGCAGTACCTGATCCCCTACTTCATTGCCGCCCACCCCGGCACCAGCGACCGGGACATGCTCAACCTGGCCCTGTGGCTGAAGCACAACGGCTTCCGTCCCGACCAGGTGCAGGCCTTCCTGCCCACACCGCTCGCCATCGCCTCGGCGATGTACCACAGCGGTCGCAATCCGTTGAAGCGGATCTCCCGCAACGGCGAGCGTGTGAGTGTGGCGCGGGGACTGAAGCAGCGCCGTCTGCACAAGGCCTTCCTGCGCTATCACGATCCGGAGAACTGGCCCCTGCTGCGGGAGGCGCTATCCCGCATGGGCCGCAGCGATCTGATCGGCAACGGCAAGCGTCATCTGGTGCCGGCCTGGCAACCCGGCAAGGGGAAGGTCGTGTCCAACGCGGCCGAGGGAAGCGGCCCGAATCGAGCGCGAAGGGTGTCGACAGCCGGAGCCGGACAGCGCAGACAAAGAGGGACGAAAACCGGTACGAAAGGCAGAAGCCGAAAATAGTCGTTCAGGGGCGTGCCGAGCAGGGCAGAGTCACTGATAGGCATTGACGGTAGAGGCTCACCCACACGCCCTGAAAGTATCTGCTTAACCGAATGCTGCTTACTTCAGCTATGTTTCGGTGCGGCAAGCCGCACCCTACCCATGAACGCGCCGTAGGGTACGGCTTGCCGCACCGTGACCCTTTGGCTAACCCAATACCAGTTCGCTACCCAGGCACCATTCGTTACTGACCCTGCGTTTCGCGCTCGACGCCCATCAGGCAGCCACCCGATTCCCTTCAAAGCCTGAATCTGGCCACCGCCGACTGCAGTTCGCTGGAAAGCGAGGAGAGCTGCCGGGCGGTCTCACCGGTGCGACCGGTGGAGTGGCTGTTGCTCTCCGCCATCTGCGCGATCTGCTCCACATGCTGGGCGATCTCGTTGGTGGCGTTGCGCTGCTCTTCGATGGCGGTGGTGATGTCGCTCACCGTCACCACCACCTGCTGGGTGCTCTCATCGATGGTGGTGATGCGGGTACCGGCCTCCTGTGCCAGCTTGACGCCGTTCTCCACCTTGTCCACACCGCGTTGCATACTCTCTACGGCCTGCGTGGTGCCGACACTGATCGATTCGATCATGGAGCCGATCTCCTGGCTGGAGCTGGCGGTGCGCTCGGCGAGCTTGCGCACCTCGTCGGCCACAACCGCAAAGCCGCGTCCCTGCTCGCCCGCCCTCGCCGCCTCGATGGCCGCATTCAGCGCCAGCAGGTTGGTCTGTTCCGCAACCTCGTTGATGACCTTGACGATGGAACGAATCTGCTCCGACTGGCTGCCGAGTTCCTCGATCACATTGGAGGATGCCTGCACGGCCTCGGCGATGTTGGTCACCTCCTGCACCACCCTGCCGATCACACCCGTCCCCTCCTGTGAAGCCTCGCCCGTCTCGGTGGTGAGGTCCCGGGCATGCCGGGCATTGTCCGCCACATGGCTGACGCTCGCCGCCATCTCCTCGATCGCCGCCGCAATGGATGAGGCCGCCTCGCTCTGCCGCCTGGTGCTCTGTGACAACGCCGTGGAGTCTTCGGCCAGCTGGCTGGAGTAGGTCGATACGGAAGCGGAATGCTGTGCCAGGTCGGTGATCAGATCGACCAGGGACTTGCGGGCGCAATCGTATTCGTAGGCCAGCCAGGCGAAGTCGTCCCGGCCGGTCAGTGCGAGCTTCAGGGTCAGGTCCCCCTTGGCCAGATGGTTGAGCGCACGCACGAGGCTTTCGGCCCGGCGCGCGAAATGTCGACCGATGAAGCGGGCGAGAAGGACCTCAAGCCCGCCGAAGATCGCGACCGCAGTCAGAACCTGACCGATTCCGCCCGCCGAACTGTCGTACACGGCATAGGCCATGATGGACGCGAACAGGAACGAAAATAGTGCGAATACCAGAAAGGCATTCTTGATGCTGAATCTTTCCACTGGGTGCCTCCCCCCCGCAGGGGTCATGTCGTGAGTCTCATATCGGTTGATATATCAAAACCTTTAATATAGGGATAAATGATCATTTTTATCCTCATCCGGCCGGCTACCACGAAAGGACTGTCAGCAACGTGAATCGCACCGACATTCGAGAGCCCTTGTCGCTTGCACGCATTGCCTAACTCATCGATCTGTCTGTGACGCCGAGGTGGCTCATCCCGAGTAGGCGTCTCTGCCGATCCCGCTGTCGATGGCCATGGCCTTCTGCAACACCGCTCGCACTCCACTAAACCGCTTCTCTCGCAACGACCGACGAAAGCGCCGGCGTGTGAAATCGGAACTGAGGCCCAGGCGATCGCGGAAACGGCAGCGTCCATCCCCATACAGGGGTGGAGGGATCGGCGGCTCCCGACCGATCTCCGCGTCAGCGCAGGAAAAACCCCACGAATACCGCGGGAACGTGACCCGTTTCACAAGACTCTTCACCGTTACTTAAGCTGTATCCGGGATACTCGGGGTCGTTGCCGTACCTCCCGGACCCTGCAATCCGAGCAAGCATACGGGGGGAGATCACTTGGCCGGACGCGCAGGAGGGGCCGCATCATGGGATGGGAAAATCTCTATATCATCACCGCAATTCTGGGGTTCGGGGTGGTTTTGGCCGGCGCCAGAATCCTCTCGGGCTACAGCAGAGACTCCGTAAAGTTCGATGCCGCTCCCCACCAGGAGCGGGAGACCCAGCTCGACAAACCGGGTGAGGCCGGGCGTGATACGCCCGTGAACAGTCCGCCCAAGTATCTTACCGTCAGCTTCTCGGAGAGCAGCGCGCAGTTCCTCTGGGACCCGGATGCGTCCTGTCTGCTGGATTTCATTCACGACAAGGGGATCGAAGCGGACTGCCTGTGCCGGGCCGGTGAGTGCGGTGCCTGCAAGACACGGGTGATCGCAGGCGAAGTCACCTATCTCCAGGCGCCCAAAATCAAGCCGGGAGAAGGCTACTGTCTGCTGTGCATCACGGTACCCAAATCCAATCTCGTGCTGGCCAGATAGTTTAGTACCGAGAATACAGTCACTTCCATTCCTTGCCTGACGATCTGCAACGCGCTCCCGGTCGTCTCTCCGCCCACCATCCCCGGGTTACCGATGCGACCAAACCCAAAAGTTTTATCTATAGATCAATATATTATCACGCAGAAAACAGTGAAATCCCGCCTCCAGGAGAGTTGAAAATCGTGCAGCAAAGAACCATATTTATAGTAGGAAAGGGTGTTATTCATGGAGGTATACGATGAACATCACACGTTACGATCCGTGGCGCACAATGGACGACTGGCGCCAAGAAATGGACCGCGTGTTTCACCCGCTCCTGCAACGAGATGACGATACCTCTCGCGTCGTAGGAGGCGACTGGGTACCCGCGGTGGATATCAAGGATGAAGCCAACAGGTATGTCATTCGGGCCGATATTCCCGGCGTGAAACCGGAGGATATCGAGGTCACCATGGAGAACGGCGTATTGACGATCCGTGGCGAGCGCAGGTTTGAAGAGACCGAAGAGAAGGAGAACTTCAAGCGCATCGAACGCAGTCATGGCATCTTCTATCGTCGCTTCACACTGCCGGAAAACACCGATGCCGAGGCCATTCAGGCCACCGGCAAGGACGGCGTCCTCGAAGTGACCATTCCGAAGACGGCTGAAAAACACAGCAAGCGTATCGAGGTCACGCACTAACCGCTGACAGCGTCGTTGGGAATGCCCCTTGAGAGCCCTCTCCCCGCGAGAGGGCTTTTTCGTTCCCGGGCCGTGCCGGGGAACATCCCTCCATCCATCAGGGTCAAGCTTGAAAACCCGGCCCAAACCGGTTGACATAGAAAAAGGCGGACTGCGGTGCCGATCGGGCAACCGACCGCAGCTTCCTCACCCCTAGACAGCAGCAGATAGGTCCACCGGCATGAACGATGGCGTGAAAACTTTTTTCAAGCAGACCCTGAACCTGGATCTGAGCGGCAAGCCGATCGAGATGTGGCTGTTCGCCATCGCGGTGGTGGTGGTCTGTTTTCTGATTCTGAAACTGATCGTCGGCCTGGCCGGGCGGCGCCTGGAGCGAGTGGCGAAAAGTACCAGCACACCGATCGACGACGCTATCGTCGAGATCATCAAGAAGACCCAGTGGTGGCTGCTGGCGATCCTCTCCCTCTACACCGGCTCCCTGTTCACCGAGCTGCCCGATCGCATCGACCTGATGCTCAACAAGGCACTGGTCATCGCCCTGCTGGTGCAAATCGGCATCTGGGCCGGCACCGCGCTCCGATTCACCCTCGAGATCTATCGCCGGAAACAGATGAAGAAGGACCCTGCCGGAGTCACGGCGCTCAATGCCATCGGCATGTTCGGCAAGGGCCTGCTGTGGCTGGCATTGGTGCTGCTGGCCCTCGATAACCTGGGCTACAACGTGACCGCCCTGATTGCCGGTCTCGGTGTCGGCGGCGTGGCCGTGGCACTGGCGGTTCAGAACATCCTGGGTGATCTCTTCGCCTCGCTCTCGATCCTCATCGACAAGCCCTTCGTGGTGGGTGACTTTCTCATTGTCGACGACTATATGGGCAGCGTGGAGCACGTGGGGATGAAGACCACCCGGGTGCGTAGTCTCTCCGGCGAGCAGTTGGTGTTTTCCAATTCCGACCTGTTGAAGAGCCGGCTGCGTAACTACGGCCGCATGTATGAACGGCGGGTCGCCTTCAATATCGGGGTCACCTACGACACCAACCGCGAACAGTTGAAGAAGATCCCCGCTATCATGCGCGCGGCCATCGAGGGGCAGGACAAGACCCGCTTCGACCGCTCCCACTTCTTCAAGTACGGCGATTACGCCCTGATCTTCGAGACCGTCTACTATGTGCTCGGCCCCGACTACAACCTCTATATGGACATTCAGCAGGCCATCAATCTGCAGATCAACGAGGCCTTCGAGCGCGAGGGCATCGAATTCGCCTATCCGACCCAGACCCTGCTATTGAGGCAGGAGGGGGCTTCGGCGTAGCACCCTCTGGTGCGGCTTGCCGCGTCGCGAATGGCTCAGCAATGCTGATCTTATTGCGTTCAGATGCGTGAAGATTGACGTTCGTTTGCGGTTTTATTCGCTCGGACAAACACCATTCGGTGTCGGAGTCGACACTGTCGACCCCGACCCCTGGCACAATGACTAGACCTTGAACCGCTCGACCAGCCCTTTGAGCTGCTCCGCCAGCCTGGCCAGGTCGTGGCTGGCCGCGGCGGTCTGTTCGGCGCCTGCCGCCGACTGTTCCGCCACCTCGTTGATGCTGACGATACTGCGATTGATCTCTTCGGTGACCGAGCTCTGCTCTTCGGCCGCACTGGCGATCTGAGTGTTCATGCCGGAGATGCGCTCGACTGCGGCATTGATGGTCTGCAGCGCCTCGCCGGCGGCGGCGGCCTGTTCCACACCGACCTGGGTCATCTCCTTACCCGACGCCATGACCTTGACCGCATTGTTGGTGCCGCTCTGGAGCCGGCTGATCATCTCCTCGATCTCCTGGGTGGACTCCTGGGTGCGACCGGCGAGGGTTCGCACCTCATCGGCCACAACCGCGAAACCGCGTCCCTGTTCGCCGGCGCGCGCCGCCTCGATGGCCGCATTGAGGGCCAGCAGGTTGGTCTGCTCGGCAATGCTTTTGATCACATCGAGCACGGAACCGATGTTCTTGCTCTCCAGCTCCAGCTCCTGAATCACGCTAGCCGCCTTTTCCACTTCACTCGAGAGATCGCCAATCGCTTGGATGACCCGGTCGATCACCTGTTTACCTTCGTCGAAGGTCTGATCGGCCTCCTGAGCCGCTGCCGCCGCATCGACCGCGTTGCGTGCCACCTCCTGCACCGTCGCGCTCATCTCGTTCATTGCCGTGGCTACCTGACTGGTCTCGGTCAGCTGCTGATTGACTCCCGCCGTGGTCTGGGCCGTCACCGTCGAGGTCTCTTCCGCCGCCGATGCCAGCTGGGTCACCGAATCCTTGACCTCATTGATGGCACCGTGGAATTTATCGGCCATCCGGTTGAAGGCATCGGCGATACGACCGAGCTCATCCTGACTCTGATAGTCCACCCGTACCCCAAGGTCCCCTTCGGAGAGCTGTATTGCGGTCTGTTCGATACGACCGACTCCGCGCGAAATCCCGATAATGATGAAATAGGCCAGCACGAGACTGATCGCTGTACCCACTGCCAGGCCGATGATGACCCAGGCGATCATGGCGTGATAGGCGGCGTCGGTCTGGTCGAAAAACATCGCGGCCTCCTGCTCCTGAATCTCCACCAGGGATTCGATGCTCCGCTTGAGTTCCGCCAGTGCGGGATTGACGACCTCTATGACCAGCCGGTTGGCCTCGTGATAGTGTCCGGCATGGATCGCTTCGGCAATCTTGTCGACCGCCTCGCGCTCGAACTTGGCCAGCTCCTGTTCGAAGATACCGGCCAACCGTTTCTCTTCCGCATCCAGGGGCGAAGCGGTGAATTCACCCCAATGCTCGTCAATTGTCTTGATGTTCTCTTCGACGGTGCCGAGATGCAGTGTCACGCCGTGATTGTGCATCGAGGCAAAAGGCGACGTGGGATCGTGTTGCAGCGAAAGCAGCATCTGTGAGCGGCTCTCCTCGGCGCTTTCCAGCACCACGGACAGGGCATGCATGTGCGTCATGTCTTGATGATATATCTCGTCGATGGCGTGATCCGCGTTGCGCATACCACCGAGACCCAGGAGCCCGATAAACAAAGCAACCAGCAGCATGATGCCGACGAGAATGGTGAGACGCAGTTTGATGGGAAGATTCGAGAGGAGGGACATTTTGATCACCCGCTGTTTCAGCATGGCTATGGGCCTAGCCTATGTGCAGAACGTCACTTTGCTGTGATCAAAACGCCTTACCTGGAGCAGTTTCGTGCAATGTATAGGCGACTATGGTTTCGGAATTTATGTCGGCAGAAGACGGGGGCACTTAAGTACCCAAAAGGAGGTAGTTTCGGTTTGGAACAGGCCGGCAGCATCGGAAAGATCGCTTGACCTTCCGGCACGATCCATCGAATTCATTACATCATTTCAAAACCAGTGCTGACGGCACTTCCGGATATCAGAAACGGAAGATCAATCCGAGGTTGGTCTCGAATTGGGGAAACAGATCGCTGCTCAATTCAAGCTGACAGCCCCCGTCGCAGAAGAGCGAGCCGCTGGTATCCATCAATGTACCGTAGCCGCGCATTTCGAGACGGATACCGAGCCGATCGGTGGGATACCATCTGAGGCCACCACCCAGGCTCAGCGACAGACGGGTTTCGTCCGTGAACCCACTGTGGCCAGGGCTCATATGCGTCAAACCGATTCCGCCACTGAAAAAGGGCGCGAAGTGTTCGTAGTTGACGTCCACTGTGCCACCCAGGTGAAGATAGTGGATATCGAGATCGAAGGCATCCGCAGGATCGGTCCTGTCGCTCAGGCGGGTCTCCTGATGGGAGTAAAGTAGCTCGTAACGGGTTTTGGATGAAGCCGGTTTGCTGATGGCGAATCCCCAATTCCGGTGATCCTCCAGGTCCAGCGAACGACCACTGATCTCCTCATCGAAACTGCCGCCAAAGCGATAACCGACAAAGGGCACGAACTCCAACCCGTCACCGGCCTTGACAGGTGACGAGGGGAGTGCACACAGCAAGCAGACTGTCAGCGTCAAGACCCTGATCATCAAAGGGAATTCCGTAATAACCACGTATGGAAATTATCGGACAGGAGTGGCCGGAGCTTCCCGGAATCAGGTCACATCTTGGCCTGCTTCAGTTTGAGCGCCCGATCGTACAGCTGATTCTTTTTCGCCCCGGTGAGTTCGCACAGCAGGGAGACGACCCGCTTGAGGGGCATCTCCTGCAGCAGCAACGGTAACAATTCATCGACAGAGACCGTCAGGGATCGGGAGTCAGGCTTCGGCACGGCCCCTGCCAGCAGGACCACAAACTCGCCCTTGCGCTGATCCTCGTCCTCCGACACCCGTTCGATCAACTGGGCCAGGCTGCCGCGGAGAAAGGTCTCGTGCAGCTTGGTCAGCTCACGGGCGATGACCGCTTCGCGCTCGCTGCCGAAACTGGCCGCCATATCCACCAGCGAGGCCTGGATGCGGTGACCCGACTCATAGAAGACCAGCGTGGCCGGCTCCTGCGCCAGATCGTCGAACCAGCGCCGACGCTGGGACTGGCCCCGGGGCGGAAAACCGGCGAACAGAAATCGGTCGGTGGGCAGCCCCGCGGCCGAAAGGGCGCAGGTCAGGGCACTGGGACCCGGCACCGGCACCACGCCGAAACCGGCGGCCGCGACCTCCCTCACCAGCGGAAAACCGGGATCGCTGATCAATGGTGTCCCCGCATCCGACACCAGCGCCAGTGATTTTCCCTCATGCAGCAGCGAGAGCATCTTCTCCAGCTGGGCTCGCTCATTGTGTTCATGCAACGACTGCATGGGTGTGTCTATGCCGTAATGACGCAGCAGGGGGCGGGTGTGCCGCGTATCCTCCGCGGCGATGAGATCGACCTTTCTCAGCGTGTCAACCGCTCTTGTGGAGAAATCCTCAAGATTGCCGATCGGTGTGGCAACAACGTACAGTACACCCTTTGTCACTCTGA
>JBNKYJ010000150.1:0-6440 GCA_050300835.1 Sedimenticolaceae bacterium
CGGCACCCAGCACACCATCGGCAACAACAACACCCGCGCCTACTGCATCTTCCAGCTGGCGCTGGGCAACATGGGCCGCGAGGGTGGCGGCACCAACATCTTCCGCGGTCACGACAACGTGCAGGGCGCCACCGACTTCGGCGTGCTTTCACATACCCTGCCGGGTTACTACGGTCTTTCCGCGGGGGCCTGGAAGCACTGGGCCGGTGTCTGGGACGTCGATTACGACTGGCTCTCCGGGCGTTTCGACTCGGGCAGCTACGAGAAGAGCGGTGACAAGGACGTGCCGGTGATGAACACCAAGGGTATTCCGGTCTCCCGCTGGATTGACGGTGTACTCGAGGACAAGGCGAACGTGGCGCAGAAGGACAATATCCGCGCCATGGTGCTGTGGGGACACGCGCCCAACAGCCAGACCCGCGGTGAGGAGATGAAGCGGGCGATGGAGAAGCTGGACATGATGGTCATCATCGATCCCTATCCCACTGTCTCCGCCGTCATGCATGACCGTACCGACGATGTCTACCTGCTGCCGGCATCCACCCAGTTCGAAACCTACGGTTCCGTTACCGCCTCCAACCGCTCGCTGCAGTGGCGCGACAAGGTCATCGAACCCCTGTTCGAGTCGGTTCCTGACCACACCATCATGTATCGCCTGGCCAAGAAACTGGGCTTCGCTGACGAGTTGTTCAAGAACATCGAGGTCAAGGGTGACGAGCCGCTGATCGAGGACATCACCCGCGAGTTCAACAAGGGCATGTGGACCATCGGCTACACCGGCCAGAGCCCGGAACGCATGAAGCTGCAGCAGCAGAACTGGGGTACCTTCGACTATACCAGTCTGTTGGCCGAGGGCGGTGCCTGCGACGGCGAGTACTACGGTCTGCCATGGCCCTGTTGGGGCAATCCGGAATTGAAGCATCCCGGCACCCCCAATCTATATGACACCAGCAAACCGGTGGCCAAGGGCGGCCTCAACTTCCGCGCCCGTTTCGGTGTCGAGCGCAATGGCGTGAACCTGCTGGCTGAGGGTTCCTATCCGGTTGGCAACGAGATCAAGAACGGCCATCCCGAGTTCACCGCCGACCTGCTGAAGAAGCTCGGCTGGTGGGACGACCTGAGCGACGGGGAGAAGAAGGCCGCCGAAGGTAAAAACTGGAAGACCGACGTCTCGGGCGGTATCCAGCGGGTCGCCATCAAGCACGGTTGCGCACCCTTCGGCAACGCCAAGGCGCGGGCCGTGGTCTGGACCTTCCCCGATCCGGTGCCGATCCATCGCGAGCCGCTCTACACCAGCCGACGTGATCTGGTTGAGAAGTATCCGACCTACGAGGATCGCAAGTCGTTCTATCGGCTACCGACGCGTTATGCCTCTATTCAGGCCAAGGACTATACCCAGGACTATCCCATCATTCTGACCTCGGGTCGTCTGGTGGAGTACGAAGGCGGCGGCGACGAGACCCGGTCCAATCCCTGGCTGGCGGAACTGCAGCAGGATATGTTCGTGGAGATGCATCCGCGTGACGCCAACAATGCCGGCGTCAAGGACGGCGACGATGTCTGGGTCGAAGGTGCCGAAGGCGCCAAGGTCAAGGTCAAGGCGCTGGTTACCCGACGCGTGGCGGCGGGCGTGGCCTTCATGCCGTTCCATTTCGGCGGACATTTCGAGGGCAAGGATCTGCGCAGCAAGTACCCCGAGGGTGCGGATCCCTACATCCTGGGCGAGGCCTGTAACACGGCCATGACCTATGGCTACGATTCGGTCACCCAGATGCAGGAAACCAAATGCAGCCTGTGTCGCATCAGCAAGGCTTAATCCGAGGTAAACCATCATGGCACGAATGAAATTCTACTGTGATCCAGAACGCTGCATCGAGTGCAACGGCTGTGTGACCGCCTGCAAGAACGAGAACGAGGTACCCTGGGGCGTCAACCGTCGCCGTGTCGTCACCATCAAGGACGGCGAGCCCGGTGAACGTTCCCTCTCGGTGGCCTGCATGCATTGCTCGGATGCGCCCTGCGCCACGGTCTGTCCAGTGGACTGCTTCTACACCACGGCCGATGGCGTGGTGCTGCACGACAAGGACATCTGCATCGGTTGCGGTTACTGCTTCTATGCCTGTCCTTTCGGTGCCCCGCAGTTTCCCGAGGACGGCGCCTTCGCCACCCGCGGCAAGATGGACAAGTGCACCTTCTGCGCCGGCGGACCGGAAGCCGATAACAGTGCCGATGAGCACCGCAAGTACGGTTCCAACCGTCTCGCCGAAGGCAAGCTCCCGCTCTGTGCCGAGATGTGCTCCACCAAGGCCCTGTTGGCCGGTGATGCGGATGTGATCTCCGAAGTCTATCGCAAGCGCATCATCAATCGGGGCGCGGCCGTGCTGGCGAGAGGTGTCTCCTACCAGGATGCCTCATTCCGAGCCCCGCGCGGCATGGAGGGCAAGAGCAGCGCGAACGAGTGATCGGAAGGGTTGGCAAAGCAACGACTGGGCTGAGATCCAGGCGACAATCTCCCGGCCGTCCAGCGGATGGCCGGGAACCCATTGACTGAGCGATGAGAGAGGGGAGACAAAGACAGTGATCGCCGCATTTTCAAAATCCCTGTTGTGGACCTTTCTGATCGCACTTCTGGTCTATCTGCCGTTGGTCAGTGCCGAGGAGAACTCGGCCACCAAGGCACCCACCGTGGAGCTGATGAACCCGGCCTCAGAGTTGTGGCGCGATGTTCGGCAACGTACCGCGCCGGCCTCGGGCAAGACCCAGGTCAAAGGTGTCGATACCGGTGTCCTGATCAATGCCAATGGTGATCGCTGGCGTCATTTCAGGATCAACCAGCTGATTCCGATCGGTGGTTATGTCCTCGCAGGCGTGCTGGTGGCGTTGATCGTCTTCTACCTGGTGAGAGGTAAGGTACCCGTGGAAGGCGGTATCTCCAATCTCAAACTGCCTCGATACACGACCTATGAGCGGACCATTCACTGGTTCATTGCCGGCATCTTCATCTTTCTCGCCTTGAGCGGACTCATTCTGTTGTTCGGCAGACCGTTACTGATCCCCCTGATCGGCAAGGAGGCCTTTTCCGTGTTGGCCTCGGCATCCAAGGAGGGACACAACCTGATGGGGCCGCTGTTTCTATTGGCGCTGGTGCTGATCTTCTTCCGTTTCGTGCGTCGCAACATCTATCAGAAGGGTGATCTCACCTGGCTGCTGCGGGGTGGGGGTGTCATCGGTAAGAAGCACGTACCCTCGAACTTCTTCAACATGGGCGAGAAGACCATGTTCTGGCTGCTGGTGTTCGTCGGCGGCACGATCGGCGTCTCCGGACTGGTCCTGGTCTCTCCCGTTTTCGGCCAGGGACGCGAACTGATGGAGCTGGCCCATGTGGGACACGGCATCGGCGCCATCCTCATGACTGCGGTGATACTGGGTCACATCTACATCGGCACCATCGGCATGGAGGGCGCCATCGAGGGCATGAAGACCGGTTACTGCGATCTCAACTGGGCCAAGGAGCATCACGATTTGTGGGCTACACAGGCTGAAAAACGCGGCGAAGCGATCGCCAGCGACGAGGTGGCTAAACTGAAGGGAGATTTCGATCACATACCACTGGATGCCAACATCGAGGAGGCCGGCAAGTGATTGGTGAATTCATCGACGGGCCGCTCTGGTACTTTTCCCTTTCGGCGTTCGTTGTCGGCGTAGTCTGGCGCATCGCCGCCATTCTCAAGGCCGGTGTCAGGCCGGATCTCTCCCTGCCCAGGGGCAGTGCGGGCAAGGGCGCACTGAGGGCGGTGTTCAGCCGCTTCGTGCCTGAGCGTACGGTCACCAGCCGCAGCCGCGTGCAGCTCATCGCCGGCTACATGTTCCATCTGGGACTCTTCGCGCTGCTGATTTTCGCCAAACCCCACATCGACTTCATTGCCGACCGCATCACCGGTTTCAGCTGGCCGGCGATGCCGCATTGGGCCTTTATCGTGGCCGCGGAGTTCGCCTTCGCCGGACTCATCCTGCTGTGGCTGCACCGGGTGCTCAATCCGGTGACCCGGATGCTCTCCGACCTGGATGATCATGTGGGGTCGATTCTGGTCTTCGTGGTGATGCTGACCGGTTGCCTGGCACTGGCGCAGTCCTTCGAGCCGTTGAGACTGCTGCATCTCTTCCTGGCTGAACTGCTGTTGATCTATTTCCCCTTCAGCAAGCTGATGCATGCCTTCACTTTCATACTGAGTCGCGGCTATACGGGTGCGACCATGGGACGCAAAGGTGTCAATGCATAGCATCCATCGGACAACACGGTGCGGCAAGCCGCAACCTAAGGGTGATCGATGTGTAGGGTGCGGCTTACCGCACCGAAATCCGCTGACTGAGCAATCCGAGGAGAACCGGCCATGAGCGAAGCTTTCGAGCGAGGCGTGGAAGTGATGGGGCAGCAGATCGATGCCAAGGTCGCATCCTACTTCTCGAGTTGCGTGCATTGCGGTATCTGCGCCGAGGCCTGTCTTTTCTTTACCGAGACCAACGATCCCCGCTATACGCCGATCCACAAACTCGAACCGATGAAGAAGCTGTGGCGCCAGGAGCATACCTTCTGGGGCAAGCTGGGAAAGGCGATGGGGCTGTCCAAACCGCTCACGGAGGAGGATTTCGCCGACTGGGAAAAGCTGGTCTACGACAGCTGTACCCTGTGCGGACGCTGCTCCATGGTCTGCCCCGTGGGCAACGACATCACCTACATGATCCGCAAGATCCGTGAGGGCTTCTCGGTCGCCGGCTATGCGCCCGACGGCATGAAAGAAGCCACCCATCGCGCCTTGACCATCGGCAGCCCCATGGGCGTCACCTACAAGACACTCTCCGCGGCGCTGGCGAATGTGGAGAAGGAGACCGGGCTGAAGATCCCGGTCGACCAGGCCGGCGTCGACTACATGACCATCTTCTCGTCCATGGAGATCGTCAACTTTCCCGAGTTCATCCAGAGCCTGGCGCGCATCTTCGACGTGGCGGGTGTCACCTGGACCATCAGCAGCGAGGCTTTCGAGGCGACCAACAGTGGCATCCAGATCGGCAACAAGGAGGCGGCGGCCGAGCTCGTGGGGCGTGTCGTCAACGCGGCCGAAAAGCTGGGGGTGAAATATGTCATCAGTCCCGAGTGCGGACACGCCTATACCGCCATCCGCTGGGAGGGGCCCAATCTGATTGGCCGCCCCTATAAGTTCGAGGTGGTGCATATTCTGGAATTGTTGGAGCAACTCAAGGCGCAAGGGCGCATTCAGCTCGAGGGTGTCAACCACACACCGATGACCCTGCACGATCCCTGTCAAATCGTGAGGCGCGGCGGCGTGATAGAGCAGCCACGCAACCTGCTCAACAGTTTCACCGACCACTTTACCGAGATGCGCGACCATGGCGTCATGAACTGGTGCTGCGGGGGCGGTGGCGGCGTCAGCGCCAACGAGCGCGCCGAGGAGCTCAGGCTCGAGGCCTTCAAACGCAAGAAGAGTCAATTGGATGAGCTGGGCGTCAACACCCTGGTCACCGCCTGCGCCAACTGCCGCATCATTCTGGAAGAGGGGCTGGAGCACTACGAGATGGAGACCGAAGTGGTCAGTCTGACAGAGCTGTTGGCCGAGCACCTGGTCACGAAGAAAGCCTGATTCTCAAGCAGGTCGTAGCGGCCGGCCCGGATGGTTTACTGCTGAGCCTCTTCCGTGTCCGGAATCCTGACCGGTCGCATCGCGCCACGTTAATCCATCCACCGGCATGGCGGTCGCAAAGCCTCCGCCAGTGTCTTCACTCGATCCGAACCCCCGCATTTGCATGCAAAGCGGAGGGTCTCTGATGTCTGTCTTGTGCTGTACTTGTCGAACCTGCCACACAGACGTCCGCGGTCTCTTTACACAGGAGGCTCTCATGTCCCAAAACCTTCCGCGTAGTATCGTTGCTGTGCTGTTGTGCCTCTGGGTCGAAGCGCCCGTATTGGCGGCCACGCCCGCTCCCGAGGGTGCAAAGGTCTACATCATCTCTCCCCAGCAGGGTGCCGTGGTGAGCAATCCTGTCAGGGTACAGTTCGGCTTGAGCGGCATGGGTGTCGCTCCCGCCGGTATCGACAAGCCCAATACCGGTCATCACCATCTGATGATCGATGTCATGAAGCTGCCCGACCTGACTCAGCCCCTGCCGAGCGATGAACGGCACCGGCATTTCGGCGCTGGCCAGACCGAGGTCGAGTTGACGCTCCCGCCCGGTGAGCATCGGTTGCAGCTGATCATGGGCGACAAGGATCACATCCCGTTTTCACCGCCGCTGATTTCCGATCCGGTCACCATTACGGTGGAGTGATCGGCATCGGCAGGTCGGCGTGTTCAGTCTGATGGAAATGGCCCGTATTTAGACTGTGTTTCGGTGCGGCAAGCCGCACCCTACCCCGTGATCAAGCC
>JBNKYJ010000151.1:0-22302 GCA_050300835.1 Sedimenticolaceae bacterium
GCCGCACCCTACGGTTTGATTGCGTGTAGGGTGCGGCTTGCCGCACCGAATCACCGGCAGAATGGCGTACAAAAACCTACGCCATTGCCTTAAGTATGTGCCATTCGTGTCTTACCCCGGTTTCCTGTCGCCCGCTCAGAAACGGTAGGTGGTATTGACGTAGAGATAACGGCCCGGCTCGTTGATCAGCATGACCTCACCGGTCACACCACTGCTGATCAGTGTCAGATCGTTATAGGTATTGCTCACTGCGTAGGTCTTGTCCAGCAGATTGTCGATACCGGCCGTGATCTCGAACTGACGGGTCAGCTGATGCTTGAGCTTGAAGTTCAGAACCCCGTAGCCACTGATCTCCTGTTCGCCGTTGTCGCTGTCGTAGCTGTCCCAACGGTCTGCGGCGACCAGCTCCAGGCGCGCCAGATTGTCCTGGCCATAGGTATAGTTCAGTGCGAGATTGCCCTTCAGTGGCGGGATCTCCGCCAGGTCCCTGTCGGTCTGACCGGCCAGCGCCTCATCCTTCTTGCCACGCTGGTAGGCCACGCCGAAATCGAAAAACAGCTCGTCACTGAAGAAGTAGGTACCACTGACATCCATACCGTAGAGGGTGGCATCGATATTCTCGAAGCGGTTGGTGGTCTTGGAAGCATTGTAATAGATGTAGTCGGAGAGCCAGCTGTGGAACAGCTTGGTCTTCAGCATCAGATGCTCGAAGTTGTTCTCGACACCGAAGTCGATCTCGTCGTTGACGGTCTGATCCAGGGTCGGCATACCGATCTGCGGTGACATGCCCATGCCCATATTGACCATGGCGCCACGGAAGTAGAGCTCACGGGCATCCGGTACCCGGTGGGAGCGTCCGACACCTCCGAACAGCTTGGTCCCTTCGCTGACCGAATAGTTGGCAAACACAAAGCCGCTGAAGGCCGTGTAGTCGTTATCGGGTTGATTCGGCAGATTGCCGCCGCTCTCGATGGTGGTGTCGTCATAGCGTGCACCGGCCTTCAGATCGACTTCGGCGTAACGCTTCTCCACCTCGACGAAGAGCGCGCGATTGTCCGTGTCCACGTCGTCGATGTTGATGAAACCGTCGATGGGTGTCTGGCTACCCGAACCTTCGTAGTGACCGTTCCAGTTTCTGCGACTGACATCGATACCGTAGGTCATCACCGCCGTATCACTCAGATCGAAGGCGTTCTTGACCTTGAAGCCCTGGGTGTGGGTCTCCAGATAGCTCAGTTTCTCGTTCGCGGAGTTGGGACCTGAAGCAACGCGATAGAGGGTCGACATGGGATGTTCGACCTGCGAATCATAGTACTGGAAGCTCAGCGCCCTGGAATAGTCACCCAATCGCTTGATGCTGTACTCCAGGTTGAAGATATCGGAGTCGTCATAGAGGGCGTCCATGGGTGAAGAGGGATAGAGGATATCGTCGCTGCGATTCGCCGTGTAGCTCAGCATCAGATCCTGGTTATCGGTGACCTTGGCGTAGAGCTTGCCCATGAACGAGGCCTTGTCGTAGGCATCGAGATCGACATACTCCGGCTTGTAGCGGTTGCCGGCGGGGGCGTTGACCGCTTCCAGCTGCTCGCTGAAGTCATTACCCTCACCGTCTTCATACTGCTCGCTGGTCTCCTTGGAGAGGCTGACCAGGGCCCGCACCCGCTCGCTGCCGCCACTCAGCGTCAGGCTGCCCTTGCGATAGCCCCAGCTGCCGAAATTGAGATTGGCCTCTCCGGTGAACTCTTTGGCCGGTTGCTTGGAGGTGATCTCCACCGAGCCGCTGAGGGTGCCGAAATTCTCCACGTCGAAGGGACCTTCGATGATTTCGATGCCTTCGATGTTGTTGGTCAGGACATGGGAAGTCGGCGGATCCATGCGGTTGGGACAGGCACCGTAGATCTTGGCGCCGTCGATCAGGATATTGATATTGTCCTTCTTCTGGCCGCGCAAAATAATGTCGTTGGCGATGCCGCTGCGACGCACGATGGAGATGCTGGGAACCTTCTTGGTCAGCGCCTCGGCCAGATCCGCCGATTTGACCTCCTCACCGCTGACGTCGCTTATCTTGGTGCTCTCGACGCTGATGGTGGGCAGGTCGGTCACCGGCTCAGCGGCATGCAGAGGGACCTGGAGAGAGAATTGCCCGGCCAGTACGGCGGTCACGGCCAGGGAGAGGGTCTTTTTTTTCATGTTGCTACCTCAGGTTGAACTTCCCGAGCATTTAGCAACTATCAATCCAAATTCTATCAATCTGTTTTGTCAGTACTTTTTATCGCATCGCCGCTTCTGATAAGACATTGATCGGCATATGCCTCGGCCTGTTGCGGCATATCACACAGCGCTCGCACCGTGACCGATCGAGCATGATGGTAAACGGGGCTGCGGCTGCCATACTGTGATGAATGAGAAACCCTGAGACACCATGCACTGACGGGCCATCCTGGCCGCCCCTGCTGTTGATGCTGTTGTTGATGGGCTGGCAGCCACAGGCACAGGCCTTTTTCTGTTTCACCTTCGGAGGTCATGCCCGGCACGAAAGCCGTTTCGATGCCCGGGCCTGGCAGCCACCTCCCCCGCCTCCACAACTGCTGTCACCCTATCTGTCCATGCAGACACTGCGGTCGCCTGCAGAGACCGGTGATGATCTGCCGCCGATCAGGAAGACAAAACAAAGCCCTGATGTGATTCAGGGCTATCGTTTTCGGCCGCTTGACAGAAACCGGCAGGAGCCGGAACCGATCCAGCCACGCGACTGGCGCGACTGAAAGGCTATAGGATCAAATCCAGACCGTCTCAGGGAGTCGGCCGCTTGCTCTGCATACACTGCTGCATCTGCTCCACTGTGCCGCTTTGATTGAGGCAATCGCTCATGGCGGAACCGATGGTGATCGAATGATCGAGGTACTGCAGCATGTTCTTTTTGGTCTCGGCATTCCACTCGATCGCTTTCGGATCTTTCATAGGCGGGTCCTCAGCCCCCTGCATGCCGTGGGGAGATCCCATCCGAGCACGCATTTTCTTGTCCAGTTCGACCATGATCTGAGCGCAGTCCTCGAATGCCGCCTGGTCATCGGCCGCTTGCAGGCAGGAGCGGGCTTCGCGCATTGTCGGCAGGGTCTCTTGCATCATCGGCAACATCATCTGCTTGGTCTGTTCGAAGAACTGCTGAGGATCCATCTGCTGGGCTGGCGGTTGGGCCGATGCCAGCATGGGCAACAGCAGCAAAAGCGCTAGAAATCTCATGGTTTATGCCTCCGGTAGTGGATGTTCTGGTGCGTGTGACAATACCCTACCGTGCAGCTCGTGTCGCCCCACCACTTCTCAGGCTGCAATCCGCTGCCCATCCCGCTAGAATCTCCTCCACTGAAACAGACAACAATCAACAGTCGGAGAGACTCGTGGCAGAAATAACAGTCGATGTCGCTATCCTAGGTTCCGGTACGGCGGGGCTCAACGCCACCGGCCAAGTGGCCCCTTCCGGAAAGAGTTTCGTCCTCATCAACGGCGGTGAGCCCGGCACCACCTGCGCCCGCGTCGGCTGCATGCCCTCGAAAGCACTCATTCAAGTGGCGGAAGACTACCATCGACGCACCCACCTGGGACGCTACGGAGTGGATGGCCACACGGAGCTGAGCATCGACATCCCGGAGGCGATGGAACATGTGCAGGACCTCCGCGACAACTTCGTCGACCGGGTATTGAGCAACAGCACCGACAACATGGGTGACAAGTTCGTCGAGTCCTACGCCCATTTCGTCGACCCCCACACCCTTGAGCTCGACAACGGCGACCGGGTGGTGGCCGGGAGCATCGTCATCGCCACCGGTTCCCGACCCATGGTGCCCAAGGCCTGGGCCCAGTTCGGTGAGCGGGTGATGACCACCGACACCTTCTTCGATCAGGAGGACCTGCCGAAATCGGTGGCGGTCGTCGGCCTCGGGGTGATCGGCCTGGAACTGGGTCAATCCCTCAGCCGTCTCGGCGTCGAGGTGACCGGCTTCGACATGGCGGAGACCATCGGCGGCGCCAGCGATCCGGAAGTCTGCAGCATGGCGCTGGAGATCATGCAACGCGACTTTACCATCCACCTCGGACGTCCGGTCGAAATCGAGGAGGAGGGGGAACAGTTGCGCGTCAGTAACGGCGAACAGAGCGTGCTGGTGGACAAGGTGCTGGCGAGCCTGGGCCGCACCCCGAACGTCGAGGGTCTGGCGTTGGAGAACGCCGGCATCGAGCTCGACGTGCGGGGCATCCCGGTCTACGACTCCAACACCATGCAGTGCGGCGAGTCCCACATCTTCATCGCCGGCGACGTCAACGGCGAGCGCCCCATCCTCCACGAGGCGGGGGACGAGGGCAAGATCGCCGGCTACAACGCGACCCGGGAACAGGTGACCGCCTTCCGGCGCAAGGTGCCGCTGGCGATCAACTTCTGCGACCCCAATATCTGCCTGGTGGGAGCCCGCTACAGGGAGCTGGATCCGGAGCGGATCGCCATCGGCGAAGTCAAGCTGGCCCCGGTAGGACGCGCCATGATCATGGGTCAGAACCGGGGCGTCATCCGACTCTACGCCGACAAACAGAGCGGCGTCATGCTGGGGGCTGAGATGATCACCACGCGCGGTGAAAATCTGGCCCATCTGCTCAACTGGGCCTGTACCCAGGGACTGACCGTCGGGCAGCTGATTCAGATGCCCTTCTACCACCCGGTCATCGAGGAAGCGCTGCAGGCGGCCCTGAACAATCTCTATGCCCAGGTCGAGCAGAAAAACGACAGCCCGATCAAAGAGCTGATGCCGCTCTGATGGCATCGAACCAGACCAGCGTCAGCCTCGAATTCGCCGGCGGCAAGCGCATCAACGCCCGCATCGGCGAGTTTCTGATCGAGACCGACCAGCCCGTCAAGTACGGCGGGGAGGCGGGCGCCCCCGCGCCCTTTGACCTGTTCCTGGCCTCGCTGGCCACCTGCGCCGGTATCTACGCCTGGAACTTCTGTGAAATGCGCCAGCTCTCGACCCAGGGACTGGCCCTCGAAATGGTCTGCATAGACGACCCGAAAAGGAAGATGATCGGCGAGGTCCGCTTCCGCCCCACCCTGCCCGAAGGCTTTCCGGAGCGATACCGCCAGGGCATCGTCCGCAGCATGGAGCAGTGCGCGGTGAAGCGCCACATGCAACAGTCACCCGAATTCAACTTCGAAGTCGTTACCTAGCCGTAGTTGCCGTGGGCGGCCGCGTGGCGCGGCAAACGACTCCCGCTATCTGAAGTCCTGCAGGGTCACCGATTCGAGTTCGGGATGGCGCTCGAGAAACCGCTCGAGCCGTGTCAGGGAATTGGGGGTCAGCGCTTTCGGATGCCCCATGACATTGAAGATACGCGGCCCCTCCATCTGATCGAGCTGACGGTAGGCCGACTCCAGCAACCCCGCCTTGGCGCCGTCTATGGAGGCCACCGAGTGACTGGGCCGGGTCAACAGTTCCCTGTAGTAGGCCGTGTTGGCCACCATCGCCTGACCGTCGCCATAGGCCTTGTAGGAGCCACGGGCGAACTTCTTGATCAGGGCCAGTTTCCAGTAGAAGCGGGGGCTGACCCGACAGGCGCTGATCGGCACCTCGAGAAAGCGACCGGACGCCTCTGTCTTCAGCGGATCCCGATTGAAACGCCACTGGGTCTGCTTCGGCGCCTGGCGGAAATCGAATCCCCGGATGTCGTCGGGTGAGTGGCCGTTGAAATAGACCGTGCTGTCGAGCCAGATCCCATGCTGCGCCAGGGCATCGCCGATCGGCGCGAAGGGCTGCAGACACCAGCCACCGGCCCGATAGGCGAAGACCCGGTCGCCGACGATCCGGGTCAGTGCCTGTTTGTAGTCGCCGACGATGCGCGACAGCTCCGCCGCCTCGAAATCGTGGAGCCGGTAACGCCCGGTGTCGATCCGCCACTCCCCCTCGGCATAGACACTGTCCTCCCAGTGAGGATGGATATGCAGTTGGACATCATGTCCCTGCTCGATCAAAGCCCGTAACTGGTCACTGATGCTGCGGTAGTCTTCCTGCAATTCCGGCGCGTGCTCGGCCTGATCCTCCAGGCGGACGAGATAGCCCGCATCCACGAACAGGGTCAGCTTGACGCCGTGGCGATCGGCCACCGCTTTCAGGGCCTCCAGGGGGCGCAGCATGCAGTGCTCGACAGAGCCTACCTGGCGGCCGAAGAAGAGTTCATAATCGAGGGTGATCAGGAGACGTGTTGACATGGTTTACGACAGTTCATGGTGTGTTGTTCTGCAGATGCATCATAGCCGATGGTGACAGCGATATCAGGCCTTGGCGGTCAGAATCGCCCTTCTGGGTGCGGGGTATCCCTCCACCGTCAACCCCGGATCCGATGGATTCAGATAATCGGCCAGGGATTCGAACCGCATCCAGGGTGTCGCGCGCTGTTCATCGGTGGTGGTCGCGGTCACGTCGACCAGACGTACTTCACGGAACCCGGCCCGGCCCATCCAAGCCATCAGCGTCGCTGGAGAGGGGATGAACCAGACGTTGCGCATCTTCGCATAACGGGACTCCGGTACCAGCACCCGACCCGGTGCGCCCTCGATCACCAGTGTCTCGAGCACCAATTCACCGCCCCTGCGCAGACAGCCCTTGAGTTCCGACAGGTGGGAAAAGGGCGAGCGCCGATGGTAGAAGACCCCCATGGAGAAGACCGTATCGAAGGCCTGCATGTCGGGCGGCAGATCCTCGATGCCCAAGGGCAGCAACCTTACCGCATGTTGTTCACCGAGAAAGTGGCGGATAGCCGCAAACTGATAGATGAACAGCTGGGTCGGATCGATGCCGATCACCATGCGGGCCCCCTCCCCCGCCATGCGCCAGGCATGGTAGCCGTTGCCGCACCCCACATCCAGCACCAGGCGCCCCTCGAGAGGCGCTATGGCGCCCTGCAGACGCGACCATTTCCAGTCGGATCGCCACTCGGTATCGATGTGCAGACCGCAGATTTCATAGGGCCCCTTGCGCCAGGGATGGAGACGCATCAGTTGCGTGCGGATAAGCTCCCGGGTGGCGTCGTCGCAATCGCCGGGCAAGCCGGCACGCACACGGTCTTGATGCAGTGAGAGGGAGGAGATCGGCGGGTTCGGCAGCTTGTTCAGCGCATCCTGCCAGGTCGGAAGATCGCCGTGCGGGCGCTGTCGCCAGACCGCCTCGACCCGTTCCCTGAGCGGCTCCAGGCTGTCGGCCAGGGGAGTGTCCCGCAGCGACTCGATCCAATCCCAGCCGTCGCTCATTTGATGGCCAGCAGGGAGACGAAATTGAAGCATTGGAACCAGACCTCGACGGTGCCGAATCCCACTTCCCTCAGCCGCGACTTGTGACGCTCCAGGGTCTCGGGCAGCAACACCCGTTCCAGGGCACTGCGCTTCTGGCTTATCTCCAGTTCGGAGTAGCCCTGTGCCTTCTTGAAGCTGTGGTGCATGTCGGTGAAGAGTCGTTGCACCGGCTCTGAATCGAGGGCGATCTTCTCCGACAGTACCAGGATGCCGCCGGCCAGCAGACCCTGGTGAATCTTCTGCAGCAGAAGCGGCCGTTGCGACGGCTCGATGAACTGGAGGGTGAAATTGAGCACCACCATCGAGGCCGTTTCTATCGGCACCTCGAGCACATCGGCGCAGACCAGGTCGAAGGCCGACGGATCGGCCGCCTCGGCCAGCATCCGCCGCGCCTGATCCAGCATCGCCGGCGAGTTGTCGACCGCCACGATCGGCAGGGCATGGCTGCCGATACCCCGGTGCATCGCCAACGCCGCCGTCCCCAGGGAGCAACCCAGATCGTAGCAGCGGGTGTCGGGCGCGACACAACGGGAAGCCAGCGTGCCGATCATGTTGACGATGGTGGCGTAGCCCGGGACCGATCGCCGGATCATGTCCGGGAAGACCGCCGCCACCCGTTCATCGAAGACAAAATCGGCCACCACCGCATGGGGATCGGCGTAGAGTCGGTCTTTTTCACGCTGGTCGTTCATGGCGGTCGCAGAGTCGGGGGATTGCCCTTGGCGGATTAAGGGTGCAAAGTCTATCAAACAACCGGCAACAGGAAATCACTCCCCATGGGTCTGCTCGACTTCCTGCTCAGCAAACAGCAGAAAAAGTTCAAGGCGGCAATGGAGATCGGTCTCGAGAGCGGGCTATTCGTCATGTGCCCCATCTGCCATGATGTCACCGAAGCCCCCGATCCCTCGGCCCATCGTCCGGCCACCGAATCCCTGGTCAGGGAGATGATCAGGCGCAGGGATCCCCGGCTCAGCCTGTTCGATAACGACGTGACGGACATCATCGAGACGGTGGCCCAGGTCGGACGCGACCTGCCCTATCGCTGTAACTGTCACTCGCTCTGAGGTGGAAGGCCAGTACCCTCCAGCTGGCGGGCGGCCTGCTGCCCGGCGTGGATATCCACCCGCCCCAGGATCAGCGCTCCCAGGATGAAGAGCACGGCGATGGCCAGAATCGACAGCCGGCTGTCCCGCGTCAGCACACCGACCCAGCCCATCAGCAACGGCCCCAACACCACGGCGAATTTGCCCAGCATATTGTAGAAACCGAAAAACTCCGCCGCCTGATCGCGCGGTATCAGCCTCGCATAGAGCGCCCGGGAGAGGGCCTGAATGCCACCCTGCACCAGACCGATCGCCACCGCCAGCAGATAGAACTCCCAGATCGCGTCCATGCGATAGGCCCAGAGCAGGATCATCAGGTAGGCGAAGATCGCCAGCATGATGCCCTGTCTGGGTCCATGTCGCGCGCCGATGCTGCCGAACACCAGGGCCGCCGGAAAACCGACGAACTGGGTGATCAGCAGCGCCGTCATCAGGTTGTTGGCGTCGAATCCGATCGACAGGCCGTAATCCACGGCCATGCGGACAATGGTGTCGACACCGTCGATATAGCACCAGTAGGCGACCAGAAACAGGAAGGTCATGCGCAGCTGGCGCACCTTGCCCAGGGTCGACATCAGCTGTCGGAAACCGGCGCTGACCCAGTCCGCACGGGTCGACACCGCCGGCGGCTCCTTGACCCAGATGAAGAGCGGAAGCGAGAACAGCGCCCACCAGAGGGAGACGCTGAAGAAGGAGAGCTTGACTGCCTCGGCGCTCCCGGAGAGGCCGAACAGCGCCGGCTTGAGGATCATCACCACGTTGAGGGCGAAGAGCAGCCCCCCGCCCAGATAACCGAAGGCGAAGCCGTAGGCGGAGACCCGATCGTAGTGGCGTTCCTCGGTCACCGAGACCAACAGTGCATCATAGAAGATATTACTGCCGGAGAAACCCAGCAGCGCCACCCCGTAGAGCACCAGTGCCATCACCCACTGTCCCGCGGCGACCAGCGGCAAGGCGCCGGTCATGACGATACCCATGACTGCGAAGAAGAGCAGAAATCGTTTGCGTGCGCCGGCCTGATCGGCCAGGGCACCCAGCAGGGGCGCCAGGCAAACCACCAGGATGCTCGCCAGCGAGTTGGCCAGTCCGAGGCGGAAGGTGCTCTCGGTGGCGACCACCTCGGCACTCCAGTACTGTTTGAAGAAGAGCGGAAAAAAACCCGCCATCACGGTGGTGGCGAAAGCGGAGTTGGCCCAATCGTAGAAGGCCCAGGCCAGGACCTTCGGTTGGCGCAGCAGGCGCTCGCTCATGGACGGCAGGCGGAATCGTTTTGCATGAGCGGATTGCCTCTCCTCACACCCTATCCTGATTAATCATTATGCCCGGCCATGAGAAGGCAGGCATGGCGTTCGTGGAACGCTCTGAGAAATTGTTAAAATGAGCTGTGAGCGAAGCGAACCCATCCACTCAAAACTAAAAACTCAACACTCATAACTACGCCAACGGCCGCCTCACTCCTCCGTATCGACTTCTTCCAGTGTCAGGTTGGCATGAATGGCCATGCGTACCAGTTCGGCCAGCGAGCCAGCCTCCATCTTCTCCATCACCCGCGCCCGGTGTGCCTCCACGGTCTTGGCGCTGACCCCCAGGGTGCTGGCGATCTCCTTGTTGGCACGCCCGTTGGTGACCATCACCATCACCTCATGCTCGCGTGGTGTCAGTCGCGCCAGACGGGTGGCGATCTCCGCCCGCTGCGACTGCATGTCCCGTTGCCTCTCATCCAGCAGGAGGGCGTGTCTGATGCTCTCCAGCAACAGCTCGTCGTTGAAGGGCTTCTCGATGAAATCCACGGCCCCCGCCTTCATGGCCCTGACCGCCATCGGCACATCCGCATGACCGGTGATGATGATGACCGGGATCGCGATCTTATTGACCGCAAGATACTCCTGCAGCTCCAGCCCACTCATGCCCGGCATGCGCACATCGAGCAGCAGACAGCCGGAGCGCCCAGGATAGTAGCTCCTGATGAAGGCGTCAGCGGAATCGAAGGTCTCCACCTGCATGGAGACGGATTCGATGAGCCACTTGAGGGAGTTGCGCATGGCCTGGTCGTCATCGACGACGAATACGGTGGGCTGGTTACTCATAGTCAGAACCCTGGTAATACAAGTGTCGGATCGGTGGGCAGCAGCATATGAAAAGCCGCACCAGCGCCGGGCTTGGTGTCAACCGAAAGCTCGCCATAGTGAGCCTCGACAATCTTTTTGCTGATCGGCAGCCCCATACCCATCCCGCTCTCCTTGGTGGAGAAAAAGGCATCGAACAGGTGTTCGACCGCGTCCGCAGCGATACCCGGACCGGTATCCTTGACCACCACTTCCACGTGGGTGGCATCGAGGCGGCGGGTCTGCAACAGCAGCTGTCTCTTCCCGGATGGTATCACTTTCATGGCATCAATGGCGTTTCTGACCAGATTCAGCAGCACTTGCTCGATCTGAACCAGATCGACCTTCACCGGCAGAATCTCGTCGCTCAGTTCCAGGCTCACCTCCACCCGATGCCGATTGGCCTCGAACTCGGTAAATGAGGCGACCTCCAGCAGCATGTGGTTGAGATTGACCACTTCATGCTCTTGCGGCCGCTTGGTCACCATCGCCCGCAAGCGCTTGATGATCTCACCGGCGCGCTCGGCCTGGGCCGTGATCTGCGCCATGGCATCCACCAGTTCCGCTTCACCTCCGAGACCCGACTGGATGCGCCGCACACAACCGCTTGCGAAGTTGATGATGGCGGACAGCGGCTGGTTCAGCTCATGGGCCAGGCCGGTGGACATCTCCCCCATGGTACTGAGCCGACAGACATGCACCAACTCCGACTGATGCTGTCGGCTCTGCATCTCCGCATTGCGCATCTGGGTGATATCTCGCGCATAGAGATTGACGTAGTCGAGCTCTCTGATCGGCGCCAACTGCAGCGAGTAGACCTGGTCCTCGAAGGCGATCTCGAAATCCTCGGCAACCCCCTCCCGCAACGACTTGGCGACCTGGTTCTGCCAATAGAGGGGCAGGGTCTGGCCCCGTTCGCAACCCCAGTAGTCGAGCAGCGGTTTGCTGGCGGCATTGGCGTAGACGATCACCCCCCGCCGGTTGACACGTAACACCGGGCTTGGATTCTCGCTTGCCAGCTTGGCCAGACTGGCGATCTCCCGCTCCGCCTGCTTTTGACCGGTCACATCGCGAAGATAGACATTGAACACTGTCTGGTGCGGCAGATGGATGGAAATCACAGAACATTCGACAGCCCGCTCATCGCCGTGACCGGTCAGTGCGGTCATGGGTTGGGAGCGACAGGCCCGCTCGTCACCCTGCTTGTGAATGCAAGTGCTCAACATCTGGCGATAGCGCTTGCGATCGTCCACATGCAGTGCAAACTCGTCGAAGTGGCGGCCCAGCAATCCTTCCCGGTCATAACCGAAAACCCGCCATGCGGTGCCGTTGACCTCGATCACCCGACCCTGCTCGTCGAGGGTGATGATCGAATCCATCGAGTTGTCGAACAAGGCGCTTTTGAAGACTTCTGATTCTTTCAGCCGCTCTTCCTGCTGCACCCGCAGCCGCTCCCGAGCCTCGATGATCTGGCGAAAGAACGCCTTCACCCAACCCTCGAGCTGCAGCAGTTGGTTGCCCTCCCTCACGACGGGCTGCCGAATGCCCAGCGCCTGCTGCCCAAAGCGGGAGATCCGCTGCAGTACATGGCTGATCTTGGTGGAGATGAGGTAGAAGGCGAGGGAGAAGGCGGCAATATAGACCAGGGTCGCGATCAGGCGATCCTGCTGCGCCAGGTTGGTGATGTTCTGTAACGTCCTCTTGGTCGCTTCACGCGATACCAGGGTAGTGAACAGCAGGTTTTGATCGGCCCCCTGGTAGCCGACCAGGGCTTGTGATGTAACCAGATAGTGCTCGTCCCAAACCCCCAGCGGTGATGCGGGGAAGACGCGTGCGGGTTCGCTGCTGACGATCAGTTGCTGGGTGTCCGTATCCAACAGCGCAATCACCGTATCCGCCTCACCGATACTCTGCTGCGATTCAGCAAGGAAATGCTCGTCGATCTCGATGACCAGCATCAGATAGACCGGTTCGAATCCCTCTGTACGCGGGACTCGGGAGAAGACCAGCAGGTAAGGACGCTGCTGCACGGTGGTGATCGCCACGTCCTCGCGTCCGTTGAAATATCCTGTCAGCCGCTCGAATTCGATGGGCAGAGATTCGTCTTCGAAAATTTCCCGCGCACCACCGTCGGAATCGAGCAGCGCGATCTGATCCGGTTCTATCGAATTGAGACTGAAGTGTCCCGGTTCCAGCCAACTGGGAATCTGGCGTCCCGTGTAGCGCCTGGGCGACTCCAGGGTATCCTCCCACGCACTGGTGTTCAGATATTCGACCACACCCCAGTGCTGGGCCAGACTGTGGCCGGTGATACGCCATTCGTTGAGAAACGCCTCGAAGCGATGGCGCGTCTCTGTCGAGCTGAGCTCCAGGCGGCGGGAGAGATTGTCGCGAAATATCTGCTCCAGCCGGTGATTGAGGATGGGATCGAGCAGCAACCAGGTCAACATGCCGCAAACCACACCCACCAGTATTGAAAGCCACGGCATGGGGATGCGCGTCAGCCAGGTTCGCTGTAGTTTGGAGACGAATCGATACATCTAAACAATCTTCGTCATATGCTTAACCGCCAACCCGTTCACCGCTATGCGTTCTCCGACTTCCGCAGGCACCCACTGCGATTCCGGCTGCTTGCGTTCTCAGCGACTGATTTACCGAACTCGGATTCTCTCACATCTCGGCCACGGTGACAGGACGCAGTATACGGCTGATTCGGCTGAAAAAAAAAAGACGCAGAATTGCGTCTTTCGAATAAGGCTCCAGCTAGCTGGTCAATTGTTGTTATACAGGAGGTACTTTACGCACAAGTCTTCAGGCGACCGCCCGTGAAGCGGAAATCTCTTGCTGACGTTGGGAGAGATAAGCACGCTCTGACAGGGTCGCATAGCCATAAAGCAATTTTCTCAACATCTGCCTTACATCGGAGTCGATCTCGCTGAACATCAGGCCGACACTGCCGGACTGTTGATGCACAACAAAGGCCTTGGCCTTGCAGTTGCGCGAGATTTCCCCGCAGACCACTGGAAATGAGATATCAATGATGGTATTCAGTCTCAGTGGAGCGTCGCCGATATCGACCAGCATTCCGCTGAGACTGACGTTACGGGTCTTACCCCTGATTTCTCCGGCGTCAAGATCGTTGAGTACGATTTCTAGTGTTAATAATTTGCGATGGTCACATCTGTGTTCCATGCTTTCTTGCCCCCACCGAGTGTAGTGTCAACCGGGAAATATCATTATGGAATCCAATGGATAGTATTGAAATACGGATGATTGCCCCACCTTATTAGGGTTTTTACCCACTCTTCACTCTGGAGTCTCCTGTACCAGGTTCAGTTACCCATGTCCGCCACTTCCACCGAAGCATCCTCGTCAGCCACCACACCGGGCCTGCTGCGTCGTCTGGCCGCGATTTTTTACGACCTGCTGCTGCTAATCGCTCTGCTGGCCGTCGCCACCACCCTCATCACACTGCCCTTCGGCATGCCCCAAGGGGGGGCATTGCTGGCTTATCAATGGTTTCTGTTCGAGATCATCCCTCTGCTGTTCTTCACCGGCTTCTGGTGGCGGGGAGGACAGACCCTCGGCATGCGTGCCTGGCGCTTGAAGGTGGTCAGAATGGACGGTAAGCCGCTCAGCTGGGTCGATGCCCTGAAACGCCATCTGGCGGCCCTACTCTCCTGCCTGGCACTGGGCCTGGGTTTCCTCTGGGTGCTGGTCGATCGCGAAGGCCTGGCCTGGCATGACCGGCTTTCCGGAACCCGTCTGATTCGCATCGAATGAGCCGGGGGCCAGTCCTGATTTCCCAGCATGCCCTGTCATGAGAAGGCCGCGGCAGGAATTTTGGAACCATCTGAAAAGTTTTAAGTTTTTAGTTTTGAGTTATGAGTTGTCCGGGTCACATGATCCTTCCCTGGCCTCTTGGCGTACGCCCCCCTATGGATGCGGAAAAAATAGTCTTGAGCGAAGCGAACTCATCCACTCAAAACCAAAAACTCAACACTCAAAACTCACAAAATGCCGTCGGTTCCTGTTTCAACGGCTGAATGAAGCGGCTAACCAGGTGATGTGGGACCTGCCGATCCTCAGCGCTCCTCCAGCAGCATACGAATCGCCCCCAACATGGTCTCGGGGGAGGTTTCGTGGGGAAAGGCGAAACGCAACTCACCCTGCCGATCGATCAGATAGATCGCCGCGGAGTGATTGACGATATAGCCCATGGCCGAATCGCTGGCATCGGTATAACTGTATTGCACACCGTAGAGTTTGGCCGCTGCGGCGACCGCATCCGGTTCCCCGGTGACGCCGATGAAGCTGTGATGGAAGTAATCCACGTATTCCGCGAGTCTCTCCACGCTGTCCCGCTTGGGATCGACACTGACGAAAATCCCGCTGACCTTGTCCAGCTCCAGCGCAGTGAGTTCATTCAGCGCCTGCGCCATGAGCGAAAACGAGGTGGGACAGACGTCGGGACACTGGGTATAGCCGAAGTAGAGCAGGACCACCTTGCCACGAAACCGGGTGGTCGAAACCGGGCCCTGCCGGGATTGAAGGATGAAATCACCGCCCGTGGGTGCGTCAGCCAGCGGCTGGATTTCGGGTTTCTGAACACCGGGCTCGGCCAGTGCCTGAAAACTGACCAGCAACCACAACAGCCAAGCGACGGCTTTCGTTGTCGTCCCCATCGAATGCCTCCCGTCCGTTTCAGGATCAGCGGTAGTATGTCAGCCGATAGCATCTCGAAGTTGCCGCCGGGCAAATGACGATACTGTACCCGGTCGCACCGTCGAATCTGATGTTGCCGATACTACCCCAGGCGATTCCGGGCAGACAGTCTTCCCGTTCCTCAGCCTGCTCGGTACATCCCTGTGTGGGGTGGAGACTACCCCTGCCGATCCGGCAGGGGGAATCAAGCGCTACGGCTCAGTCTGCGAAGGGGTGGCGCCGGATGATCGTCTCACACCGATCCGGACCGGTGGAGATGATATCGATGGGTGTCTCGCAAAGCGCTTCGATCCTGGCCAGGTAGTTGCGGGCACCCTCGGGCAATTGCGCGTAGTCGGTAATGCCTATGGTGGATTCTTGCCAGCCCGGCATCTCGATATAGACCGGTTTACAACGCTCGAACTGATCGGCGCCAATCGGCGGCGTGGTGACCTGGCGTCCATCGAATTCGTAACCGACACAGATCTTCACCTTCTCCATCCCGTCCATCACATCGAGTTTGGTGATGCAGATGCCGGAGACACTGTTGATCTCCAGCGAGCGGCGCAGAGCCACCACGTCGAGCCAGCCGCAACGCCGCTTGCGCCCGGTGGTGGCGCCGAACTCATGGCCCTTGACACCCAGATGCTCGCCATCGTCGTCGAACAGCTCGGTGGGGAACGGCCCGGCACCGACACGGGTGGTGTAGGCCTTGACGATACCGAGCACATAGTCGATATAGCGCGGCCCCACGCCGGTGCCGGTGGCCGCTCCGCCCGCCGTGGTGTTGGAGGAGGTGACATAGGGATAGGTACCGTGATCGATGTCCAGCAGGGCGCCCTGTGCGCCCTCGAACATCACGTGCTTGCCCGCACGGCGCAGCTGGTGCAGCTCGCCGGTCACGTCGGCCACCATGGGTCGCAGTCGATCGGCCATCGTCAGCACCTGATCGATCACCTGCTGGATATCGACCTCTTCGTCCTTGAAGTAGTGTTTGAGTGCGAAGTTGTGGTACTCCATCACCTCGTGCAGGCGTTCGCCGATATGGGCCGGATCGAAGATCTCGCCCAGGCGGATACCCCGGCGGGAGATCTTGTCCTCGTAGGCGGGGCCGATGCCACGACCGGTGGTGCCGATCGCCTTCTTGCCGCGGGCCTTCTCGCGCGCCGCATCGAGGGCGATGTGATAGGGCAGGATCAGGGGGCAGGATTCGGAGATACCCATGCGACTGGCCGCCGGCACGCCGCTTTTCTCCAGCATGTCGATCTCTTCCAGCAGGGCTTCCGGAGAGAGCACCACACCGTTGCCGATGAGACAGCGCACACCCTCACGCAGCACGCCGGAAGGTATCAGATGCAGCACCGTCTGCTGACCATCGATAACCAGTGTGTGACCGGCATTGTGCCCACCCTGAAACCTGACCACGGCGGAGGCCTTGTCCGTGAGCAGGTCCACGACCTTGCCCTTGCCCTCGTCTCCCCATTGGGTCCCGATTACTACAACGTTCTTACCCATGCTTTTCTCGATATTATGCGGGCCGCGCGTTTGGCCGCGGCCTGTTTTCAACAAACTGACGGATTCTTACAGAAATCTTTCCGCTTTCAAACCGAAATCAGCCGCCATTCACCGTCCGAATGGATCAGCTGCTCGCTGCAGCCCATCTCGACCGCCCCGCCCTGCTGCCCCGGCAGGCCACAGACCACGCGACGACCCTCGGCGCGCAGTCGATCGATCACGGACTGCTGTTGGGGGTCGTCCGAGCAGGGGGCAAAGATCAGTGCATCCCTCGAAGGTTCGTCCGTTTCCCGAGTGCCGATCCGGATCAGGGTCTTGAGATCGGTGCTGAAGCCGGTCGCGGGTCGCGCGCGGCCGAAGACACGGCCGATATCGTCGTAACGTCCGCCACGGGCGATCTCCTTACCGTTACCGGGAACGAAGGCGGCGAAGACGACACCGGTATGGAAGTGGTAGCCCCGCAGCTCGGCCAGGTCAAAGTGGACCGGCACCTGCGGCAGCCAGATCCCGATCTGCTGCGCCATGCTGCGCAGATAATCCAGGGCCGCCCTCACCAAAGGCGAAGCATCGGCGAGTACCTGATCCGCGCGTTCCAGTACGTCATCACCGCTCAGCTCCGCGAGCTGCGCCAGCATGCCGGCGACTTTGGCGTCGATGGCGAAGGCCGACAACAGCTGCTCGATCTCCGGCATCGCCTTGCGCTGCAGGGCGTCGAACAGAGCGGCCTCCTGATCCTGGTCGAGACCCGCTTGCTCTGCGAGTCCCTTGAAAATGCCGACATGGCCCAGATCGAGATAGACGTCCCGCACCCCCGACTGGGCCAGGGTCTGCATCATCAGCCGCAGGATTTCGATGTCGCTCTCGACGCCGCTGTGACCGTAGAGCTCGGCACCGATCTGCAGCGGACTGCGACTGCCGGCAAAGCCGTCTGAGCGGGTATGCAGTACGGTGCCGAGATAGCAGAGGCGTGTGGGCGCGTCACAGCCGATGTGATGTGCGTCGATGCGGGCGGCCTGGGGGGTGATATCGGCCCGCACCCCCATCATGCGTCCGCTGAGCTGATCGGTGAGCTTGAAGGTCTTGAGATCGAGGTCGCTGCCGGTGCCGGTCAGCAGCGAATCGAGAAACTCGACGAAGGGAGGAATCACGAACTCATAGCCCCAGCTGGCATAGAGATCGAGCAGCTCCCGGCGTTTACTCTCGATGACCGCCGCCTCGCGCGGCAGTACCTCGTCGATGCCGTCCGGCAGAATCCAGCGTTCGTTTTCCATTTTGATTACAATCAGTTAACGAAATAGAGCAGCAAGACACCGCTAACCATACTGATCAGGCCACTGACACGTAGGGTGCGATTGTCCTGCTGGATGAGCATGAGTAGCATCTGGCGCATGGAGTCGGGACTCAGGAAAGGCCAAATGCCCTCCAGAACCAACAACAGGGCCATGGCGACCCAGAGATCATGCCACATGCGAGCTCACCCCATAAAAAAACCGGGGTAGATCCCGGTCCTGATCAGCCGTAGATTGTCCCAGAGCCGTCGGCCGTTGTCCACGCTGCCGACAGCTCCGGGAGGGTATGTCCGTTATTTGCCCTTCTGGTCCTTCAGATAGCGGAAGAAGTCGGAATCCGGCTCCAGCACCATCACGTCGCCGCTGTCGCTGAAGCTGTTCTTGTAGGCGTTTAGACTGCGGTAGAAGGCATAGAACTCACTGTCCTGATTGTAGGCGTTGGCGTAGATCTCCGCCGCCTTACCGTCTCCCTCACCGCGCAGTTGCTCCGCTTCACGATAGGCGTCGGCGACGAGAACCACCCGCTCGCGATCGGCGTTAGCACGGATCTTCTCCGCCGCCTCGGCGCCCAACGCTCGCAGGTCCCTGGCCACCCGCTCACGCTCCGCGCGCATGCGCTGGTAGACCGAGTCGCTGACCTCGGGCGGCAGATCGATCTGTTTGACGCGCACATCGAGGATCTCGACACCCAGCTCGGCCGCCTTGGCGTCGGCATCCTTGGTCAACAGCGTCATGATCTCGGTACGCTCGCCGGAGATGACCTCCTGCACCGTGCGTTTACCGAACTCGTCGCGCAGACTGGTGTTGATGCGCTCCTGCAGCAGGCGCGCCGTCTTGCCCTCGTCACCGCCGGTGGAACGGAAGAACTGGGCCACGTTGGCGATACGCCACTTGGCGAAGTAGTCGACGATCACGTCCTTCTTTTCCGATGTGAGGAAGCGCTCCGGGCGGGAGTCCATGGTCTGGATACGGCCATCGAAGGTCTTCACATTGTTCAGTATCGGCACCAGCCAGTGCAGTCCAGGATCGTAATCGGTATCGACGATCTCACCCAGCCGCAGCTTGAGGGCCACCTCCCACTGGTTGACGATGAAGGCCGAGGAGTAGATCAGTACCGCCGCGACGGCGGCCAGAGGTATCAGTAGTTTGGTCATTTTCATCAGCGGGTCCCTCGGGTACGGTCAACGTTGCGCAGCGTGCTCGTACCGGAGCGGCTGCCATCGCTGCTGACTGATGAGGTGTCGGCGTCAGAGTTGCTGCCTTGCATGCTGCGTTTCTGAATCAGCTGATCGAGCGGCAGATACATCAGGCTGTTGCCGCTCTGGGTATCGAGCATGACCTTGCTGGTCTGAGACAGCATGGTCTCCAGGGCATCCAGATAGAGACGCTCGCGGGTAACCTCGGGAGCACGCTTGTACTCCTTGAGGATGGCCAGAAAACGGCTCAAGTCACCCTCGGCCTCGGCGATGACCCGGTCCCGGTAGGCGTTGGCGTCGGCCAGGCGACGCGCCGCCTGGCCACGGGCCTCGGGCACCACCTGGTTGGCATAGGCTTCGGCCTGGTTCTCCAGCCGCTCCTTGTCCTCACGGGCCTTGATGGCGTCGTCGAAGGCGCTCTTCACCTGCTCCGGCGGCTTGGCCGGCTGCATATTGACACTGGTGATCACCAACCCGGTCTTGTAGCTGTCGACCAGCCCCTGGGCGCCCTGCTTGATGCGGTCGGCGATGGCGCTTCGGCCCTGGGTCAGGATGAAGTCGAGATCGTTCTTGCCGATGGTCTCGCGCACCGCGGTCTCGGTGGCGTCCTTCAGGGTCTTTCTCGGGTCCCGATCCTGGAACAGGAAGTCGGCGGCATCCTGGATGCGTGACTGGATGGTCAGCTCCACGTCCACGATGTTCTCGTCCCGGGTCAGCATCTGCGCCTTGTGACGGAAAGAGGTGATCTGATCCACATCGACGCGGATCACCGATTCGATGGGAAAGGGAATGTGCCAGTGGGGTCCCGGCTGGGTGGTTTCGGAATAGGCTCCGAAGCGCAGCACAACGCCGCGTTCGGCGGGCTGCACAATATAGATGCCGGATGCCAGCCAACCCAACAGCAGGACGACAATTGCGACATAGATCGTCTTGGTACCCGGCCCTGAACTTCCGGATGCTGATGAGGGGCCCTCACCGGAGGACTTGCCTCCACCGAAAAGACCACCGAATTTGTCCTGAAGCTTTTTCACGACTTCATCCAGATCTGGCGGACCCTGATCGCCACCTTTGCCGCTCCAGGGATCCTTACCGCCACCCGGTTCGTTCCAGGCCATTGAACACTCCAATTTATTTGTCTGATTGATGCTTCGGCTGCCGTGTGGCGCCGAACTTAGAATGTGGGACCATTTGCATCGGTTTCAACAATCCCCCAAATTATCAGAGGTGATCCTGTTCCCTCACTGTCCCCTCTGGCGGCATTCTAACAGTCCACCCGGCTCTGGCAAACGCAAAGCCCGAGCCTTGGCGGGCCATCACATTGCCGCATCGCATGAGGTTTCGAGAATGCATTGCCGCAGCCGGGGCTCCTCTTTCAGCAGACGCCTGAATTCCCGCTCCGACATGTCCACATGCATCAGCCAGCCTCCCTCATCAGTTCCCTCTTCCGACAGCACGGAGCCGCGCTCGTGCAGCAGCGCGTGCAGGCGCCCCTCCTGTGCCGGCAGCATCAGCTTCTGGCGCACATGGTTACGTCGGAAGTGCTCGGCCAGCGCCTGCAGCAGCAGCTCGACACCCTGCCCGGTTTTGGCGGAGAGCCAGATGCGGATGATCTGACCCGATTCGTCACGATCGATGGCGGGCTGCCGCTCAGGCAGCAGGTCGATCTTGTTGAACACCTCGATCTGATGGACCCGCTGGGCACCGATTTGTTGCAACACGTCGTTGACCTCGGTGATGCAGGTCGCCCGCTGGTGACTGGCCGCATCCACCACGTGGAGTAGCAGATCGGCCTCGGTGGTCTCCTGCAGGGTCGACTTGAACGCCGCCACCAGGTCGTGGGGCAGGTGGCTGATGAAACCGACCGTGTCGGCCAGTACCACCGGTCCCTCGCCCTTCAGATCGAGCCGACGTAGGGTGGGATCCAGGGTGGCGAAGAGCTGATCCGCCGCATAGACACCTGAACCCACCAGCGTGTTGAAGAGGGTCGACTTGCCCGCGTTGGTGTAGCCGACCAGGGAGACGGTCGGGATATCGGCCTTGTCCCTGCTCCGCCTTCCCTGCTCGCGCTGGGAATCGACCCGAGACAGACGCCGTTTGATCTGGTCGATGCGCTGATTGAGCAGACGCCGGTCGGTCTCGAGCTGGGTCTCACCGGGACCACGCAGGCCGATACCGCCCTTCTGCCGCTCTAGATGGGTCCAGCCTCGCACCAGCCGGGTCGACAGATGCTGCAGCTGAGCCAGCTCAACCTGCAGCTTGCCCTCGAACGAGCGGGCCCGCTGGGCGAAGATATCGAGGATCAGTCCGGTCCTGTCGACCACCCGGCAAGCGAACTCGCGTTCCAGGTTACGCTCCTGACTGGGAGACAGCGTATGGTCAAAAATGACCAGCTCCGCCTTCTGCGCCAGCACCACCTGCTTGATCTCCTCGGCCTTCCCCCTTCCAACGAACAGACGCGGATCGGGCTGTTGGCGACTGCCACCGATATCGGCCACGGAGACGGCACCCGCTGAGGCCGCCAGGTCTCTGAATTCCTGGAGTTCATCGGGATCCCCGGGGGCACCGAGATCGATGTGGACGAGCACTGCGCGCTCACCCGACTTGGGACGTTCGAACATGGAAATCTTCAGTGAGAGGCAGGCAGGATCAGGCTGTACTGGACACATCCGATCCACAGATGTGTCCAGTCGCGATTCCGTGGTGAAAGATCAGAAATTGCCGCCCGCGGGAGGCGCGGCGTCTTCCGACTGACCATTAGCGTGCTGGATGCGCACATTTCTGGCCGGCACTACCGTCGAGATGGCATGTTTGTAAACCATCTGGCTGACACTGTTCTTCAACAGCACCACAAACTGGTCAAAAGATTCGATCTGCCCCTGCAGTTTGATTCCATTGACGAGAAAAATGGAGACGGGTACACGTTCCTTTCGCAGTGCATTCAAAAAAGGGTCTTGTAAACTTTGCCCCTTGGACATGGAGATTCTCCTTATTGTGATCTTCAAAATTGCTTAAAATACAAGCGCTTAAAATAAAGTGACCAAAATTCTGCGCCGCAGCATG
>JBNKYJ010000152.1:0-6868 GCA_050300835.1 Sedimenticolaceae bacterium
GCCGCACCCTACGGCTTGATCACGGTTAGGGTGCGGCTTGCCGCGCCGAAACATGGCTTGAATCTGTGCCAGTCCCCGCGGAACCCCCTATTCCCCCACAGCCTCTCCGTTAAAAGCGCCCCTGCGCGCTGATATATATCCTCATAACGAAGTTCTGAACTGAAGACAGCGGGCGGTTTCGGGGTTAACCCATCCGCCAGGTGAGCGAGCATGATTTCACTACCGAGTGGACGCATCGCAGGCATTACCAGCGTTCGCGCGCGCTACCATGCGTTACGCCTGAACCATCGCGTTACGCAGGATACGCCGCGTTATGAATTGCAGCGGATGGTCGACATTGTTGTCGGCCGCTCTTCGCAGCAGTGGCTGCCGGGCAATCCGCCCTATGTGTTCAGTGGTCAGACGCTGGACAAACTTGCCGGATTGTCGGACTGGACGGCGGGTGATCGGGAGGCGTTCGATGCTTGGTTGCAGCAGGATACGCAGGTGCGCGAGATCGACGCGGTGCGTCGGCGCGTGGTACAGGATGAGTTGCCGCTGGTGGCTCAGGAATTCGACTATACGGAGCATCTCTACAGTGCGCTGAAGCGGCGTATCGAGCGGCTGGATATGCGACGTGCGTCGCCGCATCAATGGCAGCAGACTCTGTTGAACAAGCGTCGCTATGGTATTCGCGACGAGGAGCTGGAATGGTCCGGACTGCTGGCCTTCGTCAGCGATGCCCAGCGCCGGGGGGAGCGCTTCCTCAGCCGGGAGACAGTGCTCGAACGGATCGACTTTTCACCCATTCGACTGTCGCTCAGTAACGAGCTGGCGAGCGACAAGGGGTGCCATCTCGATTTCATCGAAGTGAAGCAATCCCAGTCCCTCAACCTCATCGGCGCCGTGAGGCGGATCGCCGGCCCGGCAGAGGTGAGCGTTCTGCGCTATGTGGATACGCTGCACTATTACAAGGTCGGCTATCTGAAACGCCGTGGCGGGGGATCGGACGCCAGCCCGCAATGGTTCCTGCTGGATACCATCGGTAACTTGATTCCCGCCTCTGGGCAGGCGCTCTACTTCACCAGCGCGCAGGCGGCCTTTCGCGCCGCCGGCGAACATGCCCTGCAACACGTCGGCCTGCCGGTCGCCTATACCACCTGCAGCCGATATGAGCACAAGACCCTGTGCGGTGGTGATGACTACCGGGAGTGGCTGCTGACCCTGCCCGACTATCCGATCTCCTATTACAACAAGCACTACTACGAGCGTAATCTGCTGCTTCACTTCCGTACCAAACAGCGCCGTGATCTGCAGGGGCGTCGGCTGCTGTTCGTCGAGGAGATCCAGAGCGACTGGCATCAGTCCGGAGCGGTCAAGGGGTATCAGAACCGCTGGCCCGGTCAGTTACCGCCCGCGCCCTTTACCAAGGAGTGGCTTGGGCTGGCGTTGAAGCTGATTCTGCTGCATGCGGCCAGGGAAGGTTACGACGGTATCGGTTGGGCACTGGGAGAGATTCAGGAGTCGCACTACCAGCAGACCCTGAGCCCGATCCGGCGACTCTATGACGAAGAGATACCCCGCTTCCTCAAGCGGCTGCTGCGGGACGTGGAGGGTGTGGAACTGGGCTCAACACGTATACCGACCAAAGAGCCACGCCTCAATATCAATCGTGAACGGGACAAGTGGCTGATCACCGACCCCAAGGGCTGCTTCCTGACCAAGCCCAGGCGTTCTCAACAGGAGGCGATGCAACTGATGGCCCGCCACTGTCGACAGATCGAGCTGGAGGTGCCTATGCTGACGCTGCATGAAGGCGCTCGCGAGTGGATCGTGGACCAGGGTTTTCCCCTGTTCGGCGAGACTGCCTGTACGGTCTGAATGGCGCACGGCCGGGCAACAACTCAGCTGCTCTGTTGCATCTGTTGCTGGGAACAGCCCAGGAAGGTCATGGCTTCATCACGCTTGCGGAAGAGTTTGAAATTCAGCCCCACATTCCGGCACACGGTCTCCACGAAATCGTGGGAATGATCCTCGGGAGCGACCAGTACGGCGATCTTGGCATAGCGGTCCACAGCGGTGTCTTCGACCATGCTCGAGTTGGCGAAGCGGTATTGATCCAGAGGCGAATCCTTGTTCACGGCATCGGTGACATCCACCAGGTATTTGCGTAAACCGAGTTCCTTGCCGAGGGCATGGGCTTCCAGGGTCCATTGAGTGGCGATATCGAGAGTGACCACGCCATGCACCTCAACCAGGATGAAATCACCGTCTTTCGCGGGCGTAATGGTATAGGTCATTTTGCCTTCCCCGTAATGGAGTTCAGCTGTTTACCCGAATTCCTGTTCGGTGTCATTATGCGGGCAGAATCGGTTTTTGCATTCGCCAATTTACCAAAACTGTGTGCCCGATCCGCTTCTTGTTGCGTTCAACAACAGCATAGTCCATGCGCTCAAAAAGTGGCTTGGCGGCGTGGGAGGCCTCCACATGGAGTCGCTTCATACCTCTGGCGCGGTCCTCTCGCTCGAGATGGACATAGAGACTGCGTCCGACCCCTCGACGCTGAAAAGCGGGATCGACGTAGGCCAGCCCGATCAACCCGTCCGGATGCAGGGAGATAAAGCCGACAGGACGGTGACTGAGCACCACCACCCAGGGCTGCTCATGCTCGAGTCGCGATTGCCACTCCACGTAAGCGATGGGTAAGGGCGCCCAGGCACGCACCTCCTGCCGGCTGTAGCACGTGCCGGCAAGCGCTTCCACGGCACGGTAGAAGATGCCGGTCAGACCCGGTGCGTCGGATGTCTGGTAGGGACGAATCTCGATCTCCATTTCACTATGCCTGTCGTTGTATCATCCGCATCATCTTGCGATGCGATTATCGCATTCGGTTAGAGTTTGCGACATCCAGGTCGTTCCTAGGGACGGCAGGGAATCTTCGTGTCGAAACGGCCATGGTCGTCGGCAATCGGCAAGCTCCATTCGGCTTCACCACGCGGCTGGCCTGCTAATTGCTGTGAGACAGAGTGAATACCAAGCTGAAGGAGAATTCGTGTGAAAGCGCCGCTCTCGATTGTGCTGCTTGCGGGCAGTGTGGCGATCTCGGTACTGGTACAGCTGTTTGCTCCGGGGTCGGGCCTGATCGCCGTGATAACCGGGCTGTTGCTGGTCGCAGGCGGTACCCTGCTGACAGCGATCATGAGCCATTCACAGCAGGCGTTGACCGCGTTGTGGCGACATCTGGCCGAGATTCATGGTTCCGACCACCTCTCGGAAACGGAAGAGACGGACTTTCAGATCTTCCTGCAGGCGGCAAATGCTTTCCGGCGCGGCGAGATTCGGCCGGCGGAAACCCTGTTGCAGGAGGTCGAAGAGCCCCTGCTGCGTCGCGGTGCACAACTGGTGGTGGACGGCTTTCCGCGTGATCAGGTCAATCTCACCCTGCAGCGCCAGATCGCGGAGGATCGCAACCACCTGCGCCGTCCCGCCGAGATGGTACGCGCCATGAGCGGTTACGCCCCCGCTTTCGGCATGCTCGGCACCCTGTTGGGACTGATCCAGATGCTGTTCGGTCTCGGTTCCGGTGACCTCGGCACCATCGGCGCCGCCATGGGATTCGCCATGCTGACCACCGTCTACGGTCTGGTGCTGGCCAATCTGGTGCTGAAGCCAATGGCCAGCAAGCTGGAGGAGCGGGGACGGTGTCGGGTCGCGCGTCGCGTGGCCTATCTGCAGGCGGTAATGCTGATGGGCGAGAAGCAGCACGGTGAGCTGATCCGCGAAATGATGCAGGAGATCGAGCGGCAGCAGCGGATGCCGGAACCCGTACCCAGTTTCGAGCTGGCCACCTCCCGCTCATCCTCATGAACGCACACACCGGTTCGCAACCCCTGCCGCTCGATGCCATCGCCTGGTACGCCTGGGAATCGGACGAGCCGGAATCCAACTGGTTGCTGACCTATGTGGATATGTTGAGCGTGGTGCTGGCCATGCTGGTGGTGCTGTTGGGCCATCTGGCGGCGCAGCAGCTGCAGACGCCGCAGCCCGACGCGACCCCGGTCCCCGTCGAGCAGCCCCGGGAGGTCGAGAGCGTGCCGCCCGTAACCTTGCCCGAGGTGCAGGATACCTCCCCTGTGCAGACAGCGCCCGAGGTGCGAAACGAACCGGAGCCTGAATCCGCGCCATCACCCGAGGAGCGTCTGGCGTCGGCGATCGAGAGTCAGTTCGAGGGCGAGATCAAGGTGGTACAGCGGGATCAGGGCGTCTCGCTGGAGATCGCCGACGTGATCCTCTTCACCTCCGGCAAGGCCGATCTGCTGGCCGAGGCGGAACCGGTGCTTTCGCGCCTGGTGGCAACCCTGCAGGCAATCGGCGAGGCGGATGTGGCGGTGGAGGGCCATACCGATGACCGGCCCATCCTGGGCGGACGCTTTCACTCCAACTGGGAGCTGGCCGCGGCGCGGGCCAATGCGGTGACGCGCTACCTGCTGAGTCAGGGCTTCGCGCCCAACCGGCTGCGTTCGGTCAGCTACGCCGACACCCACCCGGTGGCGGACAACACGACCGAGGCCGGGCGGGCGGAGAACCGCCGGGTCAATCTGCGGGTCGAGTTTCTTTAGCCGCGTGGAGCATTATTCAGCCTGAAGCTCAGAACTTGAACAGGTCTTCGGCTGCCTTGCGCAGCTCATCCTCGGAAGATTGGGCGTCTTCGCTGCCGCGTGGCGTGGTGGTGGGCTCGAAGTAGTCGCAGAAGTTGGCCCGCGTCTTGTCCAGTACGCGCTCGGCCATCGGCTCTTCGCAATCGTTGGCGCGGCCGGGGGCGTACCAGCGGCAGTTGCGACAGACGCGGGTGGCTTTGCCACAGTTCCGGCAATCGGTCTCGCGACCGATATCGGCGCCCTGCAACTCGGCGCCGCAATGCCAGCAGCGTCCGACAATGGTTTCACCGCTCATTTCGTCTCACCCTCCGCGCCCTGGCTGATGGCCAGGATATCCTGCGCCATCATAGCCGCATCGTGGGGCGGGCTGAAGAGGGCGCGATAGCGTCCCTGGGGATCGAGCAGCACCATGCTGGCGGAGTGGTCCATCACATAGTCCATGGCGCTGCCTTCGGTGATGACCTTGCGATAGAGGATCCCCAACGGACGGGCCAGCTGTTCGATCTCTGAAGGCGTTCCGGTGAGACCGAGAAAGTCGGGATCGAAGTAGGCCATATACTCCCCCAGCTGCTGAGGCGTGTCGCGCTCGGGATCGACCGAGACGAAGGCGATCTCATAGGGGGCCTGCATCCCGTTCTGCTGCAGCTGCTGTTTCATCTGCGCCAGCATGGCGAGGGAGGTGGGGCAGATATCGGGGCAGTGGGTGTAGCCGAAGCTGAGCAGGGTCCAGTGGTTCTGCAGACGCCGGTTGTCGTAGGCCCGGCCCTGCTGGTCGACCAGCAAGAAGGGCGGCAGGGAACGCAGCTCGGGCAGCAGGGTGGCGGACTGCAGCGCCAGGGGCGGCTCCGTTGCGGGCTTGGGTTGCAAGACGATCACGGCATAGAGGATGCCGCCCGCCAGCAACAGCAGCAGGCCGAGTATCAGCGGATCGATTTTGCCATCAACGCGCATGGCGCACCTCCAGCCAGGTCAGGGTGGACAGCATCGCCAGCAGCAGCGCGGCGACGCCGTTATGGGCCACCGCCACCGGCAACGGCAGATGGCCCAGTACGTTGGTGATGCCGAGGCTGATCTGGATCACCAGCAGCAGCAGGGTGAGTGCGCCCAGCCGGCGCGTAACGGTCTCCCGCTCCAACAGCAGTCGCAACCCGAGTCCGCCGACCACCAGCAGTGTCAGCAGGGCACCGAGGCGGTGGGTCATGTGGATCGCGGTGCGGGCGTCGTTGTCCAGCACCCCGAACTCGTAGTTGACCCCCAGTCCCCGCCAGAGGGTGAAGGCCTCGCGGAAATCCATCGCCGGCCACCACTGGCCGGGGTAGCAGGCGGGGAAGTCACTGCAGCCCAGGGCTGCATAGTTGGTGCTGGTCCAGCCGCCGAGGGTGATCTGCGCGATCGTCACCAGCAGGGCGAGGAGGATGAAGCGGCCCAGCGGCGGTGGCAGAGCGACTGTGCCGAAGGGCGGCGTGGGGCGGAGTCTGAGGCTCAGCAGCAGCAGCAAGACGAAGGTGGCGAAGCCGCCCAGGAGATGGGCGGTGACGATGGCGGGTTTGACCAGCAGGGTTACGGTCCACATGCCCAGCGCGGCCTGGAACATGACCAGGCCGAGCAGCAGGGTGGGCAGCCAGAGGGGCTGCTGCGGATCGCGGCGGTTGTGCCAGGCGAGCCCGGTCAGCAACAGGATGAAGAGGCCCAGGCTGCCCGCCAGGTAGCGGTGGATCATCTCTTTCCACGCCTTGCCCCGATGCAGGGGTTTGGCAAAGGTGCTCTCCTGCGGCACTGCTGCCTGTGCGTTCTCTGGAACCACCAGCCGGCCGTAACAGCCCGGCCAGTCGGGGCAGCCCAGGCCGGCGTCGGAGAGCCGCACATAGGCCCCCATCAACACCACGCAGAAGGCCAGCAGGGCGGTGAACAGGGCCAGTCGGTATTGGCGTAGGCGGGCGGCTTGCAGATTCATCGGGGACCTGGGGGCTCTCGCTGTGGCAGGCTGAAAGTGATCCGACGGCACAGTATATCCTGTTCGGGGGCTTAAGCCTCCCCGGAACAGAAAGGGTTTGCAGTGACAGGCGTGTTTGTCGTGTAAAGACAGGTCGCGGATGAAAAGAATATGGTGGAATGATCAACTCGTGGTCAGATGAGACTTATTGCATTTTGCTTGATAAAAAAAGTTTCAGCTGATCCAAATGGCACTTACTTAAGCTTGTATTTCGGTGCGGCAAGCTGCACCCTACGGT
>JBNKYJ010000153.1:0-4873 GCA_050300835.1 Sedimenticolaceae bacterium
GACCGTATCAGTACCGAGCAGCACAAGCTCTCGGGGCGGGCCAAGGACCAGGGCTCGGCGGCGGTCTTTGTCTCGTTGGCGTTGGTGGTCCTCTGTTGGGGCTTGGTGCTCTTCTTCTAAGCTGAGACGGGGGGATGCGTAGGTTAATCAAACCCACTATTCGTAGGTTGGGTTAGCGAAGCGTAACCCGACCTACCTGTATGCCGCATCGCTGGGGATTACTTGATACCATGGACGGTATGTGATTCATCTGAAACACCGCATGACCCTTATGACCGATCGATGATTAGCCCAAACCCGCACGAAGGCCTGGAGCCGCAGATCCGCAGCGCCGTGCGGGCCGTTATCGTCCGCGATGGCGCCATCCTGATGCAGAAGAAGTGGGCGCAAGCGAAAGGCACCTGGTACACCCTGCCGGGGGGTGGGCAGGATGTGACCGAGACCCTCGAGTCGGCGCTGATGCGCGAGTGCGAGGAGGAGATCGGGGTCCGGGTCGAGGTTGGCGAACTGCTTTCGGTGGCCGATTTCTTCAAACAGCGGGACACCACCTATCTATCGGTCAGGCATCTCATCGAGATCTATTTCGCCTGCCGGGTGCCGGCGCAATACCAGCCGATCTCGGGGCATCATCCCGACAAGCATCAGGTCGATGTGGTCTGGCTGCCGTTTGACCAGCTCGCTGACGCGCCCCTCTATCCCAAGGATCTTGCCCACCGCCTGCCGCAGATCATCGCAGCCGCCGGGGCGGACTATCTGGGAGAGATCGGCTGACATGGCGCTGCCCCGAGGCATCCGCGAGAACTTTCACTTTCTGCTGGCGGAAACCGCCTCCCATCTGGCCCTGCTCAGCCAGTATCTGGATCAGCACTCAATCAATATCGCCACCCGGCTGAGGGAGCGCCAGGGGTATGTGGAGAATCTGCGCCTCAGTATCCATAACCACGCACTACAGCAGATGGCCTCCTCCGCCAAGCGGGAACCCGACCGCCAGCGTTACCGTTCGGCAGAGATCATCGCCACCCATCTCGAACGCATCGCGGAGCTCTGCCGTGATGCCGTGGCGCAGGGCTCCCAGCTGCGTGATCCGCACCGTCTGAAGCGCAAGGACTACCTGGAGATGCTGGCTCAGGTGGGTGATGCATTGAACCTGATCGTACCGGCTCTGTTGCAACGGGACACCCGTCAGGCGCTGAAGATCGGCAAGGTGGAGCGGCGACTCGACAAGGTCTACCGCAAACTGCTCAAGCAGGGCATCGGGGCCGTGAAGAAGGCGCGTCACCCGGCGGACAGCATCACCCAGATCCTGCTGGCCTATCACATCGAGCAGATGGGTGACTCCCTGTTGCAAATCAGCGAGGCGATCATCTCCGTCTGCATGGGACAGCATTTCAACACCGAGCGCTTTCACGCCCTGAGCGCCTCGATCGGGCAGCTCAAAGCGGTCAACGATCTGGACGAGTTACAGGTGGTGGCCATGGCACAGACCCGCTCCGGCAATGCCGTCAATGCGCTCAGCGGCAACGACCATGTCCACCATGCCATCTTCAAGGACGGTCGCAGGCGCAAACTGAAAGAGGAGCGGCAGCGGGTCGAGGATTGGCACGAGATCATGCCGGGTCTGGCGCCGCAGATCCTCTCCTATCAGAAGCGGGGCGACTCGGCGGCCCTGCTGATCGAACATCTGGCCGGCGAGACCTTCGAGCAGATTTTGCTGCACGGTTCCGACGCCTTGCTGCAGGAGGCCTTCGCGCAGCTGAGCAAGACGCTTAATCGCATCTGGCGCGAGACCCGCAGCAACAAGCCGGTGTGCGCCGACTACACCGGTCAACTCGGCAAGCGACTCTCTGATGTCTATGCCATTCATGCCGGTTTCGAGGTCACCGCCTGCGCCATCGGCGACGTGGAGGTGCCGGACTTCGGTCAGCAGCTGGTGCGTCTGAAGCGCCTCGAGCGTGGCATCAAGGCGCCATTCTCGGTCTATATCCACGGCGACTTCAACGTGGACAACATCATCTACGATCCGGGCGAGGGGCGTATCAACTTCATCGATCTGCATCGCTCCCGCTACATGGACTATCTGCAGGATGTCACTGTCTTCATGGTCTCCTGCTACCGCTTGCAGGTGTTCGATCCCCGCATACGCCGGCGCATCCAGTGGCTCTGCCTGGCCTTCTATCGCTTTGCCCGGCAGTACGCCCGCCGACATCGGGACAGCAGCTTCGAGACCCGCCTGGCGCTGGGTTTGATCCGCTCCTTCGCCACCTCGACCCGTTTCATTCTCGACAAGTCGCTCTCCTGGGCCATGTACAACCGCGCCATCTATCTGACGCGGCGGCTGCTGGAATCAGAGCAAAAGAACAGCGCCTTCAAGCTGCCCATCAAGGAGCTCTTCGTTGGTTAGTCGTGTAAAAATCGGTGTGGTTGGCATCCCCGGCAAATGGTCCACCGAGGCCCTGGCCGATGCGTTGGAGAAGGCGACCGGCTTTCGTCTGGTGATCGACATGGCGGAGGTCTGCGCCGAACTCGACAGCGGCACCCTGCGCTACCACGACCGGAGGCTGAACCAGCTCGATGCGGTGGTGGTGAAGAAGATCAGCGAGGTCTACAGTCCGGCCACCCTGGATCGGCTGGAGATGCTGCGCATGTTGGAACAGGCCGGGGTGCGGGTCTTCAGCCGGGTGGCCTCGATGCAGCGCCTGATCGATCGGCTCAGCGGAACCCTGGCGCTCTACCGGGCGGGCATTCCGATGCCGCCGACCCGGGTCACCGAGAGCCTGGCGGCCGCCACCTCGGCGGTGTGGGATTTCGAATCGGCGGTGTTCAAGCCGCTCTACTCCACCAAGGCCCGGGGCATGACCCTGATCGATTGCCACGACGATCCCACCCGTATGCAGCAGGCGATCGAGGCCTTTCACCAGCACAACCCGGTGATGTATATCCAGCAACGGCTCCACCTACCGGGTCAGGATCTGGGCATGGTCTTTCTCGGCGGCGAATATCTCGGTACCTATGCGCGGGTGGGACGGGCCGGAGCCTGGAATACCACCATTCACAGCGGCGGCCACTACCGGGCCCACACGGCAAGCGACGAGTTGGTCGAGCTGGCGACCCGGGCGCAGGCGATCTTCGATCTCGACTTCACCACCGTCGATGTGGCGGAGACGGAGCAGGGGCCGGTGGTGTTCGAGGTCTCCGCCTTCGGCGGTTTTCATGGGGCGCTCAAGGGCATCGGCATCAACGCGGCGCAACGCTACGTAGACTACATGCTCAAGGAGCTGGCGGCGTGAGCGGCCTCTCCCCCTGGCCGTTGCCCGCCGATGCCGATTCGTTGCTGCCGCTGCTGCTCGGCGGGCGACGTCTGCTCGAATCGCCACGCAGTTTCAGCGCCAACGGTTGCCGTCTGAACATCCGTTCCAACAGCCGCCAGCTGCTCGATCGGCTGGCAGACTACTTCGGCCATCTGCCACGGACGCCGACCCACGAGAGCCTCGACATCATCGCCGTGGAGCGACCGGTCTGCGACAGCGGGCTGGCCTTCGCGGATTGGCGCCGCGAGGCGGGCAAGAGCGGCCGTAAGGACGCCTATCTCGATCTGGCTGACGGGCGTCTGGTGCTGAAGGTGCGCACCGGCATGCTGTTCCTGCAGAGCGAGACCCGGCGCATCGCCGCCGGTCCCTGCCTGGCCAACGACAACCAGTTGATCAACTTCATCAACAGCCAGCTGATGAACCGGCTGCAGCAGCGGGGATGGTTGATCTGCCACGCAGCGGCACTGAGTTTCGGCGATCGTGGCCTTGCCCTGGCCGGTTTCTCCGGTAACGGCAAGTCGACTCTGATGCTGCATCTGATGGAGCAGCCCGGCTATCGCTATCTGACCAATGATCGTCTCTTCCTGCGGGCAGCTGATGGCGAGGTCATGGCGCTCGGCATCCCCAAGCTGCCGCGGATCAATCCCGGCACCCTGATCAACAACCCCCGACTGGCTCCGCTGTTAACGCCGGAGCGCCGGCGGCAGTTGGGGCAGCTGCCCAAGCAGGAGCTCTGGGCCTTGGAGGAGAAACACGATGTGGATATCGCGGCCCTCTACGGAAAGGAGCGGATCGACACCTCGACGCCGGTGTCCCTGGTCAGCCTGCTGATCCTCAATTGGCGACATGATTCGCCGGAGCCGACGACTCTGCAACGGGTCGATCTCGCGCAACGCCGGGATCTGCTAGCGGCGGTCATGAAGACGCCCGGCCCCTTCTATCAGGACCCGACTGGGCGCTTTCAACGGGATGATGATGCTTTGCCCGAGAGCGCATATCTGCAACTATTCCAACAGATGGAAATATTCGAAGTGACCGGCGGGGTCGACTTCGATCGGCTGGTAGGGCTCTGGGAGCAACAACGATCTGACGGATTCAGGTTTATATAACGAATAGGAAACCTCTGATTAATTCTGGATCGAGGGTGTGGTGAGATGAAATACGCCGGATCAAGGCGAAAAGCGCACGTAATAGCCGGCTATGGCGAAGCTTTTCAACGCAGAGCCGGAGTATTTCAGCCGCCACACACCGATTCATGAATTGATCAGAGGTTCCTTAGGCATAAGGTAAACAATATGTCGCGAGAATTGATGCTATTCAGACACGGCAAGTCCGACTGGAGCCAACAGATGGACGATTTCGACCGGCCTCTGAAGGACCGGGGAAAGCGTGATGCGCAGCGCATGGGTGTCTGGCTGCGGCAGCAGGAATGGGTGCCTGACCTGGTGATCAGCTCTCCAGCCGAACGGGCTATTGTCACCGCGCAAAAGGCGGTCAAAGCGATGGGCGGCAATGCGGGCGACATTCTGCAGGAGAGAAGAATCTATGCCGCCCGGGTGGATGAT
>JBNKYJ010000154.1:0-13456 GCA_050300835.1 Sedimenticolaceae bacterium
ATCGCCGGCTGCATGGTGGTCGAGGGCACCGTCAAGCGCAACAACCCGATCCGCGTATTGCGCGACAACGTGGTCATCTACGAGGGTGTTCTGGAATCCCTGCGCCGTTTCAAGGACGACGTCAACGAGGTCAAGAACGGCACCGAGTGCGGTATCGGCGTGAAGAACTACAACGATGTACAGCCGGGCGATCACATCGAAGTCTTCGAACGCTCCGAAGTCGCCCGCGTGGTCGAGTAAGCACTCTCCATGTCGCGTGATTTCAAACGAACCGACCGGGTCGGCGCCGAGATGCAGCGGGAGCTCGCGGAGCTGATCCGCGAAGAGATCAAGGACAAGACCCTCGGCATGATCACCCTGCAGGAGGTCCGCGTGGTACGGGACTTCTCCCAGGCCAAGGTCTTTTTCACCGCCATGGCGGCACAACTGTCTCACAAGGAGATCGCCGCCCATCTCAATGAGGTGGCCGGCCATCTGCGCTGGCTGCTGGGCCGACGCATGGTGTTGCGCACCGTGCCGAAGCTGATCTTCGTCTACGACACCTCGGTGGAAGAGGGCGAGCATCTCTCCGCGCTGATCGATCGGGCGGTGGGTGAGCACGAGAACGAATAGCCACAGTTAATTTCGAATTTTTAATTATGAATTTTGAATTGATGGGCTCGCTTCGCTCGCGTTTGTTTTCTATTGATTCTATTCAGCTGTGCGCGAAGCGCACACCGCCAATTCATAATTCAAAATTCACAATTCAAAATTAAAGAGATTTTAATGGGACGTCGTCGCAACAGAGGGCGCAATATCAGCGGGGTATTGCTGCTCGACAAGCCAATCGGTATGACCTCCAACAAGGCGCTGCAGGAGGTGAAATTCCTCTTCAAGGCGGCCAAGGCGGGACACACCGGCAGCCTCGATCCACTGGCGACCGGTCTACTGCCGATCTGCTTCGGCGAAGCGACCAAGCTGTCCGCCTTTCTGCTCGATGCCGACAAGCACTACCGGGTGCGCGTCAAGCTGGGCGAGACCACCACCACCGCCGACGCCGAGGGCGAAGTGGTGGAGACCGCTGATCCCAGTGGTGTCAGCGAGGACGCGGTGCGCAGCGTGCTGAGCGAGTTTCTCGGTGAGCAACAGCAGCTGCCGCCCATGTACTCGGCGATCAAACATCAGGGTGAGCGACTCTACAAGCTGGCGCGCCAGGGTGTCGAGGTGGAGCGGGAGCCGCGCACCATCCACATTCATGCCCTCGACCTGCTGAGTTTCGAACTGCCGGAATTCGCGCTGAATGTACACTGCTCCAAGGGCACCTATGTGCGTACCCTGGCCGAGGACATCGGCAAGCGGCTGGGTTGCGGTGCCCATGTGGTCGGCCTGCGTCGGACCGGCGTGGGTCCCTACGACGACCAGTCGCTGGTGACGCTGGAGCAGGTGCAGTCGGCTTTCGCCGACAAGCGGTTCCAGGAGATGGACGACTGGTTGCTGCCGCTGGAGAGTGCCCTGGCCGAGTGGCCGGAGGTAAAACTCACCCCCGATGCGGCCTTCTACATGCAGCAAGGGCAGCCGATTCTGGTGCCCAACGCCCCCACCAGCGGCTGGGTGCGACTCTACGCCAACCAGACCGATTTTCTCGGCGTCGGCCAGATTCTCGATGACGGACGCGTGGCCCCCAAGCGCCTGATGCAGGTAACGAATTGAAATACAGCCGAATTTCAGCGCCCAATGCGCGATTACGGCTTGCCGTTGTCGCCCATAACGCGCATACTACGCGGTCTTTCGGGCGGGGCCCGAAAACCACAGATTTTTTAACCGGTCCGGTCGGCCTGAACTCATTGTCGGGTCGGCCTGTAAAGCGACCTTCGTAAACGACGCAACCCACAGGAGAACGTCATGACAATGAGTGCAGCCGACAAGAAAACCATCGTTGAAGAGTATCAGCGCGCGCCTGGCGACACCGGCTCCCCCGAGGTGCAGGTGGCCCTGATGACCAGCCGCATCACCCAGCTGACCGAGCACTTCAAGGAGCACAAGCAGGATCACCACTCCCGCCAGGGTCTGGTGCGTCTGGTCAACTCCCGCCGCAAACTGCTCGACTATCTGAAAGCCAAGGATCAGCAGCGCTATCGCGATCTCATTTCCCGCCTCGGCCTGCGTCGATAAGCCGTTCCGCCAATCCACAGATCCGAAGGATTTAACAGTGACTTTGATAAAGAAAGAATTTCAATGGGGAGACCACAGGGTCTCCATCGAAACCGGTGAGATCGCAAGACAGGCGGATGGTGCCGTGATGGTCAACATGGACGATACCGTGGTCCAGGTGACCGTGGTCGAGGCCAAGAGCAGCGTGGAGCGGGACTTCTTCCCGCTGACCGTCGACTACCAGGAGAAGACCTACGCCGCCGGTATGATCCCCGGCGGTTTTTTTCGCCGCGAGGGTCGTCCCAGCGAGAAGGAGATCCTCACCGCGCGCCTGATCGACCGTCCCATCCGTCCGCTCTTTCCCAAGGGTTTCACCAGTGAAGTTCAGGTCATCATCACGGTTATGTCCCTGAACCCGGCGGTCGATCCGGAGATTCCCTCCCTCATCGGCACCTCCGCCGCCCTGGCCATCTCCGGTCTGCCCTTCCAGGGTCCGGTCGGTGCCGCTCGCGTCGGCTACAAGGACGGCGAATACATCTTGAATGCCGCCCGCACCGGCCTGAATCCCGATTCCGATCTGGATCTGGTGGTCGCCGGTACCGAAGAGGCGGTGCTGATGGTGGAATCCGAAGCCAATCAACTCACCGAAGAGATCATGCTGGGCGCCGTGCTGTTCGGTCACGAGCAGTCCCAGGTCACCATCCAGGCCATCAAGGAACTGGCTGCCGAGGTGGGCAGGGCCGCTGCCGGGTTCGAGGCTCCGGTGGAAGATACCGAGCTGACCGCCGCCGTCCAGGCCGAGGCCGCCCAGGGCATCGGCGATGCCTACAAGATCGCCGACAAACTGGACCGCTATGCCGCCATCGATACCGTGGTTGCCGCCACCGTCGAGAAGCTCTGCGCCGCCGAGGAGGGCAGTGAACCCCGTTGGAGCGCCGATGAGGTCAAGGGTGCGATCGAGAAACTGAAGAAGCGCACCGTACGCGGCCGCATCCTCGAGGGCGAGCCCCGTATCGACGGCCGTGACACCCGCACCGTGCGTCCCATCAGCGTGCGTACCGGCGTGCTGCCTCGCACCCACGGTTCCGCCCTGTTCACCCGTGGCGAGACCCAGGCCATGGTGGTCACCACCCTGGGCACCGAGCGCGACTCGCAGATCATCGACGCCCTGGAGGGCTCGCGCCGCGAGCACTTCATGCTGCACTACAACTTTCCCCCCTTCTGCGTGGGTGAGACCGGCCGCGTGGGCAGCCCCAAGCGTCGCGAGATCGGCCATGGCCGTCTGGCCAAGCGCGGTGTCCTGGCCTGCATGCCGACCATCGGCGAGTTCCCCTACGCGATCCGCGTGGTCTCCGAGATCACCGAGTCCAACGGCTCCTCCTCCATGGCCTCCGTCTGCGGCACCAGTCTGGCGCTGATGGACGCCGGTGTGCCGATCAAGGCGCCGGTGGCCGGTGTGGCCATGGGGCTGATCAAGGAAGGTGACAAGTTCGCCGTGCTGACCGATATCATGGGCGACGAGGATCACCTCGGCGACATGGACTTCAAGGTGGCCGGTACCGCCGACGGCATCAACGCCCTGCAGATGGACATCAAGATCAACGGCATCACCAAGGAGATCATGGAGATCGCCCTGGACCAGGCCAAAGAGGGTCGTCTGCACATCCTGGGCGAGATGAACAAGGTGATCGACAGCCATCGCGAGCAGATGTCGGAGCATGCCCCACGCATCATCGAGTTCAAGATAAATCCGGACAAGATCCGCGATGTCATCGGCAAGGGTGGCGTCACCATCCGCGGCATTACCGAGGAGACCGGTGCCACCGTCGATATCACCGATGACGGTGTGGTCAAGATCTTCTCTGTCGACAAGTCGGCCGGTGAGGAGGCGCGCAAGCGCGTCGAGCTGATCACCGCCGACGTGGAGGTCGGTACCATCTACGAGGGCAAGGTGGCCAAGCTGATGGACTTCGGCGCCTTCGTCACCATCCTGCCCGGCAAGGACGGTCTGGTGCATATCTCCCAGATCTCCAACGAGCGGGTCGAGAAGGTCAGCGACAAGCTGTCCGAGGGCGATACCGTCAAGGTCAAGGTGCTAGAGGTCGACAAGCAGGGCCGTATTCGCCTCAGCATGAAGGCGGTCGACGAAGCCTGAAGCCTGACCGGCATTCGCTAATAAAAGGGGCCTTGCGCCCCTTTTTTTATGCCGTATCAATGTGTTGGAAGAAAGGTTGCATGGCGCATGGGCCGGATCCGCTCGGATATTCCCAGCCTGTGCTGCAATATCGCACTGAATTTCATGGTTTACGCCAATGACGGATGCCGGTATATAATCGGCCTGTCGGCGTGGCTGGACGAGCGACCAGCGTTGGCCGACAGGCTTACTGATGAAAGCGATGCAGGGACGCGTATTTTCATGAAAGTATTCACCAAGGTCACCTCCTACGGACTGGTAACGCTGCTGGCCTCCCTTTTCCTCCTGATGGCCTACGCCTCGATCAGCCACGATCCCCATTGGCATATCGAAGAGCTGGCGGTACCCACACCCGATCATCCACTGGCCGGATTATGGAAGGAGGAGAGTTGCGAACCGCCCTGGGGTTTGGCCATCGGACCGATCTCATCGGGGCTTTACTATGTCTCATTCTGCGGTCCGGGGGGGTGCCTCGACCGCGGCGAGTATCGCCCAAACACCCCTATCCTCGACGATCCCCACTACAAGGTCATCAATCAAAACACATTGTTGTTCCTGCAGAATGACAACTGGTCGACCATGGTCCGATGTAAGGATATGAACTGATTCGGGATGGCTGCAGAGTCAGATACGCTGCCTGGGGGGCGATAACGGTACACTGACGTGCCGGCTTGTTGTACTATTTCGAATTCTCGTAAAAAGTATCAAATCTTTGCCCGGGATCAATTCGCTGGGAGTTTCTTTCCGTATACTTCGAAACTGGCGTCCATCCCCTAGATTTTGCATGACTTGTCATGGTCCAAGCAGCTGGCTGTATGCTCCTGCGGTTGATCTGAATGCTTTCAGCTGAACTCTGCCATTCCTGATCAAGTGCCAATCAAGGTCTGTCGTTCTGGGGTGGGTCCAGCGAGCGGAACTTCTTAAAGCCCTGTACTTGGCCACTCCGTGCAACCGAAAGAGCGATTTCTATTCAGAATCTTCAAGGCGATGGTTCCCGGTCTGGGCTCCTACCGGGGGCGTTATGCCTATATTTCTCTGCTGGCCTGCTTCGCCCTGCTGCTTATTGCCACCTTGAGCTGGAGTCGTTTCAGTCGTACCACCGAATCCCAGATATCGGCCATTTCTCAGCGCTCCAAGACCGCCGGCATGCTGGTTGACGCCCAGGGTCTGCTCAATCTGTTGGAAAATCACCTCCAGCGTATTGTCATCGAGCCCCGTTCCGACGATGTAACTGTGGCGAGACAAACCTATCGCCAGTTGGAGGAACGCTTACGGCTGCTGACAGGTTCACTCGGGGCCGGTGCCGTTGACATAACCGACAGTCTGCTTTCAGACAGCGCCAAACTGGGTGGCGAGGTGGCGCTCCTGCTGGAAGTGCGTCAGGATGTCGATCGTTGGTTCCCCGCTATCCGTCTGCTACAGAACGAGATGTATCCCACCAACATGGTCATGCTGAGTGAACTGCAGAATCTGTTGCAGGAAGCGGAAACCGGGCTCACCACGGAACAGCGGCTGGCCGTGGTCGAAGAGATCGCCAATCTGAGAAGGGGCTGGTTCGGTATGGTGGAGGAGATGCACCATTTCATTGCCTACCGCTTCGGCGTCTTCGCCGGTAACAGGGAGGGGGAAAGTCCGGACTATGCCGCCAGTATCGACTATTTCGCCAAACGGGTTGGAGAACATATCGCCATCCTTCGCCGTATCTACAATGAGGCGGGGCTCGGTCTGAATAACGACGAGCGGATGAATCGCCTGGACGCCCTGCTTGAGCGCTGGGTGAGTGCCAGCAGTCAGGTCTTTCTGGTCATGGATAATGCGATTTGGCGACGTGATCTGCAACTGATGCGGGAAAGCGTCTCACCGATACTCTCCAGCATGCGAGAACATCTTGCGCTCATTAACCTGCGGCTCGATAGGTATTCCGCTTCCGATATCACCCAACTTACGCTGACAGCGAGAAAACTGTCGGAGTCGATACTCGCTATCGCCCTGATGGGCATGCTGATGATTCTGGCGGCCTATCTCTATATCAATCGCAACCTGCTCAAGCCGATAGCGCAGACCGCGCTCGCACTCAAGGAGGAGGCGAGAGGGGTCACCGATGTGCGTCCTCCCCCGGTACACTTGAAGGAGACCCGGGATCTGGTCGAGGCCTTCAGCGAGATGCGGCGTCAGGTCCATCAGCGGCAGCGCTACCTCAACCATATCGCGCACCACGATGTGTTGACTCAACTGCCCAATCGAGCCCTCTTCAGAGACCGTCTGGAACATGCCTTGGCCATTGCCCTGCGAGGCGAATCACAGGTGGGTCTGATGTTTCTCGATCTGGATCAGTTCAAACAGGTCAACGACAGTCTCGGCCATCTGGTCGGTGATGAGATGCTGCGCACCGTCGCCGACCGGTTGGTCTCGCTGGTGCGCAACTCCGACACCGTGGCGCGGCTGGGGGGCGACGAGTTTGCGATTCTTGTCGAAGGCATCACACAGCGTGAAGACATGTCGGTGTTGGCGCAGAAGATTCTGGAGGTGGTCGAGCAGCCGATGGTGCTGGAGGGACAACAGCTGCAAGTCTCCGTCTCCATCGGCATCGCCACGGCACCTTACGACGACATCTCGGCCGAGTACCTGATCCGGGATGCGGATGCCGCCATGTACGAGGCCAAGCGCCAGGGTCGGGCCGCCTATCGCTTCTTCAGCGGTGAGCTGACCTCCCGCGCGACAGAGGCGCTGCGCCTCGAAAATCAGGTGCGTCAGGCCGCCGAACGCAAAGAGTTCAGCTTCCACTTTCAGCCAATCGTCAGCGCTCCCGACGGCGAGCTGTTCTGTTTCGAGGCCTTGATGCGCTGGAATCATCCCAGCAAGGGGACTCTCTATCCCGATGAGTTCCTATCCGTGATGGACCAGACCGGGGTGATCACCACGGTGATCGAACCCCTGTTGGAGCAAGCCGTCGCTTTTCAAAAGGAGCAGCACCGACGCTACGACGGGAGTGTCGGCATCGCTATCAATCTGTCGGTTCGGTTGCTCAACGATATCGGTTTCCGTAAACGGATACTGGAGCGGTTGATTGCCGGCGATTTTCTGCCCAATAGTCTGATCCTGGAGATTACCGAGGATATCCTGATGCATGATCTGGTCGAGGCGGAGGTGTTTCTGCAGCAGGCTAAAACCCTGGGTGCCCGCATCGCATTGGACGATTTCGGCACCGGCCAATCGTCGCTCAGCCATCTGCGCCAGTTCCCCTTCGATTTTCTGAAGATAGACAGGGAGTTCATTCGCAACTCGGATACCGACAGCAATGATGCCAGCCTTGTGCGTGCGATGATCGAGCTGGCGCACGCCTTCGATATCCAGGTGATCGCCGAGGGTGTCGAAAGCGAGTCCCAGCTGGCGTTTCTACAGTCTCTGGGATGCGATTTCCTACAGGGGTACTTAATCGGAGTGCCCCATCACGCGGAGCACAAGCACGAGCTGGCGGCACTTATACCCCTGTTCCAGAACTGAACCGGGTGGACATGCGATTAGTGTGGCCCACTAGGCCACTCCCGGTCCCAGTTTTTCAGCTGCGATCGGTGGATTCAGCAGTCGCTCGGCGTCGTCGGGGTCGAGCCGGTGTCCCTCGACGTCCACCAGGGGCAGATCGTAATCGTTCCAGCCTTTGAGTCCGGTCTTGAGCGAGGCGACGTAAGGAAAACCCATGAGCTTCAAAGTGTAAGCGGCCAGCACACTTCGGTTGCCCGAGCGGCACACGACAACCACCCGCCTGTCGCGCGCCTCCACCAGTTCGGGCACGGTCTCGTCATAGCCGTAGTCGCAAGCGCTCTCCAGAATACCCCGGGGAACGGCGATCGAGCCGGTAATGCGAAGCAGCCGGCATTCGTCCGGACAGCGGATATCCACCAGCAGAAGTCGCGGGTTCTGCGCCATCTCGTCCGCCAGGTCCCAGGGGAAGACTTCCTCGATCAGGGGGATGTGTTCGTCGACCAGATCGCTGAAACGCTTTCGCATGATGGGTAGCTCCATCCCGAAGTGATACCGCCACCATTGTTCGACGCTACCCCTCAGCCGAACAATGACAACCAGCAATCGGCGGGGCCGGGGTGTCTTCGCCACCGCGTGTCAAGCACCCCGCGAGCCCGGGCAGACCTTGACACTCGGCATAAAACCCATTAGATTTCGCCCTCGCTTTGCAGACTCGGCTGGATGTTCCAACCACTGCGAAGGAACCTGTCCCCATCGTCTAGAGGCCTAGGACACTGGCCTTTCACGCCGGTAACAGGGGTTCGACTCCCCTTGGGGACGCCAACAAAAACAAAGACTTATTTATAGACAATGAGTCACCTCGGCGCCTCTGTATTCAATTTCCATTCAGGGTGCGTCTGTAACCCGTTGCGACACCTCGGATCACCAGGCCGGCCTGGCCGGGAATCCCTCCTCATCAGTTCCCTGTTTTGCCTTGATTAAACCGCTTTAAGCGCCTTCCCATTGCGGCAAAAGGAGGAAGTAGGGGCAGTGCCCGGTCTTCCCAATCGAGTCTTTAACAAATCCGGCAAGTGGCAGCAGGCCACCGAACCTGTACAGGTATCTGTTTCCCAGGAGTCGGAATACTTTACACAGAGCCCTGATGAAAATCGCTAACTCATTGTTTTATATGGAGTGGCGTGGGATATGCATTAGTTTATTCAGGAATACTGTATGCGCATGAAGCGTAAAAAGAAGAATCGAGCATGGGAGGTACGAAATGAAGAAGCTTCTGGCAACTGTCGTTCTGTTTCTGTTCACCGGCCCTGTCTTGAGTGCATTGCTGTTTGACAACCAGACAGAAATAGACCCCACAAATACGACCTGGAACAACACGGGTCCGAGCTACACGATTTATGATGAGTTTGTACTCGCCGAGAATTCAGTCATCACTGACATCAATTACAGTATTTTCATGAATGATATTGCGTTCTATGACAATACAGTGATCGAGGTGTTGGACGGTTTTCTCGGCCAGTCCGTTATTTCACCCATCGTCTGGTCGGGAAGCATTGTGTCGAACGGTCTGACGACCAGTAACAGTAACGTGACATACGGATTTGATGTCAACTTGAGTGGGTTGAGTATCGATCTTTTACAGGGCAGTTATGTGCTTGGATTGACAACCATGACGACCCAAGGCCTTGTCTCCATTGGAAATGGTGATTCGGGGTATGGCTCAGGACTTTATCAGGTATTCAATCAAACCTCTGTCTGGCCACGCCAGGAACACATGGCTTTCACACTTGAAGGCAATGCGGCGAGTGTACCTGAGCCTGCTTCACTGATTCTTTTAGGTGTCGGCTTGGCAGGGCTCGGCCTTACTCGTAAAAAGCAAAAAACCAACTGATCCTCTATCAGAGCGTAGTACTTTTTTGGGCGGCTCCGGTCGCCCTTTTTCATGCGTGTAAGGTGGTCAGAGGACTTTGCTTACAGAGGCTCTATGCTGCCGTGGCTCTGTAATCCTCCCTTGAAGCAAGCAAGTCTCTACGGTGTCCCGTCCAACCAGATCGTAGGCTACCGTCACTCCCTCGCTGATAGCTTAGATACACCGCGATGGTCACGAGAAGGCATTGCTTAATTCTTCACTTGAGCTACGCTGAGTGAATCGATTAACCACAACTACAGCATGGAATAATCTCGACTCCTCGAACATCTTGTGTGGTGACAAATAAAAAAATGGGCTGTCTTCGCCGCCCCCGGTCCGCGAAGCAGGATGCGTCATGGAAGAATACCCTGATTGAATAAAAATACACTTTCAATCAGCGACATATAACAAAAACACCTGGGCTTTGCCCGGTTCCAACTACACCAAAAGAGGAGTCCAGCAATGGTCTATACCAAAAAGCATCCGGCGCTTTTTATTATCGGCGTCATCATGCTCGCTCTGTGGTATCTGGGTGATTCGGGCGCCCTGAATGGCGTCTATGAGCATTTAGGGGCAGGTAAGAAATACAAGCATATCGGGGAGATCGCCAGTTTACCCCTTTACTTCGGCGTCGTCTCGGTGATCATCGGCGCCTGGCAGTGGTTCGGCAGTCACAAGGAGGGTCACTGGGATTACTACTCCTCGACCATCGCCGGCGGCATGTTCATTCTGCTCATCGCCATGCTGGTGCGTTGGTTTGTCGCACCGGAGATCGCCGTGATCAGCATGGCCATGGGCAAGGTGGGCGATACCGGCGCCTATATCCACAAACTCCTGGGACTCAACTACGTGGTGCTCGGTATCCTCACCGGCATCATCATCGTGAATGTCTTCAAAGTGCCCGAGTGGGCGGAGAACGGCGTACGCCTGTCACGCCTCGGTTTGAAGACCGGCGTCATCCTGCTCGGTACCCTCTACAGTGCGGCGGAACTGATCAATCTCGGCGGGCTCTCCATTGTCATGATCGGTTTCTTCGTCCTGGGTTCGGTGGGCATGGTGTTGTGGATGGGACAGCGCCGCAAGATTCCCAATTCCATGGGCGGTGTTCTGTCTGCCGGCATGGGGGTCTGCGGCGTCTCCGCTACCGTCGCCGCCGCGCCCGTGGTCCAGGCCAAGTCGGTGGAGATCGCCTATACCATCGGCACCATCCTGCTGTGGGGGGTGGGCTGTATGTTCATCTTTCCGGTCATCGGCAATCTGTTGGGCATGTCGTATGTGCAGTTCGGTGCCTGGGCCGGCACCGGCATCCTCAACTCGGCACAGGTGGCCGGTGCCGCCCTGGCCTTTCAGCCGGATGGCATCGAAACCCTGAAGGTGGCGGAGATCTTCAACATCACGCGTGTCCTCGTGCTGCCCATTATCGTGATCTGGCTCGCCGTCTGGTACGTCAAAAGAGAGGAGGGCGCCCAGCAGGTCAACGTCGGGCGCGTGATCTTCGAGAAGTTTCCCATGTTCGTCATCGGCTTCCTGTTGATGTTCGCCCTCTCCACCACCGGTATCTTCGCCCCCGCCAACCACTACAAGGGCAAGTACTTCGGCAACACGCCGGAGTCGGGCTTCAAGCAGGAAAATCTGCTGAATGACGACAAAAAGGCTACGCTGGAAGCGGAATTCGGCAAGGTCCAGCGCGAGGATCGCAAGAGTGCCCTGCGTCGTCTGATCGATAAAGGCAAGGTGATGAGCATCGACGACGACGACGTCCTGCGCGGCCTGGTGAACGCCAGGGTGCTTTCCAAGGATGCTGACAAGATTCTCAAAAGCGCCCACAAGGCCGTGCGTCATACCGCCAAGAAGATCAAGATGTTCCGCAATTGGATAACCTGGCTGTTTGCCTTCGGTCTGGTGGGTCTCGGCATGCAGATCACTGTCGGTGCCATGCGTCAGGCGGGTGGACAACCCGCGGTGATCGGCGGCGTCGTGGGATTTACCAAAGCCGCGCTCTCACTGGTCGTGGTGCTGTTACTGATATCTGATAGGGTCTAAAGGGGAAATACAAATGAGTACTGAATCCGAAGCGCAACCCAAGTTCCAACGCGGCTCCGCCCTGTCGATCTTCAGCAGTGATCGCATGGAGGATTTCATGGCGCTGATCTGTGCCCTGATCATCGCCCTTGGCGTCTTCATAATGGTGTAAGTCCAACACCCCGAGCCCTACGCAGTGGGCTCGGGGCTTTGTATATGTCGAGTCTGAATATGCATACATCACATCACATCCTGCTCGCCAGTCATGGCACCGAAGGGGCCCGGGCAGCGGAGCGACAGACCCTGGAGCTTTGCGGTAACGGGGGGCAGATCCACCATCTGGTCGTCGTGCCCGACTTCTGGAAAGGCATGACCGGTGACGACTGGCTGAACAACGGGTCGACGCGAAATCGCTTTCGCGACTATCTGGAGTCGGAGCTCGAGGGGGAAGTGCGCGAGCAGGTGACGAGGCTGCAGGGAGAGGCTGAAGCCCGGAAGATAGGCTATAGCGCCGAAGTCATGGTCGGCAAGCCGGAGGAGTGTCTGATCGAAGCCAGCCGCAAGCAGCGTTATGACATGATCGTAATGGGTTCGCCACGTCCCAAAGGCAAGCCCGGACTGCGCTCCCGCATGGCCGCCGAACCGTTGTTGCGCAATCTGACTTCACCCCTGTTGATCGTCCCCTATCCCCATGCATGAAACCGCCACCGCTGAACTGAACCCCGCCATCACACCCGGGAAGGGAGAGGACGCCGCGTGGGCGGTCATCAATGTACCCTTGAGTCCGCATGATCTGATCCGATTCTGCCAACAGGATGTCGAACGTCTGTTTCGCATCAATCCTTATCTGGAATTCACCGCCTGGGAGTCGCGGGCCGATGGCCTGATCCGTTTTTCCGGCAAGAACTCCAGCCAGGAGCCGCCCTTTCCGTTCGACCTGATGCTGCGTGTGGACAACCAGGAAGACGGTCTCACGGTGTCCTACGAGGGCGGCCTCAAGCACACCACGCGGTTCAAGGTCGAGCCCTCGGAGTTTGGCGCCAAACTGACCATCCTGGATAACTACACACCGTTGTATGAGAAGGAACTGGAGAGCCGTCAGCACGAAGTCGATCGCAGCCTGACAACCTGGGCGGGCGATCTGCAGAAGTACCTGGTCACGTGGAAACAGTGGCGCTGGCTGGCACCCTGGCGCTGGTACATGGACAGGATCTGGAAACCTCTGAAACCCACCGGGCGTCGCATCACTTACATGTTCTGGTGGATCACCCTGATAGAGATCGCCCTCATCGTCCTCGGTGTCGCCATCTACCTGGTGGAATATTCTTGACCCGGGTGATGACGCCTCAACCGTTCGCGTGCGTTCTTAACTGTATCCCGAATTACCCGCTTGTGCGCATCCTCCAGGCAAGCCCCCTGGCGGGAGCTGGTGTGTCGGCGGCCAACTCAGGGCGACTGCTGGACTGTTTGCCGCTGTCACGGCGAAAAGTTCGATGGCAGATGCAAAAGGACATGCGATAGCGTTTCGATCGGATGCGGCGACGTTTTATACTGCCTGGACAGAGCATCCGATGAAGGGACCCTGCGAGGGCAGTGCATTGGTAACATTGGCTGATATCGAAAGCGCACGCGAGCGCATCGGCGATTCCATCGTCGTCACCCCCTGCACCCGCGCCGAGCACCTCAGCAGGCTGATCGGCTGCGAGGTCTTTCTGAAACTC
>JBNKYJ010000155.1:0-7745 GCA_050300835.1 Sedimenticolaceae bacterium
CGCCGGCTCATGGTTGTTTCCTCTCCTCTAACGCGTTGCTCGGTGCGGCGAGCCGCACCCTATGCCCAGATCACCCGTAGGGTGCGGCTTGCCGCACCGTTGTACGCATCAACACCTCGGTATGCTCCCACCCGCGTATGCGATGGATTCCGCCCGGCTATTCCTGTAGCCAGCAGCTTACAGGCCCTGACCCCGCCTGATTCACCTAATCACAACGACTACAATTCAGGATAGACGGGGAACCAAATCCGAGGTGCCCGATGCGTCTTCCAAACACAGTTTTCGGTTTCGCGGCACTCTGCCTGCTCCCCTCCCTCCTGGCGGCGACAGACTTCGAGGCCGCGCGGCAGGGGATGATCGACGAGATCGAGGCCGATGTGCGCCGCACCAGCGAATACCTGCAGCGGCCGGCGCTGAATCCGGGGGTGTTGCGGGTCATGAGTGACACGCCACGCCACCTGTTCGTGCCCGAGGAGCTGCAGGACCGGGCCTATGAAAACCGGCCGCTGCCGATCGGCTACGGCCAGACCATCTCGCAACCCTATATCGTGGCGATCATGACCGACCTGATCGATCCGCAGCCCGGGGACCGAGCACTGGAGATCGGCACCGGCTCCGGCTACCAGGCGGCGGTGCTCTCGCGGCTGGTCTCTCAGGTCTACAGCATGGAGATCGTGGAGCCCCTGGGCGAAGAGGCCACAGCGCGACTGCGGAAACTGGGTTACGACAATGTCGAGGTGAAGATCGGCGACGGCTACTTCGGCTGGGAGGCGCATGCCCCATACGACATCATCATCGTCACCGCCGCCGCCAGCCACATTCCGCCACCGCTGGTGAAACAGCTCAAACCGGGCGGCCGCATGATCATCCCGGTGGGCAGCCGCTTCATGACCCAGCAGCTGTTGCTGGTCGACAAGGACGAGGAGGAAGAACTCAGCGTCAGGCAGATCCTGCCGGTCAGATTCGTGCCGTTGACCGGCGAACACTGAGAGGACGGGAGGAGGTCCCATGCACCCTCGCCCCCCCTACCTCTCCCTGGCACTGCTCTCCGCCACGGCGCTCAGCTACGAAGTCCTGCTGATGCGCCTGTTTTCGATCATTCAATGGCACCATTTCGCCTATCTGGTGATCGGCCTGGCGCTCCTGGGCTACGGCTTCAGCGGAAGCCTGTTGTGGGTCTTCGGCGAGCGGACGATTCGCCGCTACCCGCAGGCCTATGTGATCGCCATCTGGCTGTTCGCCGTCAGCGCCATGCTGGCTTATCTGCAGGCTCAGGCCATCGAATTCAACATCGAAGAGCTGCTCTGGAGCCCCCGCCAGTCGCTCAGGCTGGTGCTGCTCTTCCTGCTGCTGACCCTGCCCTTCGTGTTTGCCGCCGGGGCCATCTGCATGACCTTCATGGCCTATCCGCAGGAGCGCGTCGGCAACATCTATGCGCTCGACCTGCTGGGTGCCGGTGCCGGCTCCCTCGCCATCATCGGTCTCATGTACCTGCTGCTGCCGGAGCAGATCCTGGTGGTGCTCAGTCTTGCCGGTCTGGCCGCCGCCGCACTGGCGGTGCATGAACTGGAGCCGGGCGGAGCCCGCACGATCCAGGCGGCGCTCGGCGTCACCGCCCTCGCGCTGGTTGTCGCCGCGCCGCATGTTTCTCTGCGCTATTCCCCCTACAAGGCCCTGGCCCAGACCCTGCAGATCAAGGGAACCCAGGTCATCGAGACACGCTCCAGCCCCCTGGGCTATCTCAGCGTGGTCTCCAGTGATCTGGTGCCGTTCCGGCATGCGCCCGGATTGAGCCTGATCGCCGACACCCTGCCACCCGACCAACTGGGTCTGTTCACCGATGCCGACAACCTGAGCGCCATCTCGGCTGCTGCCGCCTCGACCCAGGCACTGGGCTATCTCGACCAAACCACCAGCGCCCTGCCCTATCATCTGCGACAGATCGGCAGCCTGCTGGTCATCGGCAGCGGTACCGGCAGCGATCTGCTGCTGGCCCGTTACCATGCCGTGTCATCGATCGACGCCCTCGAACTCAATCCCCAGGTCGTGGAACTGGTGGATCAACGCTTCGCCGATTACGCCGGCCCCGTCTATCGTCAACCCGGCACCCGGCTGCGCATCGCCGAGGCACGCGATTTCCTCACTCATACAGCGCAGCGCTACGATCTGATTCAGATCGCCCTGATCGACGCCGCGGGCGCCTCCGCCTCCGGTCTCTACGCCCTCAACGAGAGCTACCTCTACACCGAGGAGGCGCTGGCGCTCTACCTGTCGCGACTGGCGCCGGGCGGCTATCTCGCCATCACCCGCTGGATCAAGCTGCCGCCACGGGACACGTTGAAACTCTTCGCCACCGCGCTGCGGGCCATGCGCGAGGCGGGCGTGCCGCAAGCGGAAAACCGCCTGGTGCTGATCCGCAGCTGGCAGACCGGTACCCTGCTGATCAAGAACGGCCCCTTCGGCGACACGGAGCTGGATGCGGTGTCCCGCTTCAGCGAAGCGCGATTTTTCGACCTGGCCTACACCCATCGCCTCACCGAAGCGCAAAGCAACCGTTACAACCGGCTTGCCGAGTCCGTCTTCTACCGGGCCACGCAGGCGCTGGCAAAGGGTGATGCCGAGGCCTTTTACGAGCGTTACAAGTTCAACCTGCGCCCCGCTACCGACGACCGTCCCTACTTCCACCACTTCTTCAAATGGCCCAGCTTCTTCGAGGCCCTGAAACTGCGTGGCCAGGGCGGCCTGCCGCTGATCGAATGGGGCTATGTGATTCTATTGGCGACACTGGGGGTCACCCTGGTGCTCGGCGCCCTGTTGATACTGGCGCCGCTGATCCTGCTGAAACGTCATCGGCAGTCTTTGGTCACGGCCATCAGCCGCTGGCGCGTGCTGCTCTATTTCATCGCCATCGGGCTCGCCTTTCTCTTCATCGAGATCGCCTTCATGCAGCGCTTCCTGCTGTTTCTGCATCATCCGATCGTCGCCATCGCCACCACCCTGACCGCCTTTCTGGTCTTCGCCGGCCTGGGCAGCCGCAGCTGTGACGCCTTGAACCGGCGGCTGGGACGGCGCGGGCTGTCGCTGGTGGCCTTTACCGGTATCGCGCTGTTGAGCCTGCTCTATCTGTTGTCACTGGATGGGATCTTCAGCCAGCTCTCGCAACTGCCGCTGGCGGCGAAATCGCTGCTCAGCCTCTCGCTGATCGCCCCGCTGGCCTTTCTCATGGGTCTGCCCTTCCCGCTGGCACTTGGCGAGGTGAAGCGATGCGCCGACTCGCTGGTGCCCTGGGCCTGGGGCGTCAACGGCTATGCCTCGGTTATCAGCGCCAGCCTGGCCACGCTGCTGGCCATTCATTTCGGTTACTCGGCGGTGATTCTCTCCGCCGCGGTGATCTATCTCATCGCCTGGGGTGTGTTTCCGAGACCGGAAACGGTCTGATCGCGGACATTGGACCTGACACCTCCACGAATGGCTATTGGCTTGCAACTTGCTAACTTGAGGCAGAACAACAATACCCATTCACAACAAACGAGGATGAGATCATGGCCTGTCGTATCGACAAGCTGGTGGTGGAGAGTGTCGCCTCCCTGCCTGCGGAAACCGATGTGCAGCGTGCCGCCGCCTATATGGCGGAGAACGATCTGGGTTCGCTGGTGGTCACCGAAGGCGACCGAGTGGCGGGACTTTTCACGGAGAGAGACCTGTTGACGCGCGTCGTTGGTGCAGGCAAGGATGCCGCCGCACTGAAACTGGGCGACGTCTGTACCCGCAATCTGATCTCTGTCTCCCACGACAGCTCCTGCAGCTATGCCATCAAACTGATGCGGACCAACCGTTGCCGCCGACTGCTGGTCTACCGCAGGGACAGCCTGCAGGGCCTGATCAACCTGCAGGATGTGGCCAACGCCCTGGCGGACCAGGGCGCGGGCAAGAACCTGTTGCTCAACCTGGTCGGCGGTATCACCCTGATCGTGGTGCTGGCGGTCATCGGTATGCTGATCTCCCATATCCCCGACATGATGGCGCTGGCGGATCAGACCATGCATTGAGGGCTTCAGGATGCTTTGCTATGACGCTGAAACTTTGGCTCGACTGAAGTCGAGCTGATGGATCTCGATACAGGCAGGCCACTCCCTGGACTGTGGTGCGGCAAGCCGCACCCTACGCCTCGATTGCCGGTAGGGTGAGGGCCTGTCCCACCCTCCCGAAATCACTTCCACCGCACTATTGTGAAGAGGTAAAACCGGCGCAGTATTGCCGGATGAATAAGGCGATGGCCGGTGGATCATTCAGATCGAGCACGGGTACTGCGACGGGCTGACCCAACGACGTATCGGTGGCAACGGCAAGAATCGACTCATCCTCCTCGCAGAGCAACGGCTTGCCCAGAGAGGGACGGTGGAGTTCGATCTTCGGTAAGGGGATGTGGCGAAAACCTTCGACCAGCACCAGGTCCAGTTCCATGAGATCCATCCGCTTCAGCAACACCGGCAGTTCGGGCTCCTGGCTCCCGGGCTCCTCCCCCATCAGCGCCCAGCGGTTGGCGCTGGCCAGCAGCACCTGCCCGGCACCGGCCTTCCTCAACACATAGCTATCCTTGCCGGGCACATCGAATTCCACCTGATGATGGGCATGTTTAATCACACCGGGACGCATACCCTGCGCTCGCAGCAAGGGTATCAGCTGTTTCAATAAGGTGGTCTTACCGGTCCCGCTAAAGGCAGCGAAACCGATCACAGGGAGTGGCGTGTCGAGCATTGGGTATCCGGGACTAATTTGCGTTATGACGATTGACCCGGCCAAAAAGCCATTCAGCTGATGGGTTCGCGCTTGATGCTATGCATCATGATAATGAGATCGGCGGCATCGCGGCTGATGCCCAGCTTTTCGATCAACTCATCGGCCCCCGCGCCCTCCTGCACCATGCGGATGGCATCCGTATAGGGGGGCTCACCCTGTTGGCTGAGCTGCTCCATATTCTCCTGGCGTTCCTCCAGGTCCCGCCCCATCTGCTCCAGCCGGTTTACCCGTCTGTCGACACCGACAGCGCTGGAGCAGAGCGCGCCGACGGTCTGTTTGAGGGTGTCGATGTCACGCTTCTGTTGCGCCCTGTTTTCCCGGCGCAGCGACTCGGCACGATATTGCAACGCCCATTGGGCGATCAGCAATACCAACAGTGCCAGCATTGCAACCCACACCAGTGAACTCTCATTGGGCATCATGCGTACTCGTCAATATGGGGTTTTCCATCATCCTTCTCTTCCGGCTCTTGTTTTGGTCTGCGCGGCGTATCCTCGTCTATCGGTTTCGGCCGTTCACGTCGCAACGGCGGTTTTGCCGGATTCACCGGATAGAGCGGATTCAGAGGTGAATTTTCACCGATCTCAGGCATACCAATCGTCCTCCTTGGGGGAGATTCTATCCATTAGAAGGATAGCGGCAAATCATAGTTCCGACGAAAAGTAGCCTCACCGGCTCAATACATGCTGATCTCTTGCCACTCTTCGTCGGTCAGCAGCTTGTTGAGATCGACCAGGATCAACAGGCCATCCTCACGCGTCGCCACCCCCTGAATATAGCGGGAACTCTCCTCGGTACCGACGTTGGGTGCCACATCGATCTCGCCCTCACGCAACTCGACCACTTCCGCCACCGCATCGACAAGAATGCCCACCACCTGTTTCTCGGACTCGATTACGATGATCCGGCTGGATTCGCCCATCTCCGTGGATGGAAGTCCGAAACGGGTCCGGGTATCGATCACAGTGACCACATTCCCGCGCAAGTTGATTATGCCGAGCACATAGGCCGGCGCGCCGGGTACAGGTGCAATCTCCGTCACTCGCAGCACTTCCTGCACCTGCATCACGTTGATGCCGTAGGTCTCATCCATGAGGATAAAAGTCACGAACTGGATCAACGGGCCGCCACTGCCCTCTTCTTCGTCTGAGTAAGACATGGGTTATACCTCGTAGGTTCTTCGTCTCATGCGATCCGTATCGCAATCTCAGTTGTGTATCTCATAGCATGCTCATCACGCCTTCCACATCAAGCAGCACACTCAGTTCCTCGACCAGAATGCCACCGTACCAGGGGTGTTGCGCCACATCGCCCCGCCAGCGTATCGCCTCTTTGTCGATGGTCACGGTACCGCCAAGCCCGTCCACCGCCAACCCCCGATCGCCTTCGCCGATCAGTAACAGATGGGTATAGGCCGCTTGTTCGAACTCCCCGTCCGGCATCAACAACCTGGGGGTATCCACCACCACCACCTTGGTTTCATGGTTCATCGTCACGCCCAGACTCCATGCCGGCTGGCCCGGGAGGTGACTGATCGACCTGTCGAGGGAAATGATGCCGGCCAGATGCAACAGCGGCACCACCATATTCACCCCGTTGATGTTAAAACGAAGCACCTGAAACGGGATCTCCGCCCAGGGGGGAACCGGTGAAGTTGCCGTGGCGCTGCCGATAAGCTCCCCGGTCCGGTCCATGGCAGGCTCAGCGGTTTCAATCGATACCGCATCCTTTGTAAACCTATCGGCTTGGGGAGTTGGCTCTTTAACTGCCTGGCGCAGTGACGAATTCTCCAGCGTATCGATCTCCGTCAGCAGGGTATCCAGATAGTTCACCAGTGCGCTATCGGGCTGCGCCAGGGTCTGCGTGGCAAGCTGATGCGTTTTCTCACTCATGAGGCCACTCCAACCTTCGCCTCCGCTTCCTTGTCGGGCTCATGCAGCAACTCCTGCAGCAACTGACCATAAGCACCTACACCGCGACTTTGCGGCGCAAACAACGCCGGTGGAATACCGGCCTTGCTGGCTTCGCGAAACTGGGTATCAACAGGGATCAGACCGTGCCAGAGCCTTTCCGGATAGCTCTCGCGCATCACCCGCAGGGTGTCGATGGAGGCGCGGGTGCGACGGTCGAACATAGTCGGCACGATGAGATGGGGCAACGGCACATGACGCGATTTGGTCACCATTTCCAGGGTGTGCAACATACGCTCCAGACCCTTGAGGGAGAGGAATTCCGTCTGCACTGGAATGATCAGTTGTTCGCAGGCCGCCAGCGCGTTGATCATCAGAATGCCGAGAATCGGCGGACAATCGAGAATCACATGATCGTAGCGCCCACTCAGGCGTTGCAGTGCCTGCTTGATCACCAGCCCCATGCCTTCGAGCCGGCCCGCCTGGCGGTCCAGCGTGGCGAGCGCCATCTCCGACGGCATCAGGTCGAGACCCTCGGTACCAGTCGGGTAGATCAATCCGGCAGGATCCACTTCACGTTGCTCAGAGACCCCTTTGAAGAGGCTGTAGACGCTCTCTTCCAGCACATCCGGATCGTAGCGAAAATAACTGGTCAGCGAGGCATGCGGGTCGAGATCGATCAGCAAGGTGCGCAGGCCCCACTGGGAGAGCAGTCCGCCCAGCGCGACCGTGGTGGTGGTCTTACCCACCCCCCCCTTCTGGTTGGCGACTGTCCAGACTTTCATCCCCCACCTCCCGGCAGGTCGATGGTGCGCTCGGGCGACCCGTTCAGGCCCAGAATCACCAGCGTGACACGGCGGTTTTTGGCCCGTCCCTCTTCGTTGTCGTTGCTCGCTGCGGGCCTGTGTTCTCCATAGCCGATAGCCGATAGCCGATTGGGGTCGATACCCAGGCGGGGGGGCAGATGCACAACACTGGCGGCCCGGGCCGCCGAGAGCTCCCAGTTGGAGGCGAACTCCTCGGTATGGATGGGGC
>JBNKYJ010000156.1:0-6493 GCA_050300835.1 Sedimenticolaceae bacterium
GGGGGGGGGGGGCGTTTTGCCGCACCGATGATATCAATTCAATCGGAGATAAAGGTTTCAGATGAACCGAAGTAAAGCTTCGCGTTCATGTACGTCTGGAAAGCCTGTCAGTGGTACTTTTCGGTGGTGTAGTGTCCGGGCTCTTGCCTGCGGTGTTTGCGCATGCCGCGTGCTTCGAGGGCTTGCGAGACCTCGCGGATCATGCTCATGTTGCCGCACAGCATCACATGTGAGGTCTGGGGAGTGAGCGCCACCCCGGCGTGGCTCTCCAGGCCACCGTTCTCCAGGGCGGCCAGTATCCGGCCCTGGAGGGCACCCGCCACCCTTTCCCGGCTGACGATCGGCACATAGCGGAAACGCCCGTCGTACGCTCTCTTCAGATCCACGATCTCGTCACGGTAGCTGAGGTGAACCTCTTTCCTCACATTGTGCGCCAGCACGACATTGTGGAATCGCTGCCAGGGTTGCTCGGTACGCAGGATGGAGAGATAGACCCCCAGCGCCGTACCGGTGGCGATCATCCAGAGGTTTTCACTCTTCGGCAGCTGATCCAGGGTGAAGAAACCGTTGGGCCGTGATGAGACCCAGACCCGGTCACCCGGCTCCAGGGCTGCCAGCCGGGGGCTCAGAGGGCCGTTCTCCACTTCGTTGAAATGGACTTCCAGCAACTCGTCCTGGGGAGGATTGACGAAGGAGTAGGGCCGAGCCACCCGTTCGCCGTCGATTTCCAGAGCCAGGCGGGTGAACTGGCCGGCGGTGAAGTTCTCCACAGGCGCTTTCAGGCGTAGTGAATAGAGCTTGTCGCCCCACTGCCGCTTTTCGATGATTGTACCTTCCAACCAGGTTTCCATAACTCATCCTCCGGACTGAATGCTCGATGCCGGGCGTATCGCGGCAACCGATTGTTCTCATATGGGGAGGTATACCCTCCATTTCGAGTACCTTCATCGTCGTAAAGATTGGGGTTTTCGAGATTTATGGAGGCCAGGACCCGTTGTGGGCGGGTAGATCGTTGGTGCGGGCATCAAAAAAAAGCCCCCATCAGGGGGCTTTTCAGTAAGTATGTTCGAAGGTATTGGCCGGTTCACACGTCCTTGTTGATGACGTTCGAGAGGCCGCTCTCCACACCGTCGGTGTCGTAGGCGGTGATGGCGAAGTAGTAGCTTCCTGAAGGCAGCGTATCCACGGTGTACTCGGTGATGCTGTCGTCGTTCAGATCGACCAGGACGCTGAGACTGTCTTCCGAGCTGCCGTAATAGATGCGATAGCCCTGGAGCTCGGTGACCGGCAGGAAGCTGCCGTCAGTGCGGGCTGTCGGGGCGCTCCAGGAGAGCAACACACGGCCGGCGCCGTCGCGATTGACACTGCTGCTGGCGCTGCCGCCACCGCCACAGGCTGACAAGAGGAGTGAAATCGTTGCGGCGAGGAGTAGGGTGCTTAGTTTTTTCATGATTTTTCGTCCTGAAGGTCCCGCTGTTAAACACACTGGCGGCGACGATGGGGAAAGCTTCAGGTACTGGTTCACACTTTGCGTGGGCACTAAATTCTTTTTTTCATGTACGCGGCAAATTCAAATCACCATCATGAAAAATATAAGTAATTCAGTTGGTTAGGATATTTCGTATCTTTACGGAACTTCCCCTGGGGAAGCCACAGAGCGGGATTACGGTCGGTGGTGACGCGTTGACCGGCCGCACCGGATGTAAGGGGTCGATAGAGAGTGCTGTCCGGGCCCGGGGATGCAAAGCGGACTGGTTGTAAGGGTGTTTCAGCATTAAAACAACTACTTATTATGAGGTTATGGGTTGTTTTTCTGGCTCAATGATAGGAATATGCGGTGAATTTCACCACTGGGGCAGGTTCGGTGTGATGAAAAGGCTACTCATCCTCAACAGCAAGGGAGGCTGTGGAAAGACGACCATCGCAACCAATCTGGCGGGTTACTACGCTTCGTCGGGTACGCCGACGGCGTTGATCGACAACGACCCCCAGGGATCGAGCAAGCAGTGGCTCGATCTGCGATCGCAAAGCCTGTCAGCGATCCATGGCGTCTTTGCCGGCAAACCGACACCGGGCGGCATGACCCGAGCATTCGTGCTGCGCGTGCCTGCTGAAACCAAGCGGGTGATCATCGACACGCCTGCCTCTATGAAGCGTCTCGAGATGATGGATCTGCTGCGCAACGCTTCGGCGGTGATCGTCCCACTACTGCCCTCGGCCATCGACCGTCACGTCACCCTCGATTTCCTGAATGAACTGACAATCCTGTGCCGACAGATGTCGCTGCAGATCCCGATGGGGATAGTCGCCAACCGGGTACGCCTGAACACGCGCTCTTTCAGAAGCCTGCGCGAGATGCTGGAGGATAGCGAGATTCCCCTGGTGGCCTATCTGCGCGATACCCAGAGCTATGTGCATGCGGCGGAAGAGGGGTGCTCGGTCACTGAACTCAAGCCGCCGCTGGAGAAACGGGAGTTGTTGCAGTGGACCGCCCTGGTCTACTGGCTGGAGAGCGGCCGCGTCCCACCCCATCTGGAGAAAGGGCAGAACAGGCTGACTCCGGTGGCGATCTGAACCTCCCCGCAGCGCTTCGCTCGCCTGCGATCCCGAGCCATTCAGGCAGATCGGGAACCGACCTCAGCGTCCAGCAATGGGGAGTGTCTCCAGCATGCTCGAAATGCCGGTGGCAATGCGTTTACGGCGAACATCCGCTGGCGCATCGAAATCGACCAGTGTCTGGGCCGCGCAACGCCACACCACCCGACGGGTGTTTGCATCGACCAGATAGAGCACCAGGGCGCCCCGGCCCAGGGGCGAGTCGGTTGTCTTGAGTGAGGGGTAGCCGGGCAGGAGTCCAAAACGGGACAGAAGCTCCTGGTCCGTCACGGCATCCTCCATGCCGGCGACATAGGCAATCAGCAGCTCCGCCTGCGTGCGATCGTCCTCGAAGCGGAATCCGAGGCTTTGCAGACGCTCCTGTATCGCGCCTTCGATCAACTCTGCCATGCCGGAACCTTGCAGACGCTCGTCCTGGTGGATTTCGCGACCCTCCTCAAGCCAGGCGAATCGGCTCTGCGGCGTGAGCGTGAAATCATTCGCCGACGTGGCGGCGATGCTCAATCCGCGCAGGCGTTCCGCATCTTGCGCAGAGAGCAGGGTACTGCACAGCATCAGGTATCCGATGAGTATGTATTTAAGCATCGTCAGGGTCCTCTCGATGAGACCGGCTCAGCTGCGTAGCCTGGATGGAGCGAAGCGTAATCCAGGGGATCAGGCCGCTCGATCCCCGGATTCCACTTCGTTGCATCCGGGCTACCTGCTGGTTATTGGCTCAATCGCTTGTATTTGATGCGGTGTGGCTGATCGGCCTCGGCGCCCAAACGCCGTTTGCGGTCGGCCTCGTAGTCGGCGTAGTTGCCCTCGAACCAGACCACGCCGGAATCCCCCTCGAAGGCGAGGATGTGGGTGGCGATGCGATCCAGGAACCAGCGGTCATGGCTGATGATCACGGCGCAGCCGGGGAAGGTCAGTAGTGCCTCTTCCAACGCGCGCAGGGTCTCCACGTCGAGGTCGTTGGTGGGCTCGTCGAGCAGCAGCAGGTTGCCGCCGCTCTTCAGCAGCTTGGCCAGGTGGACCCGGTTGCGCTCGCCGCCGGAGAGGTCGCCGATGCGCTTCTGCTGATCCGAGCCTTTGAAGTTGAAGTGGCCCACATAGGCCCGTGAGGGCATCTGGAAGCGGTCGACGGTGATGATGTCCTGGCTGTCGGAGATCTCCTCCCACACCGTCTTGCTGTTGTCCAGGGCATCGCGGCTCTGGTCCACATAGGCGATCTGCACCGTGTCGCCGATGCGCATCTCGCCACCGTCCGGGGTCTCCTGGCCGGTGATCATGCGGAACAGGGTGGTCTTGCCGGCGCCGTTGGGACCGATGATGCCGACGATGCCGCCCTTCGGCAGGTTGAAGGTGATGTCGTCATAGAGCACCCGGTCGCCGAAGGCTTTGCTCAGCCCCTCGGCCTCGATCACCAGGTCGCCCAGGCGCGGGCCGGGCGGGATATAGAGTTCGTTGGTCTCATTGCGTTTCTGAAACTCCTGTGACTGCAGCTCCTCGAAGCGTTGCAGGCGCGCCTTGCTCTTGGCGTGACGGCCCTTCGGGTTGCTGCGCACCCACTCCAGTTCCGACTTCATGGTCTTGATGTGGGCCGCCTCTTCGCGGGCCTCCTGCTCCAGGCGTTTCTCCTTCTGCTCCAGCCAGGAGGAGTAGTTGCCCTCCCAGGGGATGCCGTAGCCGCGGTCGAGCTCCAGGATCCAGCCGGCCACGTTGTCGAGGAAGTAGCGGTCGTGGGTGACCGCCACCACGGTACCGGGGTATTCGTGCAGGAAGCGCTCCAGCCAGGCCACCGACTCGGCGTCGAGATGGTTGGTCGGCTCGTCCAGCAGCAGCATGTCGGGTTTTTCCAGCAACAGCCGGCACAGCGCCACGCGGCGGCGCTCGCCGCCGGACAGTGTCTTCACGTCGGCGTCCCAGGGCGGCAGGCGCAGGGCGTCGGCGGCGATCTCCAGCTGGCGCTCGATGTTGTGGCCGTCGGTGGCCTGGATGATGTCCTCCAGCTTCGCCTGCTCCTTGGCCAGGGCGTCGAAGTCGGCGTCGGGTTCGGCGTAGGCGGCGTAGACTTCGTCGAGACGCGCCAGGGCCTGTTTCACCTCGCCCAGGGCCGCCTCCACATTGCCGCGCACGTCGGTGGTCTCGTCCAGCTGTGGCTCCTGGGGCAGATAACCGACGCGGATGCCGGCCTGGGGCCGGGCCTCGCCTTCGATCTCGGTGTCGATGCCGGCCATGATCCGCAACAGGGTCGACTTGCCCGCGCCGTTGAGTCCCAGCACACCGATCTTGGCGCCTGGGAAGAAGGAGAGGGAGATATCGCGCAGGATGACTTTCTTGGGCGGAACGATCTTGCCCACCCGGTTCATGGTGAAGATGTATTGAGCCATGGTTGTACTGTGTGTTCTAGGAGGTAAATGACGCCGTTTATCAGGCGCTGAATGACGAGCGGCGTATCATAGCATGGAGAGAAAACGGCTCGGTAGGGAGTTACCGACCCGTGGGTTTTCAGGGATGGGTCTGTTCGTTGCCCAGCCCGCTCTCTTTACCTTGCACGCTAAAGGATTTGGCATGTGCCTGCTGATCTTTGAGCAGTTTCAGCAGGTCATCTTCCGGGATGGGATGACTGTAGTAGAAGCCCTGTGCCAGATGACAGCCGGCAGACAGCAGGTGATCGATCTGCGGTTGGCTCTCCACCCCTTCGGCGATGAGGTCCAGATTGAGCCCCTTGGCCATGGCGATGATGGCGTTGATGATCGAATTGTCCCCCTTCGATTTGATGCCCTGCACGAAGGAGCGGTCCATCTTGAGCGTGTTGATGGGCAGGGTCTGCAGATAGCCGAGCGAGGAGTAGCCGGTGCCGAAGTCGTCGATGGCGATACGAATGCCTTTATTGGCGAGTTTGGACAGGGTCTCTATCGCCTTGTCCATGTCCTGCATGATGGCGTGTTCGGTGATCTCCAGCTCGAGAATGTTTCGTGGCAGCTGCATGCGCTTGATGATCTTCAGGGTCTTGGCGACAAACTGCTCCATTTCGAGCTGCTGCACCGAGATGTTGACCGAAAGGCTGAGCCTGATTGACTTCTCTTCCATCCAGCGCTTGATGTCCTCGCATGCCTTGCGCAAGACCCATTCGCCCAGCGGTATGATCAAGCCCGACTCCTCGGCCACATTGATGAATTCGTTGGGCAGGATCAAGCCCCTCTGGGGATGCTGCCAGCGAACCAGCGCCTCGACGCCGACGATCTTGCCGTTGAAAATGTCGTATTGAGGCTGATAGTGGACTCTCAGTTCGTCGGTCGAGATGGCCTTGCGCAGACCGTTTTCGATGTCGAGCGACTGGGAATAGTCGCTCTTCATGTTTTCGGAGAAGAAGGCATAGCCGTTCTTGCCGGCGCTCTTCACCTTGTACATCGCGATGTCGGCATTCTTGATCAGGGTGTCCTTGGTGTCGCCGTCAGACGGATAGATCGCGATGCCGATACTGAAGCTGATGTAGATCTCTTCGTTCTTGATGATGAAGGGTTCGGTGGTGATGCGCAGAATCTTGTCCGCCAGGTTGCGCGCATCCTGTATGTCGTTGATCTCGGGAATGAGCAGGTTGAATTCGTCGCCGCCGACCCGGGCCAGCGTGTCCGCCTCGCGCAGTTCGCTGCGCAGCCGTTGGGCCACTGACTGCAACAGTTCGTCGCCGACGAAGTGGCCGAGGGAGTCGTTAATGACCTTGAAGCGGTCCATGTCGAGATAGAGGATCGCCAGTTTCTTGCCGCTGCGTTTGGATTGCGCCATCGCCATGTTGAGGCGGTCGCGGAACAGGGTGCGGTTCGGCAGGTTGGTCAGCAGGTCGTGATAGAGCTGGTACTTGATCAACTCCTCGGCCTGTTTGCGCTCG
>JBNKYJ010000157.1:0-18650 GCA_050300835.1 Sedimenticolaceae bacterium
CCCCCATATCCATGCCGAGGAGCACGCCAAGGGCTTTCTCCTGCTCGGGGACCTGGGCTCGGTGCTCTATCTCGATCGACTCGATGCCGATACGGTCGAACGCCTCTACGGCGATGCCCTGGGTGCGCTGGTGACGATTCAGGCCTGTGGTCCGAGAGAGGGATTGCCTGCCTACGACCGCGCACTGCTGATGCAGGAGATGGAGCTGTTCCGGGAATGGCTGGTCGGGCGTGAACTCTCCCTGAGCCTGACCCCGGACGAGCACGGGATGCTGGACACCACCTTCTCCGCCTTGGTGGACAATGCACTGCAACAGCCCCAGGTCTGTGTTCACCGGGATTTCCACTCACGCAACCTGATGGTCACCCCGCGTCACAATCCCGGAATTCTCGATTTCCAGGACGCTGTCATCGGGCCGGTCACCTACGATCTGGTCTCTCTGCTGCGCGACTGTTACATCAGTTGGCCGGATCAGCAGATCGAGGCCTGGGTGCAGGGTTATTTCGAGCTCGCCGTGCAGTCGGGAGTGCTGCACGACGAGCACGAACATCAGTTCCAGGCCTGGTTCGACCTCATGGGGGTGCAACGCCACCTCAAGGCGAGCGGAATCTTCGCCCGCTTGAACCGGCGAGACGGCAAGCCGGGTTACCTGAAGGATATTCCCAGAACCCTGGGCTACATCACCCCGTTGAAACAGCGCTATCCACACCTCGATGGGCTGGTGCGACTGATCCAGGCAAAGGTCCTGCCGGCGCTGGAACACCGAAATCCCTGAATCGCGTTACTCACTCCGAATGCGGCGGGGATCTGCCCGGGGCGCGCTCCTGCGCACATACGAATTGAGAAACACCTAAGTCTACAGGGCAGTTCAGCCAGAGAGCTTGAGCGCAAGTCAAGAAAGTTGGCGTAACTGGCTGTATGCCAGATGAAAAATTTCTAAATGATCTCTGCTGTTGTTTGAAAAAATATATGAGAGAAATGCGCAACAGTAATCAAGCGGAATACTGACCGCATAAGCTAAGTCATTAATTCATTTCGAGGTTATCTTTATAACCTGCTGATATTCTGTGGTCATGGTGTGGTTTTTTGCTGTGTTGTTTTTTTGTCACACAAGAAAAAATGTATCTTTTTTGCAAAATTATTGCTTGCAAAGGGGGGGTGTGTTGTCTAGTATTCGCAACGTAGTCAATTTCTACTCAACCACTCATTGGAGCTCACTCAATGAAAAAAGTACTCTCTCTGGCAATCGCCGCTGCTCTGGTTGCACCTGTTGCCGCCATGGCTGACGCTACCCTGTACGGCAAGGCTCACATGGCAGTCGTCAACACCGACATCGACGACGGAAATCCCGCCACTGATGATCAGGACGTCTGGTCCACCGACAGCGTCTTCTCCCGTTTCGGTATCAAGGGCAGCGAAGATCTGGGCGGCGGTCTGACCGCTGTCTACCAGTTCGAGTTCCAGGTGAACCCGGATGCAGGCAGCACCCTGAACAATCGTAACCAGTTCGTCGGTCTGGCCGGTGGCTTCGGTACCTTCCTCGCGGGTCGTCACGACACCCCGATGAAAATGTCCCAGGGCAAGTTCGACGTCTTCCCCGATCAGAACTACGGCAGCGTGAAGGGTGGTGATATCGCCGGCCTGATTCCTGGTGACGACCGCGTCGGCAACGTGCTGGCCTACGTCTCTCCCGCCATGGGTGGCCTGACCCTCGTTGGTGCCGCTGTTGCTGGTGAGCAGGCTGCTCTCGACCTGACCGGTATCGCCGATCACTACTCCATCGCAGGTCTGTATTCCAACGGCCCGATCTACGCCGCTCTGGCCTACAACGGCTATGACCTGGGCACCGCAATTGACGCTTCTCCGAAAGAGATTCGCGGTACCTTCGTATGGATGGGTAACGGCTGGCAGGCTGGTATCATGTACAACAGCTTCGATCCGGACATCACCGGTCTCGACAGCTCCGACGCCATCGGTGTGAGCGGTTCCTTCAACTTCACCCCCAACGACAAGATCAAGGCTCAGTACGTCATGGCTGATGCGCCGGTCCTGCGGATTGGTGACCTGATTGCAGGCTTCAACCCCAACATCACCATCAGTGCCACTGTGTCCGGTCTCGACACCGATACCGATCAGATGACCGTTGGCTATGAGCACAGCTTCAGCAAGCGTACCAGTGCCTATGCTTCCTACAGCACCTATGAGGAAGATTTCACCGGCGGTATGTCTTCTGACGTCATGATGTTCGGTCTGGTGCACAACTTCTAATTGTCGCTTGACAATGACTGAAGAGAAAACGGGGCCTTCGGGCCCCGTTTTTTTATGCCGGCGATAACGCTGAGAGGCATTGTCAGCGGAGACGGCTCATCTTTTCTTCAGGTCCAGGGTTGTCCTGGAGCCTCTTGCCGGAAAAGAACCTGGGGCGCTGGCTGGAGTTCTAATAGAGCGGTACGCCCTTCAACTTGGTGCGGCCGACCGAAGCCATCCGTGAGACAGCTTCGGTTGCCGTGGGGTTGGGATTGCTTGGGATAGACCGTTTCCAGCCCGTTCTCGGTGCCCAGTAAGTAGCCCGGATGCAACGAAGTGGAATCCGGGGATGGTGTGACTGCGGCTAATCCTGGATTTCGCGTTGCTCCATCCAGGCTACACGCCATAAGTCGCCCGATTTGGACGGACTATTTCGGAAATACCGTCTTTGGCCCCGATTCAGTACCCAGAATCAGCACGTCGGCACCGCGCAGGGCGAAGATGCCGGTGGTGACCACGCCGGCGATGGCGTTGATCTTCTGCTCCATCTCCATCGGTTTCATGATCTCCAGGTTGTGGACGTCGAGAATCAGGTTGCCGTTGTCGGTGACGAAGTTCTCGCGCCAAACCGGGGTTCCACCCAGTTTGACCAGCTGACGCGCCACATGGCTGCGGGCCATGGGAATGACTTCGACCGGCAGGGGGAAGCTGCCCAGGATATCCACCAGCTTGCTCTCGTCGGCGATGCAGACGAACTGCTTACTGGCGCCGGCGATGATCTTCTCGCGGGTCAGCGCACCACCGCCGCCCTTGATCAGGTTGAGGTAGTGGTCCGATTCGTCGGCGCCATCGATGTAGACCTCCAGCTCGCCGGTGGCGTTGAGATCGAGCACGGGGATGCCGTGGCTTTTCAGGCGCTCGGTGGAGGCATCCGAGCTGGAGACCGTACCGTCGATACGGCCCTTGATGGTGGCCAGGTAGTCGATGAAATGGTTGACCGTCGAGCCGGTGCCGACGCCGATGACGCCGCCTTTGACATAGTCCAGGGCCGCCTTTGCCGCCTGTTGTTTGAGTTCGTCTGCCGTCATGGGATCCTCTCTTATAATTTTGGGTCCTGAGTGGAATACTACCCACTTAAGCTATGATTCGGTGCGGCAAGCCGCACCCTACGGTTTCATTCCGGGTAGGGTGCGGCTTGCCGAACCGATTAACAGACTTAAGTAAGTGCCGCTCGGTCATGAATGAATGGTACTTTGGTTGATAAGACAAAGTCGCAAATGAACACCGATCACCGCGGATGAAGGCAACAGTGGCTCATCTCGCAGAAGGTCAGTCGCAATGATGCGTAGTCATTTGCGGCTTTTTCTTATGAATCTATTCGGTTTCATCCAAGTGTGCGTAATAATACCCAGGCGGTGGGATGTTGTCAGTCACTACCGTGTCAACGCTATCGGGATGGTTTCATGCCTCAACGCTACATAGAAAAGATCCTCCGTGCCCGCGTCTATGACGTGGCCCGTGAGACGCCGCTGGACCATGCCGCGGTTTTGTCAAAACGCCTTGAAAACCAGGTCTATCTGAAGCGGGAGGATCTGCAGCCGGTCTTCTCCTTCAAATTGCGCGGTGCCTACAACAAGATCGTCAATCTGTCTGATGAGGCCCGGGAGCGGGGGGTCATCGCCGCTTCGGCGGGAAACCATGCGCAGGGCGTCGCACTGGCCGCCCACAAGTTGAAGATTCAGGCCCTGATCGTGATGCCCAAGACCACGCCCCCGATCAAGGTCCAGTCCGTACGTAATCTGGGAGCAAGGATCGTGTTGGCGGGCGATTCCTATGACGATGCCTATGCCCGTTCGCAGGAACTGGCGAGCGAGCAGGGGCTGACCTATATCCATCCGTTTGACGATCCGGATGTCATCGCGGGCCAGGGTACGATCGGTATGGAGCTGGTGAGGCAGCACCGCGCTGCTCCCGATGCGGTATTCGTACCAGTGGGTGGCGGTGGCTTGATCGCCGGGGTCGGCGCCTATTTGAAGTATGTCTACCCCTCCGTGAAGGTGATCGGCGTGGAACCGGTCGACGCGCCTTCCCTCTATAGCGCACTGCAAGCGAAGCGTCGTGTGAAGCTGAAGCAGGTGGGCATCTTCGCCGACGGTGTCGCGGTCAGACAGGTCGGCAAGGAGACCTTCCGGCTTGCGCGCAAGGTGGTCGATGAGGTGGTCTTGGTCAACACAGACGAGATCTGTGCCGCGATCAAAGATATATTCGACGAAACCCGAACCACCGCCGAGCCGGCGGGCGCGCTGTCTGTGGCCGGAATGAAACGCTATATCAAGCAGCATAAGCTGCAGGACAAGTCGCTGATCGCCATCAACAGTGGCGCGAATATCAACTTCGATCGCCTGCGGCACGTGGCGGAGCGGGCTGAGTTCGGCGAGCGTCGTGAGGCGCTGTTTGCGGTGCAGATACCGGAGCGCCCGGGCAGTTTTCTGCAATTCTGCCGTCTGGTGGGCAAGCGCAGCATCACCGAGTTCAACTATCGCTACAGCGACTCCTCGGTGGCGCAGATTTTCGTCGGTGTCGAGTTGTCCGGTGGAGACGATGAGCGCCTGGCGTTGCTGTCACGGTTTCGGGACAAAGGCTATTCCATCGTGGATATGACCGACAATGAGACCGCAAAGCTGCATATCCGCTACATGGTGGGTGGGCACGCACGTGGAGTGGAGGATGAGAACCTGGTCCGTTTTGAATTTCCAGAGCGCCCGGGAGCCTTGCTCTACTTTTTAAATCAGCTCGGGAAATCCTGGAATATAAGTCTCTTCCACTATCGCAATCACGGTGCGGCCTATGGCAGGGTGTTGATGGGGATCCAGGTGCCGCCTGATCAGAAGGGACATTTCACCCGGGTCCTGAAGCAGCTGGACTATCCCTTTTGGGATGAGACGGACAACCCGGCTTACCGACTCTTTGCCGGCGTGGACGCGGAGGCCTGAGCCAAAAAAAGAAAACCCGCTAGGCGGGGTTTCTTTTTGTCTGTGTTTAAGCGGTTTTCTTTTTCCGCGGAGTCACCTTGCGTGGCCTGGCCGGGCTCTTCTTGGCGGCTTTCTTTTTAGGAGCGGCCTTTTTCTTGGCTACCTTCTTCTTAGGAGCAGCCTTTTTCTTGGCAACTTTCTTCTTGGGAGCGGCCTTTTTCTTGGCTACTTTCTTCTTCGGTGCAGCTTTCTTCTTGGTGACTGCTTTCTTTTTGCTTGCAACTTTCTTCTTTGCTGCGGCTTTCTTCTTCGGTGCAGCCTTTTTCTTGGCTACTGCTTTCTTTGTGCTGGTTGCTGCTTTAACTGCTGCTGACTTCTTTTTGGCTGCCTTTTTCTTAGCCATTGTGAGTGTCCTCCCGAGACATCTACCCATTGAATGATCAGAGTATAATTCAGCCTACAAAAAAATCCAGAAATACAGGTGTTCTTTTGTTAATTAATTCAATTTGTTGCTTGATGGAGTTGTACGCTAAGTGTGAATTAGCACCCTGTGGCTGCTAAGCCATGCTGTTAAGCGTTGTGAATGTGTTGGAAGCGATAGATGGATTGCTCGGTAATCGCCCCATCAAGCGGTATGTCCCAGGCTTGATGCGTTAGTTTTTGGACATGCTGCAGTTCATGCGCGAGTCCAATCAGCTTGGGACCACGCCAATGACTACGTGTGCGCCTATAGGCGAAGGTTCTGTCGTAGTATCCGCCTCCCATGCCCAGACGGTTTCCTGATCCGTCGAAGGCGACCAAGGGTACGAAAACCAAGTCGAGAGACCGTGGCATAACGATGCGACGGCTGTGCAGCGGGGGTTCGGGTATGCCGAAACAGTTGTCAATCAGCGGGTCTCCGGGGCGGTAGGGGGCGAACCACAAGCTGTTCGACGGTCGTCTGCGCAATACGGGCAGATAGACCTGCTTGCCGGCCTTGATGGCGCTCAGCAGTAAAGGATAGGGGTCGATCTCGCCACGGGAGGCCAGATAGAAGGCGATTCGTCGGCTGTGTCTGAAGGGTTTGAAGTTGTTGGCCAGCCGCTGCAACTGTCGGCTGTGCTGGAATTGTGTCTGAGCGGAGAGTTGTCGACGTTGACTGCGGATCTCTCGGCGAAGTTGCGAAGCTTGCATGGGCGGGGGGTCGTTGATAATGGAGTGACATCCCCCACCTGTGCCGTCGCCGACCTTTGTTCTTGAACCAGTCGGTTCAAGTGGGGCCAACAGAGGTGCTTCAGGCTTTCCGCTTGGGAGCGGACATGCACACCGGCACGTTCATCATGACCCCAGGGTAGAAATTAGGCTCAAGAAAATACCCGGGTGGCTAACGAACACCGCAGGGGATGTCATGACTCTAGGCTAAACCGATTTGAATCAAAGTTCCAGCTGGTTTGTCGTGTTCAGGGCGATTTCTATCTTTTCCTGAAGACTCTTGATGCGGCGAGTGATGGTCTGGCTGCTGTCATCCTTGTACTTCTGGATATTCAGTAGGTCGTTGGCGATATTGAGGGCCGCCATAACCGCGATGCGCTCGGTGCCGATGACACGGCCGGTCTGCCTGATTTCGCGCATCTGGCCGTCGACGTAGGCGGCCGATTGCAAAAGGGATTCCCGTTCCTCGGGTTGGCAGGAGATGCGGTACTCCTTGTCGAGGATGTAGACGGTGACTGGTAGCGGATTACTACTCACTGGGTCGATTCCATCGATTTGAGGCGGGTGATCATGGCCTCGACACGGGTTCTGGCTAGTTCGGTCTTCTCGATCAGGGCCGCACGCTCGGCAACCAGATTGTCCTGCCGCGCGCGCAGTGACTTGTTTTCGTCCTTCAGATAGGAACAGGCGTGGATCAACTCCTCGACCCGCTGTTCAAGCTTGCGCAGGTCGAGATCGGCGTCGTCCGCTTTCGCTTTTTCGTTCATGGGCTTCAATATAGTGGGCTGAATGTGGCGGGTCAATCTCTACAGCAGCGTGTTATGATTCGCGTCTAATCATAGGAGATCTGGTAGAAAAGTTCATGACCGAGCGCAACGCTTTGCCGAATTATTCACGCTTTGATCAGGCGTTGGAATCGATCGGTCTCGATCAGGGGGCCAGTGAGACCCATGGTGTCATCTGCGGTCTGATCTGTGCGGGTACCTCGCAAGCCCATGTGGAATGGATCGAGAATCTGTTCCATGACAGGCCTTCGGACGATCTGTTGGTACGCGAGGCGAGGCAGATGTTGGGTCAGCTCTATATCGCGAGTCGCGATCAGATGGCCGATGAGGGATTGGAGTTCACGCTGTTGCTGCCCGAAGACGCCGCCACGTTGGGTGAACGTGCGCAGGCGCTGGTCAACTGGTGCGAGGGCTTTCTTTACGGTCTCGGTATGGCGGGCGTGACGGAACAGCAACTGGTGGGTGATGCCAAAGAGGCATTGAACGACATCTCGGAGTTCACTCGGCTCGATCTGGAGGCCCTGGATGAGGGCGAGAGCAATGAGTCCGCTTTCATGGAGCTGCAGGAATTCCTGCGCGTGGCGACGCTGTTGATTCGCGAGGAACTGGCTTCGGCGCGGGAGAGTCGATAACCCCACAATCCCGTGTGTCATGTCCGGCCGCCGCAATCCGTTATCGGATGTGCCGCTGTAGCACAATTGCTGCAAGTTTTGGTAACGTAGTCTGCAGGCAGGCACACAGCAGCCTGTCATTTTTGAATCAATCGGTTAGGGGCTCCAAGCCTGCCCATTCTCTGGATCACAGCTCTTGCCGAGGGGGCGGCCCTTGGCGCCGAGCCGGGCCATGATCAAAGGCAGCCTAAAGCCTGAAAACGACATGAAGGGTGCCAGATAACAATTATGGTGGCGAGTGAGTATAAGCGCCGTCGGCGGGAGCTGATGCGCATGATGGGTCCGGACAGCATCGCCATTGTGCCGGCCGCACCGCAGTTGATACGCAACCGGGATGTCCATTTCCCGTACCGTCCCGACAGTGATTTCTACTATCTGACCGGTTTTCCCGAGCCGGAAGCGGTCTGCGTGCTCATTCCCGGGCGCAAGCATGGTGAGTACGTGCTGTTCAATCGTGAGCGCGACCCACTGAAAGAACAGTGGGACGGTTCGCGTGCGGGGCAGGAGGGCGCCTGTGAGATCTATGGCGCGGACGACTCCTTTCCCATCGGCGACATGGACGACATCCTGCCCGGTATGTTGGAGCGTGCCGAACGGGTCTTCTATGCCATGGGTTGCAGCCCTGAACTCGACAAACGTCTTCCCGAATGGATCAACCGCATCCGCTGCGAATCGCGCAGCGGCCTGCAGGGGCCGATGGAGATCATCGCCCTCGACCACTACCTGCACGAGATGCGGTTGTTCAAGAGCCGTTCCGAACTCAAGCTCATGCGCAAGGCGGCACGAATCTCCGCCGCCGCGCACAAGCGCGTGATGCAGGCCTGCAAGCCCGGTGCCTGGGAGTATCAGCTCGAAGCGGTGTTCATTCAGGAGTGTACCCACAAGGGCGCCAGGGCCCAGGCCTATCCGCCCATTGTCGGCACCGGTGAGAACGGCTGCACCCTGCACTATATAGACAACAAGGATCAGCTGCAGGATAAACAGATGTTGCTGATCGACGCCGGCTGCGAACTCGATTGCTACGCTTCCGATATCACCCGCAGCTATCCGGTCAACGGTCGCTTCAGCGACCCCCAACGCCAACTCTACGAGTTGGTGCTGGTGGCGCAGGATGCGGCAATCGCCAAGGTGAAACCGGGCAACCACTGGAACGATCCCCATGATGCGGCGGTGCGCGCCATCACCAAAGGCCTGATCAAGCTCGGTATCATCAAGGGTACGTTGGCGAAGGCGATCAAGGATGAGAAGTACAAGCCCTACTTTCCTCACCGCACCGGTCACTGGCTGGGCATGGATGTGCACGACGTGGGTGACTACAAGGTGGACGGCGAGTGGCGGCTGCTGGAGCCGGGCATGGTGTTGACCATCGAGCCGGGCCTCTACATACCCTCCGGCAGCAAGGGGGTGGCCAAGAAGTGGTGGGGTATCGGCATCCGCATCGAGGACGACGTGCTGGTCACAAAGGAGGGCAATGAGGTGCTGACCAAGGATGCGCCCAAGACCGTCGATGAGATTGAAGGCGTCATGGCGGGATCACATGCAGCCTGATTTCGATCTCCTGATCGTCGGTGGCGGGATGGTGGGGGCGAGCCTGGCGCGCGCCGTCAGCGGATCGGGTCTGCGTGTCGGGGTGGTCGAGGCCTTCGCCCTGGAGACCGATGCACAGCCCAGCTTCGACGACCGGGTGATCGCGCTGTCCTGGGGCAGTCGCCTGATCCTGCAGGGGATCGGTGTCTGGCCTGCCATGGCCAGAGCGGCAGAGCCGATACAACGCATCCATATCTCCGATCGCGGCCACTTCGGATTCACCCACCTCGATCATAGGGAGGAAGGGGTGGAGGCCCTGGGTTATGTGGTGACGGCCCGTGCCATGGGTGAAGTCCTGCAGCGAGACCTGGCCGATCAGCATGGGGTCGAGTTCATCTGTCCCGCCAAACTGATCGCCTTCACCATCGAACCCGACCAGGTGAAGGTGGTCCTCGAGCAGGGCGGTTCCACCAAGACATACACTGCCCGCCTGTTGGTGGCGGCGGATGGGGGCGATTCCCAGGTCCGTCAGTTGTTGTCCATTCCGCTGCGCGAGCGTGAGTATGGGCAGACCGCCATCATCGCCAACCTGACCGCTTCCCAAGCCCATGGCGGTGTCGCCTACGAGCGCTTCACCGACAGCGGTCCGCTGGCCATGCTGCCGATGACCGAGGGACGCATCTCCATGGTCTGGACCGCCAGGGACGCTGAGGTGGAGTCCCTGATGGCGCTCGATGACCAGGCGTTTCTGCAACGGCTTCAAACCCGTTTCGGCTATCGTCTCGGACGAATGGAGACGATCGGTAAGCGCCTTGCCTATCCCTTGTGTCTGCGTCAGGCCACTGAGCAGGTGCGGTCCCGCGTGGCCCTGATCGGCAATGCGGCGCACACCATCCATCCGGTGACGGGACAGGGCTTCAATCTGGGATTACGCGACGTGGCGGTGCTGGCGGATCTGTTGCAGGATGCGGCGCACGTACAACAGGATGTCGGCGATATGATGTTACTGAAGCGATATGCCGATTGGCGACGCCGCGATCAGCAGGCGGTGGCCTGGATCACCGATTCACTGGCCAGGCTGTTTGCAAATCCGCTGGGTCCGTTGCGCCTGGCGCGTAATCTGGGGCTGCTGGGTCTGGATGGCCTGCCGAGTCTGAAACATCTGGTGGCGAGGCAGTTCATGGGTATCAATGGCCGCCTGCCGCGGCTCGGCCGGGGGGTGTCACTTGACTGAATCGACATCCAATCAAACCAGCGATCTGCTCATCGTCGGCGGCGGCATGGTCGGTAGTGCCTTGGGCTGTGCCGTCGCAGAAGCCGGTTTTTCGGTCACGCTGCTGGAGCGCAAAGCGCCCCAGCGCGACTGGCCGCAGGACGAAGTCGATCTGCGGGTCTCCGCTCTGACGCGGGCTTCGCAGCGTATTCTTGATAACCTGGGTGCCTGGCGGCGCATGAGCGAGCTGCGCATCAGTCCCTACACTGACATGGAGGTGTGGGACGCGGCCGGTTCCGGGCGCATTCACTTCAGCGCGGCGGAGATCGGCGAGGCCAATCTGGGCCATATCGTGGAGAACCGGGTCACCCAGCTGGCGCTGTGGGAGCGCTTGGAACAGCTGCCCAATGTCACCCTGCGCTGTCCCGCCAGCGTGAGCGAGCTGATATTGGAAGAGGGGCCCGCGTTGCGCTTGAGCGACGGCGGGCGTCTGCAGGCCGAACTGATCGTGGCGGCCGACGGGCGTGATTCCCAGATACGCACCATGGCCGGTATCGGTACCAAGGGATGGGATTACGATCAGCATGCCATCGTCGCCACCGTCACACCGAGCAGGCATCACGGCCATACCGCCCGCCAACGCTTCATGAAAACCGGTCCCCTGGCCTTCCTGCCCATCGATGACGGGCGCTGTTCCATCGTCTGGTCCACCTCGCCGCAACAGGCCGCCGAGTTGATGGCGTTGGATGACGCGGCGTTCTGTTCAGCCCTGACCGAAGCCAGTGAACGCATGCTGGGCGAGGTGGAGGCGGTGGGTCCGCGCGGGGTGTTTCCCTTGCGTCTCGGGCATGCCGAGACCTATATCCGGCCGGGTCTCGCCCTGATCGGCGATGCCGCCCATGCCATCCATCCTTTGGCGGGACAGGGGGTCAATCTCGGTTTTCTCGATGCCGCGGCTTTGGCTGAAACCGTGATTCAGGCCAGGCGAGGCAAGCGGCCGATTGGCAGTCTGTCGACCTTGAGGCGCTACGAGCGCGCGCGCAAGGGCGGCAATATGGCCATGCTGGCGGCCATGGATGCCTTCAAGCGTACCTTCAGCAACGAGATTCCGCCGCTTCGTCTGCTGCGAAATCTGGGCTTGTCCCTGGCGGATCGTTCCGGACCGCTGAAACACCTGCTGGTGCGTCGCGCCATGGGCTTGAGCGGTGAACTGCCCGAACTTGCCCGATACCATCCCGGCGCGAATTAAAGTCATCAGTTTTTCAGTCGGGATTTCTTCGCCGTCACCACCCGCCTGGTGTAGAAGTCGCTGATTGCAAACGCCTAAGAATAATAACCCCATACTTAGCGCAGTGAAAAATTGTGACCTCTGTTGCATTGATTCACAGTCATCAAGGTGATTGAAGAGCGCTGCCTGTCTTATATTGTTCGTATTCATATAAGAAAGATCTCTGAGGAGAATCGTCATGTCGAAACGACCCACCCTGTTGGGGCTTGTGCCCCTGTTGCTGCTTGTCGTCAGCCTGCTTTCCGCCTGCGGCGGGGGCGGTTCATCTTCATCGACCACCACTGCGGGCAGAACCGGCGCCGTTGCCTTGATGCTGACCGATGCGCCGGCCGATCCGTCGCTGTTTTCCGAGATCAACGCGACTATCGAGCGGGTGGAGTTGATCGGTGGTGACGGCGGTCGCGTGTCCCTGTTCGATGGGCCGGCCGAAACGGTCGACCTGCTGAAGCTGCGTAACGAGTCGGTACCCTTCACCTTCAGGGACGACGTACCCGTCGGGACCTACTGCAAGGTCAGGCTCACACTGACCAATCCGCGGGGTCTGGAACTGGTGCTGGCCGCCGACAGTTCCAGCTACTATCCGAAACTGCCGGGCAACGGCAAGCTCGATCTGCTGGCCCGCGACTGTTTCACCGTGGCCCCGGGCGCTGCCGTCACCCTGCAACTCGATATGGACGCCGGCAACTCGATCCATATCGTGAAGACGGGGAGCAAGACCGATTACAACTTCCGTCCGGTGGTCTTCATTGACGTCATCAACCGGAGCTACACCGGCAAGCTGGTGCGGTTGGAAGGCGTGATCGCCGACTACGATGCGGTGGCACAGAATGTGTTGCTGTGTGATGCCCTGCCAACCCATCAGGCCAATGATGCCGACTGCGCGCTGATCGAACTGGGTGCGGATTCGGCCTACTTCGACAACCTGACCCAGCAGGGTAATGCACTACCCCTGGATGATCTGTTCGTGCAAGAGAACCTGGGCCAGCCTGCGGCGGCCGTGGGTCTGGTCAACATGCTGGCGATCGACTTGGAGGCGCCGTCGATACCCAGCGGATCAGAGCCGGGTGCCGGTTTCTGTCTGATTTGGGATCCGGTGGCAGCAGCGCCTGTTTCGGACGAGGTGGCTTGTGACGATCCCCTGCTGATCGTGCCCACCGGCACGCTGTTGATCGATGAGACCGGCGCGGTTGTGGTCGACCACCGCCCGCGCTTGGCGCTCGATGGCTTGGCGGTGGAGGCCGGGACCTTCACCCAGGCTTACGGATCGGCCAACGGCGATGCCACGGAGGATGGGTTCCAGCTCGAAGCCGGCAGTTCCATAACGGTCGCGCTGCAGAATCCGAGCGGTTACAACGGCACCCGCATTCTCTCCAAGGAGGGCGGACTGCTCGACTTCACGGCTATTCTATCCGGGCGCATGCTGAAGCTGGACGGTGTCATGACCTCCGCAGCCAATCTCAAGGCGGCCGTGGTCATCGTGGATACCGATATGCAGGGATTGACGGCCGCGAGCGGCACTATCGGTTCCACCTCGACGGGTGGCTTCGTCCTGATCCCCGAAGCCGGTACCACCCCGTGCGGGGTGAGCGGTGACCTTGCGGTGCAATTGGCGACCGATGCCTCGCTGACCACGGTCGTCATCACCGATACCCTGGTGGACGTCTCGCCCGGCGGGATCATCGAAACAGGGCAATCCGTCTCGGTCAGCGGAGTCTGCGGCACCGACAGCCTGACTGCCAGCACCGTGGTCATCGTGGATGACCAGAGATAGCAGGGCCTATTTGGATTTGTGCTAACAGGTCCAAGGTTTTTCCGCATTGGCTTTCCCCCGGGGGCGGGTTATAGTCTCGACTCGACCCGGCCCTCGTGGGAGAGATCGGCAACTCACCTGATTGTGGGTGGCAGTGCCGACGCCGAAGGCGCAATCCCGCCCGGAATCGCTCAGGCAAAAGGACCGTGAGGGCAAGTTCGTGATGACGGACTAGGTCGACTCTGGAGAGCGGCGTACCCGTCCGATGGGACGCCCACCGACGGGGCAGGCGCCGGCAGGTGCCAAACTCTCAGTTTTTGGACAGAGGGGCGGCGCGGGGGATGATCCCCCGCGCCGCCTTTTTTGTTGCAGGCGGTTGACGTGCGAACGGTGATCGGCGTCAGTTGCCCATATCCCCGGAGTTCATGATGAAAAAGACCGTCCTCTTCGAGACCCACAAGGCCATGGGTGGCAAGATGGTACCCTTCGGCGGTTGGGAGATGCCCCTGCACTACGGCTCCCAGCTGGAGGAGCACCACCAGGTTCGGCGTGACGCCGGCATGTTCGATGTCTCTCACATGACCGTGGTCGATCTCAAGGGTGACGGGGTCAGGCCCTTTCTGCGCCGTCTGCTGGCGAACGATGTGGACAAGCTCAAGCTCAGCGGCAAGGCGCTCTACTCCTGCATGCTCAACGAGCGCGGCGGGGTGGTGGACGACCTGATCGTCTACTACTTGACCGATACCTGGTACCGCATGGTGGTCAACGCCGGTACCACCGACAAGGACCTGGCCTGGATGGAGCAGCAGTCGGCCGGTTTCGATCTCAGCATCACACCCCGACGCGACCTGGCGATGATCGCCGTGCAGGGCCCGCACGCCCGCGAGAAGGCGCTGCCCCTGCTTTCGGCTACCCTGCAACAGGCCGCTGCCGACCTCAAGCCCTTCACCGCCGCCGCCGACGGCGAGTGGTTCCTGGCCCGCACCGGCTACACCGGCGAGGACGGTTTCGAGATCATGCTGCCCGCCGACCAGGCGGCCGATTTCTGGCAGCGACTCAATGCGACCGGTGTCGCTCCCTGCGGTCTGGGCGCCCGCGATACCCTGCGCCTGGAAGCCGGTATGAATCTCTACGGCTCCGACATGGACGAGGAGACCTCGCCCCTGGAGTCGGGCCTCGGCTGGACCATCGCCTGGGAACCGGCCGATCGCGACTTCATCGGCCGTGACCTGCTCGAAGCCCAGCGCCGGGATGCCGGATTGAAACGCTTTGTCGGTCTGGTATTGACCGGTCGTGGCGTACTGCGTAACCATTTGAAGCTGTTCGACGGCGACCGCCCGCTTGGCGAGGTCACCTCCGGCGGCTTCGCGCCGACCCTGGAGCGCTCCATCGCCTTCGCCCGCGTCGAACCTGATATCGGCGACACCTGCGAGGTGGATATCCGCGGCAAACGGGTGGCGGCGCGCGTGGTGAAGCCGCCTTTTGTACGCAACGGTCAAGCACAGATCGAACTCTAGGGCCTCGAGTCCCCGAGGTTCTCGACATAATCTTATTCAACTGCAGACAGGACAGGATCATGAGCAACACACCCAGCGAACTTCGCTATACCAAATCCCACGAATGGCTGCGGGACGAGGGCGACGGCACCGTCACCATCGGGATCACCGAGCACGCCCAGGAGCTGTTGGGCGACCTGGTCTTTGTCGACCTTCCGGAGGTGGGCGCGTCGCTTGAAGCCGGAACCGACTGCGCGGTGGTCGAGTCGGTGAAGGCGGCTTCCGACGTCTACAGTCCGGTGAGCGGCGAGGTGGTGGAGGTGAACGAGGCGCTCGACGGCGCCCCCGAAACCATCAACGAGGACGCTTTCGGCGATGGCTGGATGTTCAAGCTCAAACTCAGCGATGCCGGTGAGCTGGAAGGACTGCTCGATGCCGCAGCCTACGAGGCCCTGGTCGCCGAGGAAGAGCACTGACAGCGCGAGACGAGCATGCCATTCATCCCCCATACCGAAGACGACATCCGTGACATGCTCGGCGCCATCGGCGTCGACAGCATCGATGCCCTGTTCGACGAGATTCCCGCCGAGCTGCGCTGCGGCGAACTCGAAGTCATCCCGAGTGGCCTGCCGGAGATGGAGGTTGCCCGCCTGATGCAGGCACGCGCCCGTGAGGACGGGCAGCCGCTCTGTTTCATCGGCGCCGGCGCCTACGATCACCATATCCCGGCCGCGGTCTGGCAGCTCACCACGCGCGGCGAGTTCTACACCGCCTACACCCCGTATCAGGCGGAGGCGAGCCAGGGCACCCTGCAGTTGCTCTACGAATTCCAGTCGATGATGACGGCATTGACCGCCATGGACGTCTCCAACGCCTCGCTCTACGACGGCGCCTCGGCGCTGGCGGAAGCGGTGTTGATGGCGGTGCGCGCCAACCGTAAGTCGAAGTCGAAGCGCATCCTGGTGCCGCGTACCCTGCATCCGCTCTACCGACGGGTGGTGCACAGCATAGTGCGCAACCAGGGGATCGAGCAGGTGGAAGTGGCCTACGATGCCGCCACGGGACAGCTCGACCGGCAGGCCCTGGAGGCCTTCGCGGGAGAGGATTTCGCCGCCCTGGTGATCCCCCAGCCCAACTTCTTCGGCGTGCTGGAAGAGGTCGATGCGCTGACCGATTGGGCGCAGGCCAACGGCATGCTCGCCATTGCGGTGGTGAATCCATTGGCGATGGCGATCCTCAAGCCGGCTGGCGAGTGGGGGTCCCAGGGCGCCGATATCTGTTGTGGCGAGGGGCAGCCGCTGGGCGCGCCGCTCTCGTCCGGCGGTCCCTATTTCGGCTTTCTCTGCTGCCGCGAGAGTCTGGTGCGGCAGATGCCGGGGCGCATCATCGGCAAGACCGTCGACCTCGACGGCAAGCCGGGCTATACCCTGACCCTGCAGGCCCGCGAGCAGCACATCCGCCGCTCCAAGGCGACGTCCAACATCTGCACCAACCAGGGTCTGATGGTTACCGCCGCCACCATCCACATGGCGATCATGGGTGGCGATGGGCTGCAACGCATGGCGGCGGCCAGCCATGCCAATACCCTCAAGCTGACCGAGGCCCTGGGCAGCCTTGCGGGCGTCGAACCGGTGTTCGACGGCCCGGTGTTTCACGAGCGGGTACTGAAGCTGCCGATACCGGCCAGGGATGCGCTCAAGATGCTGGCCGCGCACAATGTACTGGGCGGCTTGGATCTGAGCGACGACTATCCCGAACTGGAGAACGCCGTACTGGTCTGTGCCACCGAGCTGCGCAGCGACGAGGAGATCGAGCAGTACCGCTCCAAGCTGGAGCGGGTAATCGCCTCCCAGGTACAGACCCCCTGTCAGTTGAAACCGGACTGGTGATGAGCACCTGCCCTCATATGAATACATAGCTGAGGACCGGCAGCCGATCCGGTCGAGACCTGAGCAAGATGATCTACGAACAATCCAGAAGCGGCCGTCGCGCCACCGCCCAGTCCAACATCGAGATGGCCGAGCTTTCCGGGATTCCGTCCGCACAGCTGAGACAGCAACCGGCGGCCCTGCCGGAGGTGTCGGAGATGCAGGCGGTGCGCCACTACACCCGCCTGTCGCAGAAGAACTTCTCCATCGACACCCATTTCTATCCGCTGGGCTCCTGCACCATGAAGTACAACCCGCGGGCCTGTAACTCCCTGGCCATGCTGCCTGGGTTCCTGGCCCGTCATCCGTTGGCCCCCGACACCCACAGCCAGGGTTTCATGGCCTGTCTGCACGAACTGCAGGAGATCCTCAAGCATGTCACCGGCATGGCGGCGGTCTCCCTGTCGCCGGCCGCCGGCGCTCAGGGCGAGTTCGCCGGCGTGGCCATGATCCGTGCCTATCACGACGCCCGGGGTGACAGCGGTCGAACCGAGATACTGGTGCCCGACGCGGCCCACGGCACCAATCCGGCCTCGGCGGTGATGTGCGGCTACAAGACCCGCGAGATCCCCACCGGCCCTGATGGCGATATCGAGGTGGAGGCGCTGAAGCAGGCGCTGGGTCCGCAGACCGCCGGCATCATGTTGACCAACCCTTCCACAGTCGGCGTCTTCGAGCGTCGTATCAAGGAGATCGCCGGACTGGTGCACGAGGCGGGTGGCCTGCTCTACTACGACGGCGCCAACCTCAACGCCATCCTCGGCAAGGTGCGCCCAGGCGACATGGGCTTCGATGTCATCCACATGAACCTGCACAAGACCTTCTCCACACCTCACGGTGGCGGCGGTCCCGGCGCGGGGCCGGTGGGTGTCAGCCAGCGACTGGAACCCTATCTGCCGGTGCCGATGGTCGACTATGACGGCAGCGACTATCTCTGGCTCACCGAGCAGGAGCGTCCCGATACCATCGGTCGGCTGTCCGCCTTCGCCGGCAATGCCGGGGTGCTGCTGCGCGCCTATGTCTACGCCCGGCTGTTGGGCCGGGAAGGCATGCAACGGGTCGCCGAGTACTCCACCCTCAATGCCAACTACCTGCTGAAACGCTTGATGGAGGCGGGCTTCGACGCTGCCTATCCGGAGCGTCGCGCCAGTCACGAATTCATCCTGACCCTGAGGCACCAGGCCAAGGAGCTGGGTGTCAACACCATGGACTTCGCCAAGCGTATGCTGGACTACGGGGTGCATGCGCCGACCACCTATTTCCCCCTGCTGGTGCCCGAGTGCCTGCTGATCGAACCGACCGAGACCGAGGCGAAGGAGGATCTCGACCGTTTCGTGGAGATCATGCAGAGCATCCAGCAAGAGGCCGAGACACAACCCGAGATGGTCAAACAGGCGCCACACAGCATGCCGGTGCGACGACTCGACGATGTGCGCGCGGCGCGCGAGCTCGACCTGGCTTACCGATCTGACCGGGATTGAAGCTGATCACGTCGCAACCGCTTTCTTGCTAAGATTGGCGGGCTTTTCGGTGCGGCAAGCCGCACCCTACCTGTGATCGAGCCGAAGGGTGCGGCTTGCCG
>JBNKYJ010000158.1:0-16653 GCA_050300835.1 Sedimenticolaceae bacterium
CACCCTACCCGAGAATCGAGCCGTAGGGTGCGGCTTGCCGCACCGAACCATCGGGCAAACCGCGTGGCTTCAACCCCGTCGGGACAGCCAGGAGAACGACTCCGCCAGAAAGGTCGTTCCTCCACCGAAAATGCATTGGCCGTGCGACAGGATGATGTTCTCCGGTTGCCAGTCGAGCATGGTCTGCAAAGCGGTACGCGCCTGGTTTCGATCGCCGAAACGGAAGCTCGCCCGCCAATCGATCGGCGTTCGCCCGTTGGGCGCCAGGATACCGGCAAGGCGTGCCAGCAGGCGTTGCCAAGCGTTGAGCGTGGCGGGGTCGAAATTTTCGATCAGATCGGTCAGGATCAGCGTGCGGCTCGCCTGGTGGAAGAAAACCACCTCTTCCATCACCGGACTGCCGCGAAACAGAGCCTGTCCGATCTGATCCGCCCAGGCCTCCTCGGCCCGATCATCCAGTACCCTATCGAAACGCAGATCGCGCCGCTTTTCGACCAAACCCGGCGCCACATAGCTCGAGGCCGAGGGGTAGGCCTCCAGCCATTGCTGCAGAAAAAGGTGGTGCAGTTTGTTGGGTGAGATCAGATATGCCACCCTGCCCAAGGCCGCGAGCTCGTCCTGCAGCGCGCTGTTGAGTTTCTCCGGCGAATGGATCCACAACTGATCCCCGGGGAGTCGGACCACGCACATGCGGGTCGGAAAGGGAAAACCGTAGAAGGAGACGGTGCCCCCCTCATAGATCCAAAGTTCATCCGCGACAGGTTGCAGTTGCATGCCCGCTCCTCATGAGGTGGTACTGCCCCAGATCATCCAGGAGAAGACATGGGGGCGGACGGAAGCGTAAAAATCGAACGGATACAGGGCAGAAACGCCGTCAAGGTCAGCCCGATGGCGAGCAGGCTCAATCCGGTCTTGTATCCCATCCCGCCTACGCTTCGCCTTTCAGCAGTTGATCGAGAATCTTCAGCCCCTTTGCCATCGCCTCGAATCCGACCTGACCGAAATTGAGGCGGATGAACTGCCGGTACTTGCCGGTGGGTGAAAACAGCGGACCGGGCGCGATACTGACCCCATGCCGCATGGCCTGGTGGTAGAGCGTCATGGCGTCGCTGCCGTGCGGCAGCTCGACCCAGGCGATGAAGCCGCCGTCCGGTGATGTCACCCGGCAGCCCTCCGGCAGCAGACGCTGGGTGAGTTCGAGGAAACGTTCGCAGCGCTCGCGGTAGGCCTTGCGGATGGTGCGCAGGTGGCGATCGTGCCCGCCCGACTCGAGATACTCCGCCGCGGCATAGGCGGGCAGTGTGGCGCTGGCCATGCTGTTGACCAGCTTCAGGTGGATCACCTTGTCGCGGAAACGCCCCGGCAGCGCCCAGCCGATGCGCAGCCCGGGATCGAGGGTCTTGGAGAGCGAGGAACAGAGCAGGACGTTGCCGGTCTTGTCCCAGGCCTTGGCCGCCCTGGGCCGGCTGCCCGTGTAGTTGAGATCGGCATAGATGTCGTCTTCGATCAGCGGCACGGCGGCCGACTCCAGCAGCGCCACCAGCTCCCCCTTGCGAGCGTCGCTCATGCAGTAGCCGAGCGGATTGCTGAAACTGGGTGTCAGCAGCACCGCCTTCAGCGGCCACTGCTCGAGGGCCAGACGCAGCGCATCCAGACTGATACCCTGACGCGGATCGGTCGGGATCTCCAACGCCTTCAGGCCCAGGGACTCCACCGCCTGCAGGATGCCGAAGAAGGCCGGCGACTCGATGGCGACGGTATCCCCAGGCTCGGCCACCGCGCGCAGGCAGAGCACCAGCGCCTCCTGGCAGCCGTTGGTCACCACCACGTCGTCCGGCGACGCCGCCACCCCCGCATCGACGGTGCGTCTTGCGATCTGCAATCGCAGTTTGTCGTTGCCGGGGGGCATGTCGTAGTCCCGCAACCGCGGATCGGGACGGCGCGCCAGCGAAGCCAGGATCCGATGCAACTGGGTGACGGCCGGAAAATCGGTGCGCGGCAGGGCGGTGCCCATCTGGATCACCTGGGGTGAGCGGTAGGCCTGCACCACCTGCAGGGCGATCTCGCTCACCGTGACCGGCACCGGATAGGCCTCGGGACGGCTCATGGCGGGTGCCGGAGGACGCCGCCCCGGCGTTTTCACATAGAAACCCGACTGGGGGCGCGGCTCGATCAGCCGCTCGTCCTGCAGCAGACCGTACCCCTGCACCACGGTGGAGACGCTGACCCCCAGGCGGCGGCTCAGCTTGCGTACCGAGGGGATGCGCTCCCCCGGGCGCAGCACCCCGCGCCGCACCTGATCACGGATGTGTTCCGCCACCTGCTCGTAGCGCAGTCCTTCCATGCCCATACAGTCGTTACCTCGTGCAGCCTCTGGAGGCCTGAAAGTTTCTCATCTGTACTGCCTATCTTAGTACTTTTTGCTTCTGTACTGTGCGTTTCAGTTACCCGGCAGTCAGCCAGCTTGGGCGCAACGACAGCGTGAGCGCAATGGCCCCGCCGATAATGGTGAAGATGGGTCCTCCGCCGGGCTCAGCCCCGGATTTCACTAGGTTACATCCGGGCTACCCGCTCATCCGGAAATGGAGGTACGTAGCCTGGATGGAGCGAAGCGTAATCCAGGGGGCCAGGCGCAGCGACAGCGTGAGCGCAATGGCCCCGCCGGTCTGTGGTGAGGTCCGCCCCCCCCGCCGGGCTCAGTGGGTGTGCCCGCCGGAAGGCAGATCGATGCCCAGTGTGCGCAACTGAGCGGCGATTACCGGGTTGCCTGTCTCGCGCCAACGGGCGTAGAGGCGCAAGACCTCGTCATGGCTGAGCCGGCTGCGGCGTGACCCGGCGTCGGAGATCAACTCCAGCATGCGGCCGAAGTGGCGGGTCAGCTCGCTGAAGATGTGGCGCTGGCGCGGCACCCGCTCCGACAGATAGTCGTAGGCACCACCACCCATGCCGACGAAATAGTCACGGTGGATACCACGCCTTTCGTAGCGTTCGTGAAAGAAGGCGCCGAGGAACAGAGAGAGATCGCCCAGACGCTGCAGCAACTGGCAGCGCTCACGTTCGGTCGGCGCCTCGATGGCGTCCCCGTAGATCAGCGCCAGTGGCCGCAGCCCGCGCCGGCCGTCCCGGTACTCGAACAGCTGGTCGCTGCGGGCGAAGCGGTCGAGCAGGTTGCCCAGGTACCAGAGGGTGTCGTCATGGGGCCGCAGGCGCAGCCGTTCGGCGGAGCGTTGCAGCCGGCCTCGAAAGTAGTCCGGCAACGAGCTTACGGTACGCACTCGGCGTTCATTCGGCCAATGGGTCATCGGCAAGGCCTCCTTCATCTCTTCCCTTCTAAACCAGATAGACGATTCATAAAAATATTCAATGGCTTGTGCCGCAAGCAGCCAGAATAAAAGGAACAAATAGCCTTCAATGTCGACCTGTGAACGCCCGGACAGCCATCCCTGCATGGACGTTACGGTGATGAGCCCACCGTTTTGGTCGTTTGCCTATCAGCACCGTGCGATGCCAACCTGGTTCGCCAGCGCCAGCTCCCCGCATCGCGGCTGATCGCCGGCAGGCTCAGCCACCTGCTCAATAACTGATTCCTGGATACCCACACAGTTGTGACCTCACTAAGCCAATACAGCAGTCTGTCGAGCAAAACTGTACTGCCTGAGAATTCAGCATTTTGCATCTGTATTGATCGTGACTTCTCCCGCTAGGCTACACACTCAACCTAGCAGGAGGAGTCAACATGCATAGACCGGGAGAGACCAGTGAGTTGAAATACGGCCTGATCGCCGTCGGCGCCTTTGCCGCCACCCTGCCCCTGACCCGCATCGCGCTCGACGCCATCCCGCCGATGCCGCTGACCTTCGGCAGGCTGCTGGGTGCCGCCATCGCCGCCATGCTGTGCCTGAAGTGGGCTGGCGCGCGCTTTCCCCGGCGTCATCAGCTGCCCGGACTGCTGCTGGTGGCGCTGGGCGGCGTCTTCGGATTTCCATTGCTGACCGCCGTCGCCCTCGACGGCCATGCGGCCGCGCCCGCCGCCATCCCGCTGGCGCTGATGCCGTTGGCGACCGCCGCCTGGTCGCGGCTGCGGGGTCACGATCTGCCCTCACCCGCCTTCTGGTTCTGGGCCCTTGTGGGAAGCGGACTGGTGCTGCACTTCGTCTGGCGGGCAGGTGCCTCCCTGGCCACCCCCGAACTCTGCGTCGCCGGTCTGGCGGCCTCCATCGCCTACGCCGAAGGCGGTCGTCTGGCACGGCAGATGCCCGGCTGGCAAGTCATGGCCTGGGCGCTGGTAATGGCGTCGCCCCTGGTGGCTTTCGGCTTCGGTGCCACCTGGAGCGCGGTGACCCCGCCATCGACCGCCATGCCCTGGCTGGCCCTGGCCTTCCTGGCGCTGGTGTCCCAGTTCGGCGCCTTCTGGTTCTGGTATCGCGCCCTGGCCTCGGGTGTCGCCCGCGCCAGCCAGCTGCAATTGCTGCAACCCTTTCTCACCCTGGTGCTGGCAGCCGTCCTGCTGGGTGAGCCGGTCCCGCCGACGTTCTGGCTCTACGGAGCCGCCGTGGCAGTCACCGTTCAACTGGCCCGAAGCCGTAAACGGCGCCCACTGCAGGCTGCCGAGGAGAGCAACTCATGACCCGCCCCGCGTTCTGGCTGAACGGCCGCATCCTGCCCGCCGCCGAAGCGGTCCTGCCGCTCACCGATCACGGCCTGCTCTATGGCGATGGCGTGTTCGAGGGCATACGTTTCTATAACCAGACGCCGTTTCGGCTGCAGCCTCATCTGCGACGGCTCGAACTGTCGGCACGCGCCCTCATGCTTGATCTGCCCTACAGCCGCGAAGCCATGTCAGCGGCCGTCAGCGAAGCCATCGAAGCGTTCGGCGAAGCGGATGGCTACATCCGGCTGGTCGTCACGCGTGGCAGCGGCAGCCTGGGGCTCGACCCGACTCACTGCGAACGACCCAACCTGTTTCTCATCGCCGACCGCATCTCGCTGACCGAAGCGCAGCAGCGGCGACAGGGCATCAGACTCATCACCGCCTCGACCCGGCGGCCTGGCCCGACAGTGCTCGATCCGAGGATCAAGAGTCTCAACTACCTCAACAACATCCTGGGCAAGCTGGAGGCCCGGCAGGCGGGCGCGGACGAGGCGCTGCTGCTCAACGAGCGGGGGTATGTGGTCGAGGGCACGGCGGAGAATCTCTTCATTGTCCGCAGCGGCGTGCTGCAGACTCCACCGGTCAGCGACGGCGCCCTCGACGGCATCACCCGAGGTGTGGTGCTGGAACTGGCTCGAGAGGCTGGACTGGAGGCACGGGAACGCTCCCTTACCCCCTATGACGTGCATACGGCCGACGAGTGTTTTCTCTGCGGCACCGGCGCCGAACTGCTGCCGGTGCGCAGCGTCGATGGCCGCACGTTGCCGGACTGCCCGGGCCCGGTCAGCAGGCGACTGCAATGCGCCTTCGACAGATTGATTCAATCGGAGACGACGACGGTCGCGGGAATATTGCCTCGATAAAAGCCGGTTAGCGACAGGGTGGATGGGGCCCTGCCCTTCCACCCACTCGTGGCAACAACACAAGCGGTCACTCCCTGAAAAAGGGATTCTTCAATCACACCCGCCAAATTGATTAACGGATTCCCTTTGGCCCACCCGAGGCGGGTGCTAACCTGAACGCCACACCCTGGAGGAATCATGGACACCCCGAAAGCCCAACCGGAACCACCGGTCCAGGAACGTCTCATCAAAGCCGCCATGCGCTGTTTCCTCAGTGACGACTACCACCGCGTGACCACCCGGCAGATCGCCGCCGAGGCCGATACCAACATCGCCATGATCCGCTACTACTTCGGCAACAAAGAGGGGCTTTACGAGGAGATGATCCGGCAGACGCTGCAACCGCTGCTCGACGTGCTGGACAGCGACCTGCTCGCCACCACCGGCGGCTTCGCCGACTACTTCGACATCTATTACCGCACCATGGCTGAGAACCCACGCTTTCCTGCATTGGTGCTCAAGGTGCTGGCGCTCAACCAGGGACCGGGCAAGCGCTTCATCCATCAACTGCTGGCACGGGGGCACAGCAGCGGCAGACAGCGCATCGAGGAACTCAAGCAGGCGGGTCTGGTGGATCAGGACAGTGATCCCGAGCTTATCCGTATCGCCTTCGTCAGCCTGGCCATGATGCCGATGCTGATCAAGGGGATCTTCGAAGCACAGATGGATCGACCGATGGACGAACGCTTTTTCCACACCTTGGCAGAGTTCAACGGCCGTCTCTTCAGCGCCGGACTGTCAACGTACAACGCCCGAGAGGAGGCGTCCGGTGAAGGGACTGCAACGTAACGGACTCAAGGTAAAACTGTTCCAATGGGCAATCGGTTTCGCCAACCGGCTGGCCACCCTGCCCAACCGACTGTTGCCCCCTCCTTTCAGGCTGATTCAGATTGGCAGCGCCTACTGGCAATCGCGAGCCCTCTACACGGTAACCGAACTGGGTGTCGCCGACTGCCTGGGCGACGACGACAAAAGCAGCGCCGAGATTGCTGTCCAACTGAATCTGCATGAGGATCATATCTATCGACTCTTGCGCATGCTCGCCTCATTGGGAGTCTTCGAAGAGTGCGCAGCCAGACGTTTTCGCAACAACAGGCTCTCCGCCTGCCTGCGCAGCGACCATCCACAGAGCGTTCGCGCCATGATCCTGATGCATAATTCACCGGCAATGAGCCGGCCCTGGTTCGAGTCGCTGACCCCGGCGATACGGACTGGAGAGATCCCGTTCGTGTTGACCCATGGCGCCGAACTGTTCAGCCACATGGACGGACACCCGGAGTTCGACACCCTCTTCACCGAGGCCATGGCAGCGGTGGAGAGCCTCACCGGTACCGACTACCTGCGTGATTTCGATTGGGGTCGATTCGAGAGAATCATCGACGTGGGTGGCTCGAACGGCAGCAAATCGATTGCCATTCTCAATCAGCACGAGAAACTACGGGCAGTTATTTTCGACCGGCCATCGGTGGTGGCCGGTGCCGCCGATTATTGGCGCAGCAAGCTCGAGTCGAGTCTGTTGCAACGTCTCGAATTCAGCGGCGGCGACATGCTGGACGCCATTCCCGAAGCCACCTCGGACCGCGATCTCTACCTTTTCGCGGCCATCTTCCACGGCATGGGCAACGCACAGGTCGAGCAGATCCTGCACAATCTCAGATTGGCCTTTGGAAGCTACCGCCCCACCGTTGTGATTGCCGATATGGTAGCCCAGGAGCAGCACATCGACCCCACCATCGCCGGCTTCGACATACAGATGCTGATGGGCACCCAAGGGCGTGAACGCACCCTGAATGAGTGGCGCGAGCTGCTGGAGCCCGCCGGCTTCAGCATCCGGGAGATCGTTGATGTGCGGACCTTCGCCCGTTTGCTGGTCGTGGCGTTGAACGAATCCGCTCCCGTAAAGGCGGGCATCGGCAAGGCCGAACCAGGGGGGGCGGGTTAAGGGATGATTTTCGCTTTGCCCGTGCGCTAAGTTTCCTGATTGATCGCATAGCGAATGGCTTCCATTCGCGCTGAGCGGCCCGCTAGATCCTCGCCGCTCCTGAGCAACTCTCTAAGACGCTGATTGCCCCACAACAATGCAGCGGTCTGACCTTTCGACTTGTATTCGAGATAGTAGTCGAAAAGTTCTTTCACCATGTATTCGATCCCGTCCTGCGAACCGGGCATGAAGGACTCGTCACTGTCCCTGTTACTTTGAGCGATGAGCAGTCTTTGCGCGAGAAAAACCGCGAGTGCTTTCTTTACTTCGCTTTTGTCGTGGTAGGGACCCACCTGGGTTCCTTCACGGGTGTCGAAGTACCACTGTCCATTCTCCGTGAACAGACGCTGAGTCCTGAAGGGAGGGTTGCCTTCCTCACCATAACGTTTCGCGACCATCAACATGCCCCCGAAGCTGTTTTTATTTTAGATTCGAAAAAGCGTCTCTTATTCTGCTTATAACGCCACTGTTCTCATGCCTGAAAATAGCTCACTTCCACTTATAAATATCAGGGAAATTCACGCACAAAATTTGGTGTAATTTTCATGATCACAGTCTGTGGAAACGCACCAGACATGCGCAGTCAATCTGCATGGGGTCAATGACCCGTGCAGCTGCCTGTGAAAGAAAACCGTTGCAATTCCCCTGGTCAGGTGTGACATTCAAGGCCGCTTTTGCATCGATTCAACGAAATCAACCCACCCTGTCTCTACACACCACAAGCTTGAGAGCGTCAGCCTCGAAGAGACGCGGAAATCAGCTGACGGGCTTGCCCGCCTGTATCAGATGTACATCGCGCTGCGGGAACGGAATCGAAATACCCTCGGCATCGAAGCGCTGCTTCACCGCGCGCGTGATATCCCAATAAACTTTCCAATAGTCTGCCGTGGCGGCCCAGGGCCGAACAACGAAATCCACGGAGGATTCGCCGAGGGTGTGCAGCCGGATGACGGGCTCGGGATCCTTGAGTACCCGTTCGTTGCTGTTCACGATATCCCACAGCACACGTTCGGCGTGATCGACATCATCCGCGTAGGCGATACCGAAGGTCATATCGACGCGGCGCTGAGGTTCAGCGGTGATGTTACGAATCACGTCACCCCATATTTTGCTGTTCGGCACCACCAGTTTCTGATTGTCCCAGGTGGCGATGGTGGTCGATACCAGATTCATGTCCTTGACCGTTCCCGTGACGCCACCGGCCTCGACGGCGTCACCGACGTCATAGGGACGGTAGAGCAGGATCATCATGCCCGCCGCGAAATTCGAAAGCGTGTCCTGCAAGGCAAAACCGATGATGAAACCGGCGATACCCAGACCGGCTAGCAGCGGCGCGAGGTGAATGCCCAGCTGCGAGAGGGCCACCAGCAGACCCAGGAACATCACCATCTTGCCGGCAAAGGAGACGACCTGGTTCTGCAGCAACTGGGAAAGATCGAACTTCGATGTCATCACCGCCCGACGCACCAACCGCTTGACGATACTGGAGAGAAACTTGAACGCCAGCAGAATGAGCACGAAGACGATGATCTTGAACAACCAGCGTGGGCCGTTGAGAACCAGCCACTCCTGGCCGCTTTCCAACCAGCCCTGGAGCAACCCCAATGCGACTTCGGTCTTGAAGATATCCTCGGTGAGTTCCCCCGTCGATGCGATGAGCAACTGGGTGTAGGCCGTGACATCGAGTCCCCGCTGCTTCATGATCGAGACGGTCGCATTGAGATGGGCCGCCTCCGCCTTGATGCGGTTTTCCACGATCGCCAGCTCCTTGGCCTGGGCCTGCTTGTCCTCTTCGCTGAGCCCGCTGGTGGGTTTGCGTATCGACGTGCGTTTGCCTTGCAGAAACTGCAAGGCGCCAGCCAGGCGCTCCGCGCGTTCCTGAACGTTGGTGTCGAGATACGCCAGCTGGTCGGAGGCATCGACTCCCTGCGTTGCCATGAAACGGGTGACCTCGAGATAGGCGGCAAGGTCCTCGTCGATCTTGCTGTTGAGCTCCTCGATCTCCTGATCCAGGGCATCCAGTTCCTCAGCCGGAACCTCGGCACGCTTCTCCAGCAGCTGAGTGACGCGTGACTCGGAGCGTTTCATCTCGGCCCGGAGATCCTTGTCGGCATCGCCCAAAAGGGACTTGGCCAGTCTTTTGAACGCCGCGGCATCCTGCCCCGCCTTCTCCAGTTCTTCAATGCGCGCGGTCAGTTTGTCGAGACCGTCGGCCAGCTCCTTGCGCTTGTTTTGTATCTGGGTGGCGAGTATGGCCTTCTCCTCGCCCTGGGCATCGCGGTAACCCTGCTTCAGCTTGGTCAAGTCGGCGCGCAGTTTTTCCAGCTGTTCGCTGATTGTTGTTTCAGCCTCCTCAGTCGCTTGCGCCGCGGAGACCCCCTTCGGGTCAGCCGAATCCTGCGCCTGGGTCTGGATGCCCGCGAATGTCAGGCAAAGGAAAAGACACATGGCGTAGAGGGGGTTTCTCGCGAACATGGATAGCGCTCTCTTTTTGTTCTGGGTTGAATGGGGGGAAGACGAAGACGGTCAAGCCGCCGGCAGCAGGTGCATCTTACCCATCCACTCTTCAAAACCCCACCATTTCACCATCGACTGCATGGCCATTCAGCGTCCAGGGGGGCGGCGTCACTTGAGGATTCTCAGCAACGGATGGTGTTCTCTGGAATCAACCTCAAAGCTCTGATTCGAACAGTGTGCCAAGCGTCTTGCGAAAACGCTTGATCACATCCTCCGGGGCTTCGAATTCGCGTGCCTGCGCCAGTGTGACTTCACGGCTGTAGCGCAGATCCTGGGTGAAGAAAGCCTCCCGCAGTCGTTGCGCCAGCTCCGGCTGGGCGAAAACAATCGCGGTCTCGCTGTTCAGTTTTTCGCTGCGCGGATCCAGGTTGTAGGACCCCACCAGCGCGCGCGCTCCATCCACCACGGCGAACTTGGCGTGCATGGTGCCCTGGCTGGGCGCGGGCTCATCCTCGGCCTGACCAATCCACTCCCAGATGCGCACACCGGCATCGGCATCGTTGCAGGCGGCGACCGCCGGTGACTCGTTGACCGCCATGAGATCGTGGTAGTAACCGCGACCGACCAGACTGATTTCAGGAAGATCGTTGGTGTCCGGACTGTTCGACAACAGCCGGATCGAGACACAGCGCCGGGCGGCATCCTTGAGCACCCTGGACAGGGTCGGCGTGGCGACGAAGTAGGCGTTGGCAATCAGGATCTCCTGCTCTGCCTGCTCGATGAGTTTGATGTAGGCCTGCTGGATGTAACGCTCCCTGAAGCGCGGCCTGTTCTGCAGAAACCGGCAGGTGGCCTGGCGGAATTCCGCTGTCGGCTGACGCGATTCCAGCTCGGCGACCTTCTCCACGATAGCCGGATCCCTGGTGTAGGAGACCGGGACCTTGCCCGTTTTGTCCAGCACATCCCGGGTCGCCTCCCAGTAGAGGTTGGTATTGAAGATGCCGCGACTTTTTTTGATATCGACGAAATAATCGAAATTACGGTCGAACGCCCGCACCAGGTCGTTCACCACGCCACCACGCACGACCACGTCCTGGTCACGCCAGGTGTTATCGGGATTCCCGGGATCGGCACGGAAATACTCATTGCCGATATTCAGGCCACCGGTGATGGCGACCGCCCGTTCCGTCTCCCCATCGATGATCCACATCTTTTCATGAAACCGCTTGTCGAGTTGCTCTGGATCGTAGTGCGGCGTCAGCAAGGGGACGGGAACCTCGTTGAGCCACTGCAGGGCCATCGCTTCATAGCCCTCGACCTCGATCCCGTGTTGTTTGAGATCGAAGTACATCCACTGTGTCTGCAGCCAGGGATTCGAAAAGGCGTCCACGATGACACGCACGTCGAGTCCCTCGGCGCGCTTCTGCTTCAACACCTCGGCGATGCGCAGCCCGGATTCATCACCCTTGAACACCAGGGCCTGAATGCGGATCGATGTTCTCGCCTGCTTCAAGGCCTGCATACGCAGTGCGAAGGAATCCTCACCGCCTCGCAACACGGCCACTTCGCAGGCCTCCGGACCCCGAACCGGAAACAGTCCGTCCAGGCCGACATCGGGATAGGGGCTGCCCGAGAACCGACTGTCCGAGCCCAGGATGGAGGATGCGCCGGTCTCTTCGATAAACGCATCGAGTGACGCTTCACTCATCTCCTCATGCAGCAACGGGACTGAAGCGCACCCCGTCAACGTAGTGATGAGCAAGAACGCGAACCAGCGGGTGTAATGCTTGAGTTGACGATTCATATCAGCGGGCTGTCGGCATGGTGGAGATGGCCAAGGCCTTTTATTCTGTCCTGCAACCATGGTATGGATAGCCAAAGCATAACGATCAACTGGTGGAAGAAAAAGGAGTGACAATAATGCCCGCCGCCATCCGGCAATTTTCACTCGTCGATAACAAGGCATCCGGCGAAATTCAATCCGATTTTTACCGCTCTATCATCATGGTATTTGTGATGGTACTCGCTGCGTCGATCCTGACCGGCTGCTCCGCCTTCACCACCTATGCGCCAACCGCCGAGCAGAATCTTCCCATGCAGTTGGGGCGAACCCAGCAGCTCGAACAAGACGGGGTAACCGTCACGGTCGCCATACCGACCGACGACGAAGCCTCGCAGTTCTTCGGTGTGTCACTGGCCGAACACGATATCCAACTGGTCTGGATACGCATAGATAACAGCAGCGACGCAGATTACTGGCTGATGCCCTTTGCGATCGATCCCGATTACTATTCGGCAGACGAAGCCGCGCACATGACCGGGGCCAAGCTTCCCGAAGATAAACGGGATGACAACAGGACGCTCTTCCGCACCAACGCCCTGCCCTTCTTTTTCCCGGCGGGGAGTTCGGAGGAGGGCTACATCTACGCCTCGCACAAACGCGGCGGCCGCTTCATCGATGTGAGACTCTCGGGGCATCTGAAGGCCGTGCGCATGCGTTTCGCCGTGCTGCTGCCGACAGAAAGTTTCGATTATGAAAAGTCGGCGTTGCGCCAAATGTATGCGCAAGTGGACGAACTGCCCGACCTGACGATTGGTGAGTTGCGGCAACGGCTGCAAAATCTACCGTGCTGCACCACCAATGAATCGGGTGAAGGCAGAGGCGATCCCCTGAACATCGCACTCATCGGCAGCGGCGAACACATGGTCTCCGCACTGACGGCCAGCGGCTGGGACTTCACCGAAGCGATAACCGTCGACAGCATCCGCCGCATGATCGGCGCGGCCATTGAAGAGAAGGCCTTTCCAACCGCCCCCGTGAGTTCCCTCTACGCCTTCGGCCGGCGCCAGGACCTGGCCTTGCAACGGGGCCGCTCGACCATCTCGCAACGCAACCACATGCGGCTCTGGCTCGCACCTTTTCGCTGCGAAGGGGAGCCCGTCTGGATCGGCCAGGTCAGTCGCGACATCGGCGTCAAGCTGACGACGAAATCGCCGACACTGACCACCCATGTCATCGATCCGATCGTGGACGAGTCCCGGGAGTATCTCTTTCACAGCCTGCTGCACCACGACGCGGTTGAGAAATTCGCTTTCGTCAAAGGCGTCGGCGAATCGACCGAAACGGATCCGAGCTTCAACCTGACTGCGGATCCCTATTTCACCGATGGCATGCGCATGGTGCTCTGGCTGACCCATGAACCCGTCCCCCCGCACATGGCGAATGACATGGGCTGGAACGAATCGGCCGATCCGTCTCGCGAGGGTCGGGGGGAAAAGCACATGATCCCGGCATTGACCGACCCTTGAATGCCCAGGACGCCGAATGACAAACCGGTATCGCAGATTGACTCGGGGATTCACCAGGCGAATTGACCCCCGTTCCTATGCCAATCCCAGCTGCCTGCGGACGCTGCAACATTCCTGCTCTCGTCAACATGTCTGATCACACACCTTCCGCATCCCCGGCGCCGCACGGCCACAGCATGCCAGCTGTCATCAGGCGCTGGGGATTCCCATCCCTCATCCCGATACTCATCCTCGGCTTGATGCTTGGCGGGTGTTCCTCGACACCCCTGCAACCGTTCACCACGGACACCACGCCGCAGGTATTGATGCCGGCCATCCAGTCCCAGGAGCAGGATCGGCGGGGACGTTTCAGAGAGATCTTCTGCAGCGTACTGGAAGCACGGAAGGACACGCTGCCCGACTACCGTGCTTGCGAATCGGCGCTGATGCGCGTGGGTCTGGAAGCGTCGCCCAACGGCGTCCCGGTCAGCCTCGGTCCCGCGCAGCGGCGATTCAAAGTCGTGTACGTACCCGGCCTCGGTTGGGACTGCTTCGCCAACTGGCTGGGCGGTAAAGAGACGATTGCAGCCCATCTGCGGACGCTGGGATATGACATGGTCACCGTGGATATCGACGGTCTCTCCAGCAGTACCCACAATGCGCGGCTGATCCGCGATGCCATTCTCGCGCTGCCTGAGCGGGAGATCGCGTCCGGCCTGGTGCTGGTCGGGTATTCGAAAGGCATAGTCGACATACTGAGCGCCCTCGCCATCCATCCCGAACTCCAGCAACGGGTGACGGCCGTCGTCAGCCTCGCCGGCGCCGTGGGAGGCTCGCCGCTGGCGAACGACACCCGTGACAGCCTGCTCGACCTGATGCGGTTTTTTCCCGGCGCCAGCTGTGAGCGCACAGGACGGAGCGCACTGCAGGACCTGAAGCCGGAAACCCGGCAGGCATGGCTGGCCGCCCACAAACCACCCGGCGGAATCGCCTACTACTCCCTGGTCACCTTTCCCCGGCCCGAGCAGATCTCCAACATCCTGCGGGGAGCCCACGAGAAACTGTCGAAGATCGACGCCCGCAATGACAGCCAGTTGCTGTTCTATGACCAGTTCCTGCCGGGCAGCACACTGGTGGCCTACCTCAATGCCGATCACCTCGCGGTGGCGCTACCGGTGGCACGGACACACGCCATCGTCAGCGGTCTTTTCTTGGAACACAACGCCTTCCCCCGTGAAGCCATGTTCGAGTCACTGTTACGTCTTCTCGAGGAAGAGCTGCCTGTAAGGCAGTAGAGGATGCAAGGCAGGCAGCAGGCCAGAGTACTCCGTTACCTGATCTGTCATTCAAACGTCAACCGGGACTACCATCTGCTAGAACATTACAGAATGCGCTTTCGGATGCGGAAAGAATATGCGGACACATTGCAAATGCCCATGGCAGATAGCAGGTACAGATACAGGTTTTGCATGTGCACGAGACTGGAACAAATACAGGCCCATCCTGACTGATGAGCCTATGACCTGAATGGCGCGCCCTGAAGGATGCGAACCTCAGACCACTTGGTTCGTATGCACACAATAGAAATGCTAATTCAATAAGTTTGCTGGCCCGCCCTCTTGCAAAACTACGCCAGCACTCTCTCTGAAAAGCTACGATTCAGCCCAAACCCGAAGTCTGTTATGTCTCGACAATAGACAACCAAGTCATCGGATGTCAGTTGACGATCTCCCATGAACCATCAGCATTTCGACAGGCGGTACCGTAGCCCCGCTGGGCTTCGTTGCCTATTTTGATCTCCTGTGTATATTCACGGCAGTATCGTCCAGTGCTGCTGGTGCCATCACGGATCACGGTCACAGACCCGGATGCGTCGTAGTCATTCCAATGAATGGTCTCGCCCACCGGCGCTCTCAAGGATTCTCGCAGGGCCAGCTCGTGTTCACGCTGTTGCTGCTCGCTCAGGTTGTCGATAATCGCCAGAGTGATGGCGGTGAATGCCAGCCAGCCCAGGAAGTCGTGGCCGGAATGGTAGTGGTAATACCGGGGATAAGTGTAATAGCGGGGATATCTGTACCCGTGTTTCCAGTAATCGTGATAAGCCGGAGCAGAACGTCTGGATCGGTAAGGGTATCTATAAGTTCGGCTGTGATCGTCATGGCGATAACGTCTGTCCCGGCTGTCGAAACGCTTGCGATCATCTCGAGAACGATCAACCCGAGAACGATCAACCCGAGAACGATCAACCCGAGAACGATCATCTCGAGAACGATCATCTCGAGAACGATCGTCACGCGATCGGTCGACACCGTGCCGGCCGGGTCCCTCGCCACGCGAGGAGAAAGGAGGCTCCGCCTGAACTTGGGTAGGAGTGGCCAGCAGGCCTGCCATGAAAAACAGGATGCTTACCAGGGCGGAAAGAAGCATTGAGCTGCGCATGACTGTTGTCCTCAGTCAGCAATTACACACTACAGCATAGCGCAGCTCAGCTGAATTGAAATTGAGTATTCCCTGAAGGTCCGCGAAATCGCAAGCAGATACACGATCAGTTCGCCTGTAAAGACAAAATCATGGCATTCGTAGCCATTCAAGCACAGGACGACTCATGACAGGCGTTCTCATTGCGGTTGATAAGCGTGGTTAATGTCGCATAACCAAACGCCAGAAAGACGAAAGGCCCACCCGGTTGAGGTAAGCCTTTGATCTGAATGGCGCGCCCGGAAGGATTCGAACCTCCGACCACCTGGTTCGTAGCCAGGTACTCTATCCAACTGAGCTACGGGCGCTTTTTGTGGAAGCGCGAATTCTGAAGATTTCTCGGGCTTTTGTCAATGCGGACATGGAGAATCGTGGGATTTGCCGCATCGGTTTGGGAGTGAATCTGGTGTTGCTTCCTCGGATTAGGGCATGGTTCGGGGTGGAGGACATTATCCGACCGTATGTGGCTCTTTGGTGGTGGATTACTGGACTATTTGGTGGGGCTGGGCCCCACCCTACACAGGTCGATGTGTATAGGGATAGAGCCGTCTGAGCGCAGTTATGGAAGGAGTTGTGTGGGGGTGTGGTGACACAGTGTTTTGGTGCGGCTAGCCGCACCCTACGGGGAGTCGGCGCTGCGCGCCTTGTCGAACGAAGGGTTCTCTTCAAGTCCGCTCCCACCGCCATATAAAAAGGGGCTGAGGGACTCTCTGGCTTGGTTGCCAACTGCTGGGAGGGATTGATTCGCAAGCTTTGCTGGCTCACCCCTGCGGGGTGCCGTCGCTGCGCTCCTGCGTCCTGCGGCGCTGCGCGCCTGGTCGAACGAAGGGTTCTCTTCAAGTCCGCTCTCTCCGCCATATAAAAAGGGGCCCGGTTGGGCCCCTTTTTATATGGCG
>JBNKYJ010000159.1:0-21317 GCA_050300835.1 Sedimenticolaceae bacterium
GCCGCACCCTACCTGTGATTGTGCCGTAGGGTGCGGCTTGCCGCACCGTAAATCCACATGAATTGGCCTCTGTATGGACCCCCTCGGCGTATTCAAATCAAATTAGCGCGCACGATCCGGATCCGCATTAAGAATTACCAACCCGTCAATCCCGCCTCAGAGCGGACGCACCGTATTCGGCAGCTGATTGCGAATCACCTCCGCCAGCACCTCCAGGGCATGCTTGCGCGGGAAGGTCTTGCGATAGACGAACTGCACCCGGCGATAGGCATCCTTCAAGTGCAGCTTTCTGGCGATGATGCCCGAGTCGGTGGTCCAGGCCCCACGCACCGCCAGGGCCGGCACCAGGGTACAGCCGAAACCGGCCCCTACCAGCTGCAGCAGGGTCTCCAGGCTGGCTGCCCGCAGGTCGGCCATCTCGCTGTCCATGGCGCTCTCCTTGATGCGACAGACGTCCATCACCTGATCGGTCAGGCAGTGGCCGTCGGCCAGCAGCAGCAGGTTGATCTGGCTCAGATCGCGACGCGTGATCTCGTCCTTGTTGTAGATCTCGTGATCCCGCGGATGGGCCAGCCAGAAGGGCTCTTCGAACAGGGGCATCACCTCCAGCTCGGGCTCCTTCACCTCGGTGGCCAGGATCGCCACGTCGATCTGATGCTCCAGCAGGCGCCGGGTCAGCATCTCGGTGACCTCCTCCGACAGCACCAGGCGCATCTGCGGATACTGCTGCTTCAGCGGCAGCAGAATGAGCGGAATCAGGTAGGGACTGACGGTCGGTATCGCGCCCACGCGCAGGGCCCCCGCCAGTGGATCGCGCTGGGCCTGGGCCAGTTGCTTGATGACATCGGCCTGTTCCAGGATCAACTTCGCGTGGCGGACGATCTCGGCGCCGATCGGGGTGATCGAGACTGAGCGGTTGGTACGCTCGAACAGGACCACCCCCAGTTCCTGCTCCAGTTTCTTGATCTGACCGCTCAGGGTCGGCTGACTGACGAAGCAGCGGGAGGCGGCGTGGCCGAAATGCTCGGTCTCCGCGACGGCGATGAGATACTTGAGATCACGCAGGTTCATGATTGATCGCCATGGACAATGAATTACACAAAGATGATACACCCGACATATCGCCCCCTACGAGTGAATTTTTCCTGCCGGACCACTGTCCCACCCCCGGCTCGTCATTCGGAGCCCCGGTTTTCCTTCCGCGCCGGTTGCGGCAGAATCTAGCGCTTCAGGCCAAATCAGGGGATTCCATCGGTCATGCATTCAAGCGGCGGCAACGGCCGGCTCGATCGGCTCTACGACTTCATCACCGGTGACGAGGATGCCCGGGTCTGCAAGGAGATCCCTGAAGCCGCCTGCCGGCACCAGCCCCGCAATTACTTCGCCTACCTGACAGCCAACCTGCTGAACAAGGTAGCCGACGAGCTGACCTCGGCCAAGCTGGTGCTGCCCTGGCTGCTGGGCACCCTCGGCGCCCCGGTGGGCCTGACCGGCTTTCTGGTCCCGATCCGGGAATCGGGGGTGTTGCTGCCGCAACTGATGGTGGCGGCCCTGGTGCGCAAACTGGCGCGCCGCAAGGGGGTATGGCTGCTGGGCGCCCTGCTCAGCGCGCTGGCGCTGGCCGGTATGGCGGTGGTCGCCTTCAGCACCGGGGGCACCCTGGCCGGCGGGCTGATCATCGCCCTGCTGGTACTGTTCAGCCTGGCCCGCGGACTCTGTTCCGTCTCGGCCAAGGACGTGCTCGGCAAGACGGTCTCCAAGAGCCGGCGCGGTAACCTCATGGGCTGGAGTGCGGGCCTGGGCGGCCTGGCGGTGGTGGTGATCGGCCTCGCCATGAGCATGGGCGATCTGGCCCAGGCGGACGTGAGCCTGTTCGGCCGGCTCTTCCTGGCCTGCGCCGGGCTCTGGATCGCCGCCCTGCTGGTCTTCGCCATCATCCACGAGGAACCGGGCGCCACCGAAGGGGGCGGCAACGCCCTCGAAGTGGCCATCGCGTGTCTCGGTCTGCTGCGCACCGACGAACGCTTCCGCCACTTCATCACCGCCCGCCTGTTGCTGCTTTCGGTCGCCCTCGCCACGCCCTACTACGTACTGCTGGCCCAGACCCACACCGGCAACGGTCTGGACGGACTGGGCTGGCTGATCGTCGCCACCGGTATCGGCGCCAGCGTCAGCTCGCCGTTCTGGGGCCAGCTCGGCGACCGTTCCAGCCGCAGTGTGATGGCACTGGCCGCGGGTGGACAGGGTCTGCTCGGGGTGGTGGTGTTTGCCTGCCTGATCGGTCAGCTGCCGTTGATCGACGACAACCTTTTCTGGGCAGCGATCATGATCGTGATGACGATACTGCATGCCGGGGTCCGTCTGGGGCGCAAGATCTATCTGGTCGACATGGCCACGGGCGACAACCGGGCGGCCTATGTGGCCCTCTCCAACACCGTCATCGGCGTCGCCATGCTGGGTGCCGGCTTCATCGGCCTGATCGGTGACTGGCTCGGGCTCCACTGGCTGATCCTGCTGCTGGCCCTGGCCTCGCTGGTGGCCGCCGTCTATGCCCGTCAACTCGACGAGGTCTCCGGCTGAGACTGAATCGTCAGCTGCGACGAAGCATGGATAGACCGGCAATGCGCATGAAGACCCGGTTGGCGCTCGCGGCCTGCCCCGCTCGGAGCACCGGGTTCTTGACTGCGGCTGCGCTATACTCTGTGCACTCCCTTGACTCGGTCCCAAGGACCCCCACGTTGACCTCAGAGAGGAGGCAGCCGATCCATGCACCGGTTTTTCTTCAGACTTCCCATACTGCTGACTTGCCTGCTGTTGACCCAGCCCCTGTACGCCGCTGAGCAACCGCCCCGTTACGACCAGATAAGCCTCAGCGCCGAAGCCTCCACCGAGGCCGACAACGACACCCTGATCGCACGCCTCGCCGCGCAGAGAGAGGGCAGCGATCCGGTCGCCTTGAGCAACAGCGTCAACCAAACGATCAGCCAAGCGGTCAACCAGGTCAAACAGCATCCGGAGATCAAACTGCAAACCCTGGGCTATCAGACCTCGCCCATCTACCAGCAGCAACGCCTGAGCGGGTGGCGCGTCAAACAGTCCCTGCGCCTGGAGAGTCGCGACAGCAAGACCCTGAGTCAGCTGCTGAGTCGTCTGCAGGAACATCTGGCCCTGGAGTCGATCAGCTACGCGGTCTCGGACGAACTCCGGCAAAAGGTCGAGGAGTCACTGATCAAGCAGGCACTCGAGGCCTTCCAGCAGCGCGCCCGCTTGGTAACCGAACAGATGGGCAGAAAATCCTATCGCCTGGTCGAGATGAGTATTCACAGCAGCGGCCAGCCACAGCCGCCGCAGCGGTTGCGCGCCAGTATGATGGCGATGGAATCATCGGTCGCCGCGCCGAGTCTGGAGGCCGGCAGTCAGACCTTGAGAGTGGAGATTAGCGGACGCATCGAGTTGCAGCTGGAATGATCGATTTGAGGATATACGCGTCCTGAACCCGACCTCCCGCTTGCCGTTCCCCGAGGTCGGCCGGGCCTGACAGCTGGCTGGCTGATCCGCGCATCAACCCTGCGCATCCCACTGGCAGAGTCGACTGATGTGGGATTGCCCAATAATCAGCCGGCTTGGATCTCCTATCGTTGACCCGCCCACAGCAGACCAGCAACCTTGAACGAACGGCGTTATCAATCCACAGGGCCGAATCTGACCTGCACGTCCCTGGGCTTGGCGAAATAGGGCGCCGATGTCACCAGCACGTCCGCACCGGTTTGCGCATATTCCGCGGCATTCTGCAGATTGATGCCGCCGGCGGCGGCGATGACCGGACGCAAGCCTTGGGGACGCGCGACGGCGGCGGCAACGACTTGTGAAACCTGGGCCGGCGAGAGCTTTTCCAGCTGAATGACCTGGCACCCCTGTTGCACCAATGCGAGGGCCGACTCGACGTCATCGGTCTCGATCACGATCTTCTTCTCCGACTGCATCCACTGCAATGCGGTGGACGTCAACAACTGGCGCCTATTCGGAGGAGAGCGCAGTGTCTGTGGTTGATCGTTCCTGCCCTTCCCCAACAAGCAAGGCCTCGTGCAGCAATATCGTGAACACCGCACCCTGCCCCGGGCTCGACTCCACCACCAGATGCCCGTTGTAGGAGTTGACGATTCCGCGCACCACCGCGAGGCCCATGCCCGATCCCTCGCCAACCTCCTTGCTGGTGACGAAAGGCTGAAAGATGTCGTCGCGGATGGACGCTTCAATACCACGCCCGTTGTCGGCCACCTGTATTGCCACCCAATCACCAACAATCGGCTCACTGCATATCGCGCAACGTGCATTGTCAAACGAGCGTTTCACCACGCCGATCGTGATCTGGCCCTTCCTGCCTATGGCGTCCCGTGCATTGATACAGAGATTCATCAACAGCTGCTGCACGTGCAGGGGATCCACCTTCACGCTGGGCGAGTCCTGAGGCAACACGGTGAGTATCTCGATCTCCACCGGCAGCATCGGCTTCAGCATCTTGATGATCTCTTTGATCAATGGCACCAGGGGTATCGGTGCCGCCGCTCCCGTATTCTCACCGCGACTGAAAATCAGAAGCTGGCGGATCAGATCCCTGGCCCGCCCCCCGGCAGACCCTATATGCCCCAGGTACTCATTCAGCTTGGGATCGAAAGCGCTGAAGCGAGACTGGGCCAATTCGGTGAAACCGAGAATACTGCCCAGGATATTGTTGAAGTCGTGCGCGATACCGCCGGTCAGCTGACCGACCGCTTCCATCTTTTGCGAGCGGATCAACGCCTCGGTCAATTTGCGTTGCTCGGAGATATCCGTGAGTAGCGCCATAACACCTTTTATGCCCCCTCGATCATCCGTCATTACACTGAACGAGACGTGGCACCAGAGACCGCTACCGGCTTTACGCCGGTAACATAGATCGAACACGGCCTTGCCTTCATAGAGCAGACGATCCCATGCTTGCCGGACCAACTCCCGGCCTGCCTCATCCAGGTAATCATAAAAAGAGCTTCCGACCATCTCCTCCTGCAGGCACCCGAGCATTTCCGCCATCCTTGAGTTGACGAACTCAGTCCGCGCATACCCGTCGAGCACCCAGATGCCTTCATGTGCGGTTTCCACGATCTGGCGATACTTCTCCTCGCTTTCACGCAGCGCCTGCTCCGCCTTCATCTGCATGGTGACGTCACGTTGTGAACTCATATAGGCGATGACGTCACCCTGATCGCTCCTCAGCGGCGCTATACTGTGCTGGCAATGGAAAAGGGTTCCGTCCTTGCGACTGTTGAGCAGTTGGCGATAGACCCGCTGCCCTGCGATCAAACCGCTGTAGATCTGCGGATGAATGGCTTCGGCATCCGGCTCCGCGTTCAGGATTTCGGGTCGTTGGCCCCGAAGGTCCTGCAGACTGTAACCGTAGAGCTGGGTAAAGGATTCGTTGATATAGGTGATGCGAAAATCGGTATCGGTCAGCAAAATGGCGTCGGCCGACTGCTCGACAATTTCCGAAAGCCGCCTGACCTCCGCTTCCGCCTGCTTGATGTTGGTGATGTCCACCATTACGCCCACCAGGCTGACGACACGGCCTTCCTCGACGATCACGCTGATGGAATCGTGCAGCCAGACCACACGGCCGTCCGCCGCGATCATGCGAAAATCGAAATCGTGATCCTCGTGCCGTTGGACCCTAGATGCGCAATAGTCAGGCACCCAGCGGCGGTCGTCCGGGTGCAAGTTATTAATCCAGAAGTTCGCATCTTCGCTCCATGCCGAGACCGGATAACCCAGCAGCTTCTCCGCCTCCGGACTGACGAAACTGAAACGCATGGTCTTCGGTTCGGCCGAGAACAGAATGGCGTTGCTCGAATCCACCAGCATGCGATATTGATTCTGCTGTTCGCGAAGGCGCAGCTCCAGCAGCTTCTGTTTCGTCACATCGACAAGGGTGCTGATGATGACCTCACGGCCTTTGAACTGCATACGGCTCGCATCGGCCAACACATGCATGCGGCTGCCATCTTTTCGACGATGTTCGCTCTCGAATCGCGAGCGGTGACGTTCTGTCACCCTCCGCCACTCGCGGGCGAAATTGTCCGGGGTGACACCGACCACCACTTCGCAGAGCTTTAGATGGAGATATTCATCCCGTTCATAACCGTACATGCGCAAGCTGGCCGGATTGGCGTCAATGATCGCCCCATCGTCCACCGAGAGCACCACCACACCGATCGGTGTGTTATCAAAAATGGCGCGAAACTTCTCTTCACTCTCCTGCAAGGCCAGTTGCGACAGATAGCGTTCGGTAATATCGCGCGTCGTCACCAGCACACTGGTAATCCTGCCTGACTCATCCCGAAAGGGAGACGAACTGATCTCAACCCGACGACGCCCTCGCGCCCGGTAGTCGACCCACAGCTCTATCTCGACGTCTTCACCGGAAAAGCACCGGTCTATCATCGGTTTGACGACTTCGCTATAGAGTTTCTCGCCCAGCAGCCACGAGACCGGTTTACCGACAATCTCCTCGGTGCTGATGCCATGCATTTGAGTGTAAAATCCGTTGACCGCGCGGTAGACATGCTCCTGATCTACCAGAGCCAGGCCGTCCTGAGCCGCCATGGTCATGTGTTCGTATCTTCGCAACGCCTCACGCTCATTGACCAGCGTGGTGATATCGCGGCTGATACCCACCAGTTTCCTTTTCCCGTCCTGCAGCCTGCCCTCAACCAAGGTCTCCAGATACACCAGCTCGCCGGTCTTCTTGAAGGCCCTGTATTCCAGCCGTTCGATCGCTCCCGGTCCGGCCAATATCGACTCATAGCTCTCAGCAAGGTACTGACGATCGGATTCTGCGACCACATTCAACCAGGCTTCCAAGCTGTCTAGCGGGTCTTCTTCGCTGTAGCCGAGCAAGCGACGCAACATGGAATCATCCACCGGACGACGACTCTCCACATCGAGTTCCCACACTGCGAACTCGGCGAACACACCGGCTTGTTCGATACGCTGCTGGCTCTCCTGTATGGCGCGTTCCGCCAGATGACGTTGGGTCACGTCTCTCAGGGTGATGAGGACGCCGGCGATTTCACCCTGCTCACTGCGGTAGGGGGCATAGCGCACATCGACAAAACGTTTGCCATCCGCAAAGTCGACCTCGACGGCATCCAACGCCACCGCCTCGCCGGAAAAACATTTACGCAGCGCGGGTCGCGAGTATTCGAGGTAAATGCTCTCACCGACAATATCCGAGATATGTGAACCGATGATCTCCTCTCGCGACTTGTTCCAAAGCTCCAGATAGGCCTGATTCACGGCACGGTAGATGTGACTGTTGTCGAGCAGAACCAGTGCGTCCCTGCTGGCGGAGACGATCTGCTCATAGCGATGCAGCTCCTCCTCGTGAGCAATTTGCGCGGTGACATCCTCCACCGCCACCAGATATCCTCTGAGCACCTTGCCACTGTCGTAGAGCGGAGCGACCTGGATGCGGCCCTTGAAACCACGCCCTGCCGCGTCCACCATGTCGGCCACCACCGGCCCTCCCGGTGTGTCCACATACATCGCCCTGCCGGCGCGCTCGAACTCCGCCTGTGTCTGGTAGAGCATCCTGGCGGACTGATTCACGACCTGATCCTGACGGTAGCCGAGGAGCGCCAACGCCGCATCGCTCATCTGCACGGTCCGGCGCTCGGTATCGACGACACTGAGGGCAAAGGGTAGCTGCCTGAAGATGCGGTCCAGTAACGTGGTCTGCTTCAACAGGTCATCCTGCAGGGCCAGACGCTCCGATACGTCCCGCAGGACGGCGACAACGCCCAATGCATTGCCATCCGCGTCCCGAATCGTGTCGGTCACCACCTCGCTGGAAAAACGGCGTCCATTCTTGGCCACCGCCTCGATCATCTGGATATCGGGAAGATGCGCGGTTTCGCCATCAGCAACTGAACCGGCAAGCCCGTACAGGTCACCGGCGAGAAGCCCAAGGGACCTGCCTTGCAGTTCGCTCTCTTCATAACCGAAAATCCGCTCGACGCCGACACTGGCTTTAGTCACGCATCCCTGCCTGTCGGTGAACACGGCCGCGTCCGGTATCGCCCGCAGGGCGGCTTCAAAATAGCCCTGCGCCCGCTGCGCCCACTCGATCGATCGACGCTGCGTCGTGACATCCCGCACAATGAGCAGAAAGGCCGCGTTGCCTTCGCATGCCTGCGGGCAACGCCTCAAACTCAATTTCAGCCAATAGCTTTCGCCATCACGCGAAAGCTTGAAAACCTCTTCGACCACCGTCTTGTCGACACCCTTCCTGAACGCCTCATAGGTCTGAAGGAAGGTCCGGCAGGGGGACTGCCCGATCACACCGATCGGCCCGCCGACCCTGGCCGTTGCAGGCAACTGCATCAGGAGGCGACAGCCTTTACTCAGTGAAGTGATGCTACCCTGCGCATCCCAGGTCACGATACCGACATCCGGCAACACGCCCAGTAACGTGTTGAGCAGTACTTCAGCATCCTGTTGGTGGTGTATCTGTTGAGGCATAGAGGAAACGGCCGATAAAAACAAAGTGTCGTGCCGATCAGTGTGGATGCGCAAACCGCGTCACGAGAGAAGGCCACTCAGCCGTCCTCTATCCACCTGTCGCGACTTTGCTCCATTTGTCCTCGACACCGGCTTTCGCCGAAAGTGCTAGACGCCAACGCTTTGCTCAACCGCCAGACCGACTTCACCACTATAGCCAGATCGGAGGCGCATCGGTAGCGCACCTCCAGGTCCAACCAGCCCGAAGAATAAGGTCTTCATGACGGGGTATCGGCCCATTCCGGCAAAACTGCATCTCTTTTTACCGTCGACAGCACATCCTCTGGAAAGATCGCACAGGCCGGGCGCCGGGTTGAACAGCGGATTTTGTTACACTTCTTCGATTACGAAACGATCGTGCGCTGGGTTGTGGATCGGATAGCCCCGGGAGGGGCGTACAGACATGAGTGGACGGCACGCTCCCCTTGCTCTCCATGGAGAGCCACACCAGCCGGGCTGCTGTCGATCAACAAGCAAAGAGCTGAGAGTCGATATCCCGAAAGGTTTTGAATTCCAATGCATTGCCACTGGGGTCGAGAACGAACAGCGTGCCCTGCTCACCCACTTCACCGGCAAAGCGGATCTTTGGCTCGATCAGGAACTGCATTCCCGAATCCTGCAGGCGTTCCACCAGAGCGCGCCAGTCCGCCTGGACCAGCACCACGCCAAAATGGGGTACGGGTACCACATCGCCATCGACCGGGTTGTTCCCCTTCCGATACTGCGACTCGTCATGGCTGTCGACAAGATGGCAGACCAATTGGTGGCCATAGAGGTTGAAATCGACCCACCGATCCGCGCTGCGGCCCTCCGCACAGCCAAGCAGCTGCCCGTAGAAGGCTCTCGCCTGCTCCAGGTCGGTAACGGGAATCGCCAGATGGAAAGGGGTCAGCGGCCGTTCACTCATCGTTTCACCCTCGCACGGAACCGCGCATAGCGGACTCCGATGGAGCACAGGTCAGCAAAGCTTCGGACATGCGGCCAGCATGACGGATTTCGATCGATTGTGGAAGCCCAGGTACGCGCACGTTGCAGACGTGCCATGTCGTCACGGCACAAGCAAAGCCCTGCGCATCCGATAGATCGAACAACGGTGTAGACCGGGGTGCGGTCGCACCCCTTCAGTTGACCGGCAGTGCCGCCGCCCGTTCGCGCATCTTGTCGACGATGGCGTAGATCCCGACGTGGCGGTTGGGACTGAGGTGCTCTTCGAGCTGCAGCTGCTTGAACAAACCATCCACGTCCATCTCCCTGATTTCGTCCAGGGAGCGATGGGAGAGCAGGTCGATCAGCAAAGCCAGCACCCCCTTGATGATCGCGGTGTCGCAATCGCCGACAAAGCGTATCAACTCCGGCTGGTCTGGGACCCGCTGCGCCGCCACGTGCACGGTACTCATACAGGGCTTGACCCAATTCTCTTCCGTTTTCAGCCCTGTCGGCATCGGCGGCAGATCCTCGCCGAGTTCGATCAGGTATTGGTACCGGGCATCCCAGTCGTCGAGAAACTCGAAGGCGTCGACGATCTCCTCGATCTCGCTCATGGGTCTCTCCTGTTGAGCCCGGACCGCTTCAGACACTGAATGATTCGCCACAGCCGCACATCTCCTTGATATTGGGATTGATGAAATCGAAACCCTCGTTGAGGATGTTGGTCTTCACGAAATCGATGGTCATCCCGTCCAGCATCGGCAGACTGTCGCTGTCGACCACCACTTTCACACCGTGCGACTCAAACACCCTGTCACCCGCTTCCACCGTCTCGGCATAGTCGACCTCATAGGCGAAACCGGTACAGCCGCTCTTCCTGGTGCCCAGGCGCAGGCCCACACTCTGCGGCCTGCTCGATAGCATCTTCTGCACATGGCGTGCAGCACTCTCTGTCAATTGAATTGCCATGTTTACCGCCTCCTACAACATTCCCAACTGCAACAACGCCTCTTCGCTCATGCGATCCTGGCTCCATGGCGGATCCCAGACCACACGCACGGTAGCGTCCGTAACGCCGGGCACCGCGTCGATCACCCGACCCACTTCACCCGGCAGGGTTCCCGCCACCGGACAGGCCGGTGCGGTCAGTGTCATCTCCACCAGAACCACGCCCTGCGCGTCCACCTCGAGCCGGTAGATCAGGCCCAGGTCATAGATGTTGACCGGGATCTCCGGATCATGGACCGTACGCAGCGCCTCGATCAGGCGTTCGCGCAGTGGCGCTGTCACTGATTCGCTCATCCCCGAACTCAGCCTTCGATGCGTTGCTGAATGATCCGGGTCAGCTGCTCCCGCAGATGTTCGCTGCTGAAGCGCTCGACCACCTCGCTGGCGAAGCCCAGACACAGCAGATGCCGCGCCCGCTGTTCGTCCAGTCCCCGAGAACGCAGGTAGAACACGGCCTGGGGGTCGAGCTGCCCCACCGTGGTGCCGTGGCTGCACTGGACATCGTCGGCGAGGATCACCAATTGCGGCTTGGTGTCGATTTCCGCCTGGCGCGACAGCATCAGGTTGGCATTGTGCAGATGGGCATTGCTCTTCTGCGCCTGCTCCCGCACCCTGATCAGACCGTCGAACACCGCCTTGCCTGCACCGTACAGAATGCCTTTGAAATTCTCGCGGCTATTACAGTGCGGCACCGCGTGATCCACGTCGAGATGGATATCGGTGAGCTGACCGTCGCCGGCCAGGTAGAGTCCGTCCAGTTCGCAGTTGGCGCCAGTGTCGGCAAAGCGATTGTGCAACGTGGTGCGGGACCAGGCCGCGCCGAGTGAAGCCTGCACGCCCTGATAATGTGCCGCCTCGGCAAGATCGAGATGGACATCGCTCAAATGGTAAGTCCCATCGGCCTCCAGCTGCACACGCTGATGCAGCAGTCTCGCGCCCTTGGCGAGGCTGATCTCGCAGACCAGGTTGTTGAAGCAATCCACCTCACTGTCAAGGGAGAGGTAGCGTTCGATCAGATTGACCGAAGCACACTCGCCCAGCAGGATCAGGTGACGGCTGCGCAGCGCCCTGCCCTCGGCGCCCCGGGTGGTGACATGCAGGAGCTCGATCGGCTCGCCGATCTCGACGCCCGCCTCCACACGCACCACCGCACCGTCGTGCAGGGTGGCCAGATTCAATGCCGCGAAGCCATGTTCGCCGATACCGGAGAGGGTCCCCACCGCCGACAGCACCGCCCGATCACCGCCGGCCATGGCCGCATGCAGGCTGCCCAGCGTCACACCGGGTGCCTCGCAGCTCGACAGCTCCGGCTGATAGACACCGTCTACAAGGACCAGTCGTCCCGCCACCGGCTCCGGCAGGAAATGCCGTATCACGGCATGCCGGGGAAACTCCTGCACAGGGTCATCGGTTTCGAACTCACGGCTCAGCAGACCGTCGATACCGGTGTATTTCCATGCCTCAAGTTTGGCGTGTGGATAGCCGATATCGGCAAACTGCTGCGCCGCCGCCCGACGCTGTCCCAGCAGCCAGTCACCCGAGTCCAGCGGCAGGTTGTCGATATAGCGGGAGGCCGCCTCCAGCTGTGTTTGCACCGCCTGACTCATGCCGCCGCCTCCTCCAGCAACCAGCCGTAGCCACGGGCCTCCAGCTCCAGCGCCAGCTCCTTGCCGCCGGAGCGGATGATGCGTCCGCCGGCCAGCACATGCACATGGTCGGGTTCGATGTACTCCAGCAGCCGCTGATAGTGGGTCACCACGATCATGGAGCGCTCCGGCGAGCGCATCATGTTGACCCCGTCGGCCACCGTACGCAGCGCGTCGATGTCGAGCCCGGAGTCGGTCTCGTCGAGGATCGCCAGCCCGGGCTCCAACATCGCCATCTGCAGGATCTCGTTACGCTTCTTCTCGCCACCCGAGAAACCGGCGTTGACCGATCGCTTGAGCAGTTTCTCGTCGAGCTTCACCGCTCTGGCCTTCTCGCGCACCCGCTTCATGAAGGAGACCGCGTCGATCTCCTCCTCGCCGCGGGCACGGCGGATGGCGTTCATCGCCTCGCGCAGGAAAGTCATGTTGTTGACCCCCGGCAGCTCCACCGGATACTGCATGGCGAGGAACACGCCCTGCTGCGCCCGCTCCTCGGTCTCCAGCTCCAGCAGGTCAATGCCCTTGAAGCGCACCTCGCCACCGGTTACCTGGTAACCGTCACGTCCGGAGAGTATGTGGGCCAGGGTGCTCTTGCCGGAGCCGTTGGGCCCCATGATGGCGTGCAACTCGCCGGCCTTGACCTCCAGGTCGATACCCTTGAGGATCTCCTTGCCGTCCACATCGGCGGTCAGATTCTTGATCGATAACATCACACAACCTCGTCAATCGTTTCTAAACTTTCGTTCATAACGCAATGCCCGCAATGAAGCGCTAAGCTCGCAATGGGTAAATAGCTTTGCGTCCTTTGCGCTTCATGGCGTTCTTTGCGTTATATAAAACCTGCATAACTCAACCCACCGCCCCTTCCAGGCTCACCGCCAGCAGCTTCTGCGCCTCTACCGCGAACTCCATCGGCAGCTCGTTGAACACCTCCTTGCAGAAACCGTTGACGATCATCGACACCGCGTCCTCTTCCGACAGGCCACGCTGGCGACAGTAGAAGAGCTGATCTTCACTGACCTTGGAGGTGGTCGCCTCGTGCTCCACCTGGGCGCTCGGATTCTTGACCTCGATGTAGGGAAAGGTATGCGCGGCGCAACGGTCACCGATCAGCAGCGAATCGCACTGGGTGTGGTTGCGGGCGTTCTCGGCCCTGGCCGCCACCCGCACCAGACCGCGGTAGGCGTTGCTGCCCTGCATCGCCGAGATACCCTTGGAGACGATGGTGCTGCGGCTGTTCTCGCCGATGTGGATCATCTTGGTGCCGGTGTCCGCCTGCTGCATGCCCTTGGTCACCGCAACCGAGTAGAACTCGCCCACGGTATCCTTGCCGCGCAGGATGCAGCTCGGGTACTTCCAGGTCACCGCCGAGCCGGTCTCCACCTGGGTCCATGAGATGTGTGAACGGTCGCCCCGGCAGTCGCCCCGCTTGGTGACGAAGTTATAGATGCCGCCGCGCCCCTGCTTGTCGCCCGGATACCAGTTCTGCACCGTGGAGTACTTTATGCGGGCGTCCTCCAGGGCCACCAGCTCGACCACCGCCGCGTGAAGCTGGTTCTCATCACGCATGGGCGCGGTGCAGCCCTCCAGGTAGCTCACCTGGCTGCGCTCATCGGCAACGATCAGGGTGCGCTCGAACTGGCCGGTCTTGGCCTCGTTGATGCGGAAGTAGGTCGAGAGCTCCATCGGGCACTTCACCCCCTTGGGGATGTAGACGAAGGTGCCGTCACTGAACACCGCGCTGTTGAGGGCGGCGAAGAAGTTGTCCTTGTGCGGCACCACCGAGCCCAGATACTGTTTCACCAGCTCCGGATACTCGCGGATCGCCTCCGACATGGAGCAGAAGATCACCCCCGCCTCAGCCAATGTCGAACGGAAGGTGGTGGCCACCGAGACACTGTCGAACACCGCATCCACGGCCACACCGGCCAGCGCCTTCTGTTCGTCGATGGGGATACCCAGCTTCTCGTAGGTCGCCAGCAGTTCGGGATCGACCTGGTCGAGACTGTCGAGGGTCGGCTTTTTCTTCGGCGACGAGTAGTAGGAGATGGCCTGGAAATCGATCGGCGGATGACGCACCGCCGCCCAGTTCGGCTCGCTCATGGTGAGCCAGTGGCGGTAGGCGGCGAGCCGCTTTTCCAGCATCCACTCCGGCTCCTCCTTACGCGCGGAGATGGCACGGATCACCGACTCGTCGAGACCTGGCGGCAAGGTGTCCGACTCGATCTGGGTGACGAAACCCTGGACGTAATCGGACTCGATCAGCGCATCCATCTGCGTATCGGCTAAACCCATAATGAAACTCCGGTTAAATACCTAGTGATTTACTCAGTTAATAAGGTAAATTTTTTTACCCGTCAGGACTGGGGTGCGTAACCTCGCTGACAGCGGGTTCGCCCCAGATAGAGACAGAGCGCCTCAGCGAGTCCGCCTACGGCGATGAAGACGAGTCCGAGCAGGCTGGCGGACAGGAACAAGAAAAGGACGCCAAAACCAAAACAGAGCAGCGTCAAGGCGAGCACGGGACCACCGCAGCAACGCCGAGAGAAAATTCTGTTCAACCATCTCATCACTCCATCCAGGCCCGTGCGGGCGTTCAGAATCAATAACACAGTAATAAAGTCAGGTATTGGCTTTTTCAAGCGCTAAAGCCAAGGGAAAATCAGGGAAAATAGTGAATGGCGACAGAACGAAGTCTATATTTTTATTTTAAAACAGCGTGTTACGTCCAGTGATCCGAAGTGTGGGCAGGCCAATACCCCGATGCATGGATGGTCTTGCACAGCGCACAGCAGGCAAGTCCGCTTTCACATCAGCCGCTCGAGAACAGTCTCAGTGGGCAGGTTCTGTCCAGCGGGACTCAGGAAACCGCTGATTAACGCTCCTCACGGCGATTGACGAACTTGACCCCCTCCGAGATCAATCGCTCGTAGCGGAACTTGTTTTTACCGTCCACCGGGATGTCCAATCCCTCCATCAATTGGAACAGCTCATCGAGGAAGGCGTCGGACATCTGATGCCACTCCTGGGTATCGCCAACACCTTTCTCCCGCGCCAGCAGGCAGGAGAGTCCACCGACCAGGGAGAGCAGATCGACTTCGCGCTCAGGATTGACAGTCTGCAGGGCTGAATCGGTGACCAGATCGGAGTCGACCTCGGTCGGGATCAGGCCGAATCGCTCGCAGAGCTTCAGCAGTTCCGACTCGCGATAGTAGATACTGGAGGGGTAGGTCAGGTCGTCGCCCGGAGAGGTCTCCGCACCGGTCCCGATCACCAGTTCATCATCGAAAACGATGAATTTCTCCAACAGGTCCTTGCTGTAGCTGCCGTTGATCGCCATAAAGCCGTTGACCAGAGCACTGTTACAGCCTATCGGTATGCCCTGACGGAGTTCCTTCACATCTGCGGGATAGAGGCGCAAAAAGCCATTGACGTGAACCCGGTCGTAAGATTTTTCTCCAAGCTCGACCGAGGCAAATCCGGTATAGCGGAAGTAGAGTTCCTCCGACTCCTTGAGCACCCGCTTGTCCCCAACCAGGACACAGGCCTCCCGCCAAGGTAAAAATCGCTCGTTTCTTACCGTTTCTGCCATAAATTCAACATCCTTCGTCTCGTCACACCACACTGCCGTAAGGCCGAGGAGTCACACACCCTTGTGGCGGTTACCCTGCATTCTATACGTCGATTCCCGATGGATGAATACTCCATACTACCCATTTGCCGATCTGCAACGGGCGAGCGATGCGGTCGCCGACCTCAGCATTCAACCAGATTGACGGCAAGACCGCCACGCGAGGTCTCCTTGTACTTGGTCTGCATGTCAGCCCCCGTATCGCGCATGGTCTTGATCACTTTGTCGAGCGAGACAAAGTGAGATCCATCGCCACGCAGGGCCATGCGAGAGGCGTTGATCGCTTTCACCGCGCCCATGGCGTTGCGTTCGATGCAGGGCACCTGCACCAATCCGCCGACCGGATCGCAGGTGAGACCGAGATTGTGTTCCATACCGATTTCAGCCGCATTCTCCACCTGACGCGGTGTTCCGCCAAGCACCTCGGTCAAGGCGGCCGCCGCCATGGAACAGGCGGCCCCCACCTCACCCTGACACCCCACCTCGGCACCGGAAATGGAGGCGTTCTCCTTGTAAAGCAGGCCGATGGCCCCCGCCGTCAACAGGAAGCGTACCACTCCATCCTCGCTGGCTCCCGGCGAAAAGCGCCAATAGTAGTGCAGAACAGACGGGATGATGCCGGCGGCCCCGTTGGTGGGCGCGGTCACCACCCGCCCCCCGGCGGCATTCTCCTCGTTGACCGCCAGGGCGAAGAGGTTGACCCAGTCCATGGTCCCGAGTGGTATGTTCGAGAGCTCGCTGTCGTTGCTGAGCTGACGGAAGAGGCGCGGCGCACGGCGCTTGACCTTGAGCCCGCCTGGAAGCACCCCCTCGGTGACGCAACCCCGCTCCACGCACTCCCGCATCACCCGCCATATCTCGAGCAGCTGCTGCCGAATCGCCTTCTCGCTGCGCCATACGCGCTCGTTCTCAAGCATCAGCTGGCTGATCGAAAATCCATGCTCCTCGCACTGCGCCAGCAGTTCATCTCCACTGTTGAAGGGATAGGGTTGGGGTGTGGCGTCCTCCACCAGTTCGGGCTCGCCACGCGCATTCTCCCGCACCACGAAACCGCCCCCCACAGAATAGAAGCGAGCCTGATGCAAGGGTTCATCCCGCGCGTCCAGTGCCATGAACAACATGCCGTTGGGATGGAACGCGAGTTGGCGCTTACGGTAAAAGTGGAGATCCCGATCAGGCTCGAAGCGGATCTCCCGCCCACCCGCCAGGGTGATCGCGCGTTGGTTGCGAACACGCTCTATAAGCTCGGGTATCTCATCGACCGCGACCTTTTCCGGCGTCTCGCCCATCAAACCCAATATCAGCGCACGATCGGTGCCGTGGCCCTTACCGGTCGCCCCCAGCGAACCATAGAGTTCGATACGCAACCGGGCCACTTGTCGCAACTGCTCCTGGTGCGACAGCTGGCTGACGAATTGTGCGGCCGCCAGCATCGGCCCCACGGTGTGGGAACTGGAAGGTCCGATACCGATTTTGAACAGGTCGAAAACCGTGACGGCCATTGTCTGCTCCTGGAACTGCTGCCAAATCCGGTCCTGGCGCGAACAAAACACAAGCCGCGAGCGCGTCGGGTCTACCGCAACCTCCCTCGACTTGCCGGCTGGGTACCTCAAGCAGCCTGATTATCCCTGCCTTGCGAATTGCCCCATCTGACCGGTCTGCTTCGAGTATATCGGGTCCAAGGATGGAATATTCCCTGTGCTCAGTGGGTGACTGCACGAACCCTGCAAACGTATGAGTGAATGTTGTGCGCCTATCGGAACAGGGCTTCCAGGGATCGACCCGACTGGGTTCTACTCCTGCTCCAGATAGCGGGCAAAAGTAAGGTCACTGTCGATGACATGATCGATCAGCCAATGCTTCAGGGCAGTCAGGCTGTCGAAGTCGAACTGTCTTCCGCCTTCCTCGATCTCACGGATGAAATCCCGCAGCTCCGCCAGCAGCATCACATGATCCCGATGGTGACCGATAAGCTCGGGGTAGTCATGTTCCCGCATGATGCTCTCCTCGTCCCTGAAATGCTGCCGGGTCTCTTCCAGAAGTTGATGCACCAGTGTCATCGTCGACGTCCGAGAAACGTGAGATTCGTCACCTGGACACAGTCTGTCCGCCATCTGGTTGAGCAGTGAAACCAACTGCAGATGCTGGCGATCGATCTCCTCGATACCGAGATACCATTCATCCAACCATTCGAGAAAACAGTTCACATCAAGTTCCAATCCGCATACTCAAACGTAACGTACCGTCGGGCATCCTTTCTCACAGTAAGGGTGACAACGACTGACGCTCCCTCAGTTCAGAAAGCATAGTCGAAGCTGAGCATTCTCCAATCGAATCCACTGTCGAATCACGGGGCATGCCATATCTGCTCTCGATCTTGGCACTCCATTCCCAAGTTCGAGAGAGCGGCAAACATATTCCAGAGAGGCATACTCCCTTCGCATCGCGCATACAGTGAGCACTCGATGCCTTCTCCAAGACCCAGCATGACCAGTTCGTACTCGAAGCGCGCGACACCATCAAACTGGGGCTCGCCCCCCCGATCAGGCGTGATGAGCAGGTCGAGCTCCCGCTCGAACAAACCCTGAACACCGCTGAACTGAAACTGCTGGACACTATCGATCTCGATCCCGGGCGAGGCGGCCAGAGAGTCGCCATCCGAACCTATCCTATACCGGAGTACACAGCTTCCGTTCCAGATGGCGTATCTGATGGGATTGCGCCGACTGGCGTTGCGCGGACGAGGTGCCGGACCTGGAAACGGCGGGCACCGCCATCATCCAGGCTATCGTTGAGATGGATGCAGATGTCTTCACCATCGAGACCGCCCGTTCCGATTGGCAATTGCCGGCGCGGTTCGAGAACTCCGACTATGCGGAAGCGACCGGTCTCGGAATCTACGACATCCTCTCGGCCGCCATCCTGTCACCGGGGGGTCACTGTCGAGCGGTTGCAGAACGTGCTGACACAGATTCCGCCAGATCGACGCCGTATCAATCCCGAATGCGGACTGAACACCCGGAACTGGGAGGGGGTCATTCCAGCTCTGGAGAGTATGGTAGAGTCGAGTGGGGGTTACGCAGCGGACAGCTGCGGAGCCGTCAAGGCAGTGAAGAGAGGGGGTAGCCTGTCCGCTGTCCCTCAGTGCCTCGAACCGTGTGTCTGGCGAAACAGCTCCGGCGGCGAGGTGACCGCGCGAGGCCGTACTTGAGCATCGGCCTGGTTGACCAGATAGGCCACGAACTCCTGGTCGCTGTTGAGCACATGGTCGATCTGCCAGTACTTGAGTGCCGTGAGGGTCTGCAACGAGAAGGTCCTGCTACCGGCCTCGATCTCCCGCATGCACTCCTGCATCTCCGCCAGCAGCATGGCATGTTCGCGATGATGCGCGTTCATTCCGGGATAGTCATTGGCCTGCATCAGCGCTTCCTCATCATGAAAGTGCTGACGCGTCATCTCGAACAGGTCGGCGAGTTGATGACAGAGTTGATCCAATCCCCCCTGCGGCCTACTCGCGTCGTGCACCAGGAACCGATGCAGTTCGTTCAGCTTACCGGCAAGCGCCAGATGCTGCTCATCCACCTCGTCGTATCCGAGCAACCAGTCGTCGCGCCAAACCAGGAATGGTCTCATGGAATCAATCTCCTTATTGACTGCAGTGTCAGTCGTTTCTTGTTACTTGAGATCCCCCCGATCCAGAGTCAGCAGGGTCAGCAGTCGGAACGACTCTATTCGTCCTATAGAGTCCAAAACTTTAGTTCACCCCCCACTCCACCTTTTGCCGAATCTGACTTAAAAGCACGAAATCGGTAAATTTTGGCCAAAAAGTGTGCTCTCGATCACTATTTCATGCCAGGACAGGAAAGCACATCCCAACCCCCGTAAGCTCAGCGTCATCCTGCACTCCAGCCAAGCTGCTATAGTTTTTTCGATGCCTGCCGAATCGACCGACCGCAAAACCGACTCCCAGCCTACCGGTTCACCACCCGGCGGATTTCGGCATCCACGCCTGATCGGCCTGTTGTTACTCCTTCTGCTCGCCGCCTGCAGCAGCCAGCCCCGAATCGCACCGTCGTCGCCGAAACCCGCCGGTGTGGAACCGGCGCAGGACTCACCCTTGGTCGTGACGGCCATGCGACAGCTGGACAGGCCCTACCGCTATGGCGGTCACACGCCCGATGGATTTGACTGCAGCGGCCTGGTCTACTATGTCTACCAACGCAGTGGTATCGGTATACCCCGTACCGCACGCGACCAGCTGCGCGGGGCCCGTCCGGTTCCATTGCGCAATCTCACGCCGGGTGACCTGCTCTTCTTTCGTGAGCGGGATGAGAAGGCCTCCCATGTCGGCCTCTATGTCGGCGAGGGTCGTTTCATCCACGCCTCGACCAGTCAGCGGGCGGTCACCCTCTCGCATCTGAACAATCCCTACTGGAAGAAACAGCTGATCGGCGCCGGTCGCTTCGGGTATTGAAGCCACGACTCCCAAGCGACGCTGAAGTGGCCGACGACGGTGGTCCCTGCAGTGACCATCGGTTACCATTTATCGTTTAAACGCGCATTTGTGGAATTCGGCCACTGATAAGCCGGTCCGCCAACGCCACCCTGCCAGAAAGAGGAAACCCCACGTGTACCGGAAAGAGCTCAAGGTCCTGGATTGCACCATTCGCGACGGTGGACTGATCAACAACTACCAATTCACCGATGAGTTCGTCAACGCGGTCTACCGGTCGGCCTGCGAGGCCGGGGTGGATATCATCGAACTGGGCAAGAAGCTGGCCGTGAGCGACGAGTATACGCGCGAGAAATACGGCAAATGGAACTTCTGCGACGACGATGATCTGAAACGGGTCATCGACTCCTGCGACAGCGAATACCGCCCGCTGGTGGCGGTCATGTTCGACATCGGCCGGGTCGATATCAATGCCCTCAAACCGCGCGACCAGAGCCCCTTCGACATGGCCCGCGTGGCCTGCTACGTACCCGACATCGACAAGGGCCTCGATATGGTCAAGCGCTCCAAGGACCTGGGATACGAGACCACCATCAACATCATGGCCTGCTCCGCCGCCATCCGCACCGATCTGATCGAGGCCCTGGCCCAGGTCGAGGAGACTCCGGAACTCGACTATCTCTACCTGGTCGACAGCTACGGCGCCTTCTATTCGGAACAGGTGACCGACTATCTCAATCTCTACAAGAAGCACGCGCCCAGCAAGGAGCTCGGCTTCCACGCCCACAACAACCAGCAGCTCGCCTTCAGCAATACCCAGCAGGCGATCATCGACGGCGTCAACCTGCTCGACGCCACGGTCAACGGCATCGGCCGCGGCGCGGGCAACTGCAACCTGGAGCTGCTGCTCAACTTCCTGAAGAACCCCAAGTTCGACGTGCGCCCGATCTACAAGGTGATCCAGGATCAGTTCGTGCCCCTGCGCCAGGAGATCGAGTGGGGCTTCAACGACATCTACGGCATCGGCGGCCACTTCAACCAGCATCCGCGCGCCGCCATG
>JBNKYJ010000160.1:0-13910 GCA_050300835.1 Sedimenticolaceae bacterium
CGGCGGGCGACTGGTTGAAACATTAGGGTAAGCACTCCTGAAGGCGTGTCTTGGCGTACCGGTGGGGGAGAGATCCAACAGAATTTCCCCGTCCGGCCGATACACCCCGGAATGGAGGGGGCATAAGAAGATTCATGGCGATAAAACAGATCGGACGATTCCTGGTAGGACGGGTGCTCGGTTCCGGGAACCAGGGTACCGTCTATCTCTGTCACGACACCCAGCTGGAGCGTCGGGTCGCCATCAAGCTGCTCAATCAATCGCTGAGTCAGGGGGCGTTCCACGACGAAGCGCGCACGATGAGCAAGCTGCAGCACCCCAATATCGTCTCCATCTACGAGGCGGGTGAATATCAGCAGACGCCCTATCTGGTGTTCGAGTTTGTCGAGGGCGACCTGCTGTCATCGCTGATTCAGGGCAAGCCGCTGGAGCTGCCCCACGCCCTGAAGATCTTTCAGGGATTGCTGGAGGGGATGGCGGAGGCCCACAAAGCGGGTATCGTCCACCGCGACCTGAAACCGGCCAATATCATCATCAACAAAAACCAGGTGCCGAAGATCATGGATTTCGGTATCGCGCGCCTGTTGGCTGAACAGAGCGGGCCCGATCGACAATTGATCGGCACCCCGCGCTATCTGGCACCGGAGTATATCGAGCACGGGGAGGTGGGGCCGCAGTTCGATGTCTTCGCCCTCGGCCTGATCCTGGACGAGATGCTGACCGGTATGCCGGTCTTCAGTGGCCAGAATCAGCAGGCGGTGATCGATGCCATTCTCGAACTCGATCCGGTAGCGCCCTCCCAGTTCAATCCGGCGGTGGAGGAGAAACTCGACCGTTTCGTACTCAAGGCCCTGGCCAAGGATCCCGCCCTGCGCTACAGCGATGCCGCCGAAATGCTGCAGGCCTATAACGCGATACGCAATCCGGGGGGCGGGACGCTCAAGCTGGAGGAAGACGCCAGTGGCACGGTGGAGTTTCTGCTGCGGCGCATGAAACGCAAGAGCGACTTTCCCGCGCTCTCGAATTCGGTGCGCAGCATCAATGCCATGTCCCACGCCAGCGACAAGGACGTGAACCAGATGGCCGGCGTCATCGTCAAGGATTTCGCGCTCACCAACAAGATCCTGAAGGTGGTCAACTCCGCTTATTACGGGCGCTTTTCAGGACGTATCGGTACCGTCTCCCGCGCGGTGGTGGTGCTGGGTACCCAGGCGATCCGTTCTCTCGCCGCCTCTCTCATCTTCTTCGAGCACATCGAGAACAAGGAGCAGGCCGAGCGGTTGCGCAATCTGGTCTCATCGGCCATGTTTCGCGCCACCCTGGCGCACCGGGTTGCCGACGAGATCGATCGGAGCGAGGCGGAGGAGTATTTTCTCACCGGCCTGCTGAGGGATCTCGGTAAGGTCCTGGTCGCCTTCTATCTACCGGAAGAGTCGAAGGAGATCGAACGTCTGGTGGAACTGGAAGCGCGGGATCCGCTGACCGCCCAGCACAGCGTACTCGGCGTCAGTTTCGAGAAGATCGGTATCGAGATCGCCAAGCAGTGGAATTTCCCCAAATCCCTCACCGATACATTGAAGCGTTGGGAAGGTGACCACAAGCCGGTCAACCGGGTGGAGAAACGTCGCATGGTCAGCGCCTTTGCCGACGAGGCGATGCAGACTCTGGTGACCTCGGGATCCGACAGCGAGTCGGCATTGCAGGATTTGGCACAGAAATACGCCAAGAGCCTCAATCTGAGTGAGAAGAAGATCGGCAAACTGGCTCAGCATTCGGTGGAGGAGTTTCAGGAAGTGGCGAAGGTGCTGGCGAGCGATATTTCGCCGGAATTCGTCAAGCAGCTGAATCAGGCCTCCGGGAAGAAGCCTGCCGAGGAGACGGGCGCGACAAAAGTGCCACAGGCGGCGCTCGAGGACGGCCTCGGTGAGACCCAGATCCTCAACGGAACGGGTACCGAGTCCCACGCCACGGAGAACGAGGTGGTGGAGAATGGCAGTGCGACGCCGGAAGACGCCGAAGCGCTGCTGATGGACGGTCTGCAGGAGGTGACCGCCATGTTGGTGGGTGAACACAGCGTGTCGGAGATCTTCAACGTGGTCCTGGAGACCATGTACCGTGCCGTGGGTTTTGAAAGGGTGGTGCTGGCGCTGCTCGACCGTAAACAGGGCTGCATGGCCGCCCGGATCAGTTTCGGCGATGTGGAGGAGGCTTTCATTCAAGGTTTCAGCTTTCCCGTCGCCTACAGTGTGGACGTCTTTCACGGAGCGCTAAAAAATGCGGTGGATGTCTATATCGCTGACGCCACCGACGCAAAGATTCAGGCGGACATCCCTGACTGGTACAAAAGGATTTCCAAAGCGGGTTCTTTCCTGCTCTTCCCCTTGGTGATCAACAAACGACCGGTCGGTCTGATCTATGCCGACCACGCCAGCCCGCATGGGCTCGATATCGATAAAAAACGGCTGAATCTGCTGAAGTCGCTGCGCAATCAGATTGTGCTGGCTGTGAGATAGATCATGGATAATGGAGGCAAATATAATGACTATTACAAGACAACAGCGGGTCGCCAAGGCAGCGCCGTCGCTCGTTGCAGAGAATAATCCCGTCGCCAGGCCGATCGCTCGTTTTTGGGGTCTTTTCCCGTCGTGAACATCGAGTCGGCTATCGAGCGCGCGACGAGCTGGGGAAGTGAGCTTCAGGGGAGGCCTCGGAAAACCATGAACACCATGCAGGATGCGGTGCTGCGCAAGCAGATCGATCTGCTCTATTCGCAGAGCGTCGTGGCCGTGGTCACCGCCATGGGTGTCGCCGTGTTCGTCGGGCTCTACTACTGGTGGGTGGCGGACAGGGTGCTGCTGCTGTGCTGGCTCGGCATGATCGCGTTGTTGAGTCTGGCCAGGGCGCTACTGTTCCAACGGTTCAATCGGGTAAAGTACAAGACTTTTCCAAGCGCTGTCTGGCTTCGCCGGCACATCGCGCTCACCTTCGCCAGCGGACTGGTCTGGGGATTGCTGAGCCTGATCTACGATCCCACTTGGCCGATTCCTCACCAGGTGGTGCTGTTCGTGGTGATCGCGGGCATCGGCTCGGGCAGCATCATGGCCTATTCGGCAGTGCTCGAAGTCTTCGTGGTGTTTCTCATACCCCTGTTGCTGCCGCTTGAGGTTGGCTTGTTCGTGCGCGGCGATCAGGCCACGACCTTCCTCGGCGGATTCGTCTTCCTGTTCGCCTTTGGCATGCTGCTGTTGGCGCGTCGCTTCTACATGATGCTGATCGACTCGATCCACCTCTCGCTCTCGCATCAGTTTCTGCAACAGGAGGTCAGCACGGGCACACGGCGTCTGATGATGACCGAGCGCGCCCTGCAGAACAGCGAAGAGAAGTTCGATCAGGTGCTGGAGTCCTCCCTCGACGGATACTGGGACTGGGATCTGGCCAGTGATCAGCTCTATCTGTCGCCTCGCTGGAAAGAGCAGATCGGCTTCTCCGACGATGAGCTGCCCAACAGCTTCGAGAGTTGGCAGTCCCGGTTGCATCCGGATGAGCGTGACGAAGTGATCCGCAAGCTTCACGCCTATCTCAACAAGCCTTGGGGCAGCTGGGAGGAGGAGTTCAGACTGCAACACAAGAACGGCACCTATCGTTGGATACAGGCGCGAGCCAAACCCACGTTCGACGCCAAGGAACAGGTGGTGCGCCTGACCGGGGTACATATCGATGTGACGGAACGGGTGATTGCCGAGAGTCGTGCCAACTATCTCGCCTATCATGACAGCCTGACCGATCTGCCCAACCGCCTGCTGTTCAACGATCGGGTGGATCATGCCATCGCCCAGGCCAAGCGCAACACAACGCGTTTGAGCATCCTCTTTTTCGATCTCGACCGTTTCAAGCACATCAACGACAGCTTGGGACATCCGGCGGGCGATCGCGTGCTCACGCAGGTCGCGACTCGATTGAGAAGTGCCGTGCGCGAGGAGGATACTCTGGCCCGCCTGGGTGGCGACGAGTTTGCCGTTCTGATCGAAAACGTGGAGCGCGCCCAGAGTCTCGCCTTGGTGGCGGAGAAGCTGCTGGCCTGTTTCAAGGAGCCGTTCGAGGAGGAGGGCCATGAGTTCTTCCTCAACGCCAGCATCGGTATATCCGTTTTTCCGCGCGACGGCGAAACCACGGCCACGTTGCTGAAGAATGCCGATGCGGCCATGTACAAGGCCAAGAACAGCGGTCGCGGCAGCTTCCAGTTCTACACCGAGGAGCTGACCAACAACGCCTATCACCACTTCACGCTGGAGAACGGACTACGCCAGGCACTGCTCAACGATCAGTTCGAGGTCCACTACCAGGCCAAAGTCAATCTGCAGAGCGGGCAGCTGGTCGGGGCGGAGGCACTGATCCGGTGGCACCACCCGGATCTGGGCTATATCCCACCGGACGACTTCATTCCAGTGGCGGAGGAGTCGGGATTGATCCAGGAGATCGGGGAGTGGGTGCTGATCAACACCTGTCGCGACGCACGCGAGTGGAGTGATCGGGAGATCGATTTCGGTCACGTGGCGGTAAACCTATCCGGTGTACAGTTGCAAGACGCATCCTTCGTTGCTTCGGTGAAACGCGTTTTGGAAGAGGTCGGGCTGGATGCGCATCATCTGGAGTTGGAGGTGACAGAGAACTTCCTGATGCGCGACGCCGAGGCCTCAGCGCGCTATCTTCACGATCTGCGCCAGCTTGGCCTGAGCATCGCCATCGACGATTTCGGCACCGGTTATTCGTCACTGGCACACCTGACCCGCTTCCCCATCAATAAGCTGAAGATCGACCGCAGCTTCGTCAAGAACATCTGCCGGGATCCGCAGAGCCTGGAGATCTCGCGCACCATCATCAGTCTGGGCCATACACTCGATATGCAGGTGGTGGCGGAAGGTATCGAGGAGGAGAATCAGCTCGAATTTCTACGTCGGGAAGGTTGCGATGAGGGCCAGGGATTCTATCTCTCCAAGCCGTTGCCCAAGGCGGCTTTTCTGGCTTTCATCGAGGACTATGCAGGCGCCCTCTCTCCCGCGCGACTGGTCGACGAAGGTCAGGATCCGACCCGGCTCAGCGGCTGATTGTGCGCAACAGTACCTGATCCATGAAAGCACGCCAAGTCGGATCGGGGTCCCAGATCTCAAGCATATCCGCCTCCGCATCCGGCCGTGACCAGCCCAGCTCGACCATGCGATAGAGGGCCATGAAACAGGAGACCCGTTTGTTGGCGGCGCAGTGGATGAAGCATCTGCGTTCCACCAGCGGCTTGTAGAGGTCTCGAAAGGCGAAGAAGCGATCGACTTCGGGCGCCTCGAAGCTGATTGGCAGATGTTCGTAACGCACTCCATAGGACTCCAGGACGGATTGTTCGCTGGCAAGCGCATAGGGCGCATCGGCAAGGCCAAGATTGATCACCACTTCGTAACCGGCCTCCGCGATGGTGTGGAGTTCCGCCTCATCCGGCTGGCCGCCGGTCGCCAGCTTGTCGTGAAGTCGTCTGAAATTGTAGATCTGCTCTGGAAGGATCATGACCGTCCTCGGGTAGATGTCCGACAGGGAAGCTGTCCATCCCTGTTGCCTGTTAACCCGGCAGATTCAACTGCCGGGTGTAAGAATAGGCTGATGCGTGGATCTGTGCGAGCGCCGTGAATGGCCTTGCCGGTGAAAGTGAAGCATTTGGTTTCGCACCTGTCATAGACACGAACGGTTCGCGTTCGGCGAAACCGTCGATGGATAGGGAACGATGTGTTGAGTGATTTCTCGGTGCGGCAAGCCGCATCCTACGGCTTATCCCCGGGTAGGGTGCGGCTTGCCGCACCGATCCCTCTGAAAAGCCAATGGGGCGGACATTTGCCGAGGTGGAACAGCCTTAGACGAACAGCTCCCGATAGAGATTCGCGCCCTGGCCGGCACTCGCTCCGCTGAGCACGAAACCCACCACCTGCCCCGACATCAGGTAGTCCACCCGTTCCTCACTGTCCGCGCGATGACGTGCGACCGTCACGCCGTCCCGCTTGCGGGGTGGGCAGATGGTCAAGGGAAAGCTGGGCGTCTTTACCCGCACCAGGGGCGGCAGCGTATCGAAGGGTCGCTGCTCCCCGCGCAGATCGGCGGCAATGGTCTCCGCCTGGCGCCGGATGGGTTCGATGTAGCAATAGACCTCCCCTTCCACTGCCGCACAGTCACCAATGGCGTAGATGTGCGCTTCTGAAGTGTGCATCAGCCTGTCGGTGTCGATACCGCAGCTGACAGCGAGGCCCGCCTTTTCCGCCAGCTGGGTGTTGGCGACCAGGCCGGCGGCGGAGAGAATCAGATCGGTCTCGATCGCTTCACCGTCGGAGAGCACGGCCCGCAGGCGCTCAGCACTGTGCTCGGCGCTGTCGAGGGTGGTGTTGAAGTGCCACTGTACACCCTTCTCCCGGAGTCGGTGGGCGAGCGCCGAGGCAGTGTCTGGCGGCAGCAGGGAGGCGAGCGGGTGGTCGGCCGGATCGACCACGCTGACCCGGTAGCCCGCCGTGGTGAGATCCTCCGCGAATTCGCTGCCGATCAGTCCGGCGCCCAGAATGGTGACGTGCCGCGCCTTCTCGTCCAGCCGGCCGCGCAGCTTCTTGTAGGCCGCCAGGTCGTTGACCAGGAGTACGCTGTCGGCCGCGTCGCCGGCGATCGGCAACTGCCGTTGATGCGCGCCCAGGGCCAGGATCAGCTTGCCGTACTGGATGCCGCCCTTCGAAGTGGTCAGGCGCCTTTTTTTCGAGTCGATCTTGATGACGCGCGTCTCCGTGCGAACCGCCAGATCGAGTTCGGACGCCCTGCTGACGGCATCCTGCTCCACCAGGTCGTCGGCGCCCTTGCCCTGGGCCAGCGCCGTGGAGAGGGCCGGTTTCGGATAGCTCAGACCCTCGCAGGCCGAGATCAGCAGGATCGGCGTCTCGCTGTCGTGACGGCGGATGCTCTCGGCCACCGACCAGCCGGCGATGCCGGCGCCGACGATGACCACGTAGTCGTCGCCGCCCCGGCAGACGGCACCACCGGCCGCGCGCGGAGTCCGCTTGGGCGTGTGCACCGCGGCGGGCGCTTCCGGCAGTGGACGCAGGTCCGTCTTGGTGAGTCCACACAGCGGGCACTGCCACTCCTCCGGTATCGCCTCGAAGCGGGTGCCGGGGGCGAGGCCGGAATCGGGGTCGCCCTTGGCTTCGTCGTAGATGTAGCCGCAGGCATCGCAGATCCAGCGGCGATAGGCCGTCTCGCTCATGTCACGCCTCCGGGACCTGGCTCAGAATGCTGTTGAAAATGAGATCCAGCTCGCCGCCGATACTGTCGAGCGCGCTGGAGCCGTAGGGGGCGAAGACCTCGCTCGGCAGACGGCAGGCGACCTTGACCGCGCCATCCAGTTCGTAGACATGGATGCGTAACGGTATGTCGTGACCCGCCGGCTTGCAGGCGTCCCAGACGCGGATGGCGAAGTCGGGCCGGAAGACCTCGAGGATCTGATCGGCGGGCACTGTCTTGCCCAGCTTGGCGGCATTGGCCTGGCCGTTGATGTGGGCCACCAGGCGCATGTTTTCCGCTTCGATGCCCTGCAACAGCAGGCTGACCGTCTCTTCGGCGCCGAGGATCGATGTGAAGGTTTTCATGGAACTGCATCCTTCGGTTGAGCGGGGGAAGGCACAAGCCTCCCCCGGTTGATAACGAACCGCGATCAGGCCGCGGCGGCCATCTCGTCGAGCTCCTTGCGCAGGTGCTTGATGGCCGGCGTGACGATGGCGATGAAGTAGGACTCCCGCAGCTTGCGCTGCGCCGGCGCGGCCTGCAGGTAGCCCTTGGCACCGGTGTGCAGCATGGCCGACTGGGAGGCGCGGATGGCCAGCTCGCCGGCGGCGAGACGCAGCTGCAGGATCTCGCGGAAGAATTCGTCGGAACTCTCGAAGGGATCCTCGGCCAGGGCCAGGGCCGCCTCCACCGCGTCGTCCAGCTCCGCCTGCAGCTCGTCGGGGCGGTCGTCCAGGTAGCAGTTGACATGGCCCAGCAGGGGCTCCACTTCGCGGCAGAGATCGATACACGACTGGATGTTGCCCACACCCATGCCGAACTGCAGCAGTACGATGCCGGACCGGGAACGGCGCAGGAAGGCGGCACCGTCGTGGTCGATGATCATGCTGTCGGGGATGAAGACGTTCTCGAAGATGCAGGCGAAGGTGCGGGTGCCTTCGAGCGCCATGAAGTGGGCCGAGAGGCGCAGGGAGAAGCCCTGGCTCTGGCAGTCCACCAGCGCCATCACCGAACGGCCGGGCTCCCCCTCCAGGGCGAAGAGGGTGCCGAAGACGTGCTCCTCGCCCAGGTTCGAGACCCAGGGCAGGGAGCCGTTGACGATGTACCCGCCGTCCACGCGTCTGCCTGTCAGGCGCAGCTCCTCGATGCCGGCGAAGGCCTTCATGGTGTTGGACATGCCGGTGCCGCCCAGGACTTCGCCGGTGGCGATTTTCGGCAGCCAGAGATCGCGCAGGGCGTGGTTCTCCGAGTTCTGCAGATACCAGCCGCAGGTGTCCTGGCACCAGGCGGCGAAGCCGGTGGAGAGACACTCGTGGGAGACGACGGACATGGCCTGGATGGCGGCGCCCATATCGGTCTCGCCATCGGCACGGGCCGCCGACAAATGGTGGCGGAAGGCGCCGACAGTGCCGAGTTTCCGCAACACCTCTTCGGGGTAGAGGCCCTCGAGGTCGATCTTCACGGTCAGCGGCTTGAGATCCTGGTCGACAATCTCCTGCGTGGCACTCAACAGTTCATCCACCGGAAGCAGCGCTTCGGGCAGCATGGAGGCGGGTACGCTCATGGTCAATTCTCCTGCGATTTGGATTTAGGCCGGAACCACTTCCAGGGCCACGTTGTTGCGCAGGGTGTTGGCCACCGGTGACCAGACGTTGGAGTGGGCGATGATCTCGTCGAGCTCCTCTTTCGGCCCGTCGCCCTCGGCGTCGATCTTCACGCGCACGGCGGAGAAACCCAGGGTCTTGGCCTCGTTCAGATCACCGGTACCCCAGACCGCGGTGACGTTGATGTCGCCTTCCAGCTCCAGCTCCAGCTTGCTCAGCTTGATGCCGCGGGCGGTGGCATTGGCGTGTACGCCGACCGCCAGGCAGGCGCCCAGGGTGGCCAGCACCGCCTCGGAGGGGTTGGGCGCGTTGTTCTCGCCCAGCAGGTGCGGCGGCTCGTCGATCAGCATGGGGGCCAGGTCGCGCACGTAGGTCTGCATGCGGAACTGACCTTCGCAGACGGTCTTGGCCTTGAGGGTGACCACCGCATCGGGGTTGGCCTTGCCCTTCTCGCCCAGGTCCTTCAGACCATCGGCGTTGAGGGGGCGCAGGCAGCTCATGTTCTTGGCGATCGTTTGTGGTGAAGTGCTCATTGGATTGTTCTCCAGTTGTGTTATCGAATCACGACTGGGTAATTGCAATGGCTGTGCCAGGGGAAGAAAGTATTTTATAAACAATAGGATAAGCAGATACCCTCGCAATGGAGCCTCTGGTAGAAAAGGGGATTGTCGACAATGTCCATCCGAGGGATGGACAAAGTGTCTGGATTGTCCGTGTCGGCTTGGATCGGCAGTGAATCCCGGATTGCGCTACGCTCCATCCGGGCTACGGGCTACGGGCTACGGGCTACGGGCTACGGGCTACGGGCTACGGGCTGATGACATTGCCGTTGGATATCTCGTCTGTATTTGTTGTGAGATGAGTTCGCTGCGCTCACGGGTTCTATACCCCTCTCCCTGGCCCTCTCCCGCAAGGGGAGAGGGAAAGCGCTTTCGAGCGCATCGGGCGCTTCTTGCCTCCTCGTGAAATCAAATCGATTCTGCTCCCCGTCGTTTGTTCCATGCGTCCCCTCTCCCCTTGCGGGAGAGGGCCAGGGAGAGGGGGCACAAAAACCCGTGAGCGCAGCGAACACCTCAACTCAAGACTGTTGTTCAATTCCAAAACCTAACATCCACATCGCTGATCAAGGGTGATCAAGCGATCTATCAACAGGGCTGGATGTTCATCTCTCCCCCTCCAGTCCCAACTTCTGAATGCGGTAGCGCAGCTGTCGCGGTGTCATGCCCAGGCCGATGGCGGCCCGGGTCTTGTTACCCTGGTGGCGCTGCAGGGCGTCGAGAATGCGCTCCCGCTCGTCCTCCCGCACCCGTGCGTAGGGCCGCATGCCATCGGGAACGCCGGGGGGGGTGAGCGGTGTGCTGGGCATCGGCGGTCGTTCGTCATAGTAGGGACGATGACCGTGTGAGAACTGGCTGCTCTCCGGGGCGTTGATGCCGTCCTCGTCGCTGAGGATCTGTTTGATCAGTTCGCGGGTGATCATACTGTCGGTGCTCATCAGCACCGCCCGCTTGACCAGGTTTTCCAGCTGGCGGATGTTGCCCGGCCAGGGGTAGCCGTCGAGCATTTCCAGGGCGCCGGGGCCGAAACTGAGAGTGCGACCGTACTCCTGGTTCGCCAGGTTGAGAAAATAACGCGCCAGGATCGGCACGTCGCCCTGGCGAGAGCGCAGGGGCGGCAGGCGGATGGGGAAGATGTTGAGGCGGTAGAAGAGATCGAGGCGGAAGCGGTTGTCGTTCACCGCCTCCTGCAGGTTCTTGTGGGTAGCGGCGAGGATGCGCACGTCCACCGGGATCTCCTTGCTGCCGCCTACCCGCTGGATGGCTTTGTGCTCCAGCACCTTGAGCAGCTTGGCCTGCAGATCCAGGTCCAGGTCACCGATCTCGTCGAGGAAGAGGGTGCCGCCTGAGGCCAGTTCGATCTTGCCCCGCTTCATGCCGGTGGCGCCGGTGAAGGAGCCCTTCTCGTGGCCGAACAGCTCCGATTCGATCAGGGTGGCGGGGATGGCCGCGCAGTTGATACTGACGAAGGGACCTTCGGCCCGGTCGCTGGCGAGATGCTGCATGCGCGCGAAGCGCTCCTTGCCGGTACCCGATTCGCCGAGCAACAGGACGGTGGTGCCTGTGCTGGCCACCTGCAAGGCCTGTTGTATCGCCTGCTGCAGAGCGGGACTCTGGCCCATGATGCCATAGCGGGCCCCCTTGCTCTCCAGCTTGTTCTTCAGCAGTTGGTTCTCGCTCATCAGCTGGGCGGTGCGCTCGGCGATCAACTCGTTCACCCGCAGTACCTGGCCGATCAGGGTGGCGAGTACCTGCAGCAGGGCGACATCCCGGCGGAAGGGGCGTTCCCGCTGACGCAGCCGGTGCACCGCCAGCACGCCGGCGGGGTACTCCTCGATCACGATGGGCACGGCGATGAAGGAGACCGCTTCGTTGGGCAGGGTGGTGCGGTCCACCGCCCGGGCCAGATAGGTGGGCTCTTCGTCGATGTTCTGGATCAGCGCCAGCTGGCCGGTCTGGAACACCTTGCCGGTGACGCCCTCGCCGATCATGTAGCGCCCGCGGGTGCGCTCCGCATTGGTGAGGCCGTAGGCGTAGACGATGTCGAGGGTGCCGTCGTTCGGGCAGGGCAGCAGCACCCGGCCGCGGTTGAGGCCCAGCAATTGGGAGAGCAGCCTCAAAATGCCTTTGATGGCGGGCTCGGGGTCTGATGATTTGGTAATCAGCCGGGCGGCCTCCTGCACGACCAGCAATTCGGATTCGGGGGTGGATACGATGTTGGAGTGTGGCACTTCTTGCTCCTGACAATGGTGACAATGTAATTTGCAATTGCAGTGCCAATGTATAAGTGGCGGGGGATTTTAAATTCTGATGTATAAGTTATGAGTTATGAACTGAGGTGTTCGCTTCGCTCACGCCTTTGTTTGGAATGTAGCCCGGATTCCGCTGCGCTCCATCCGGGCTACTCATTCATCCAATTCAAAACTCATCATTAAACTGGTCCCGAATCCTTCGCTCCATTCGGGTGCAAAGCCAGGTGCGTTGAGCAATATAACGGTGCATCCTGGCCAGGCTTCTGCGACGTCCCTGCCGCGAATGGTGCGGTGATCGATGATCACCCCTCCTGGTGCCAGCTGAAGCGGTCGATCAGTCGCACGCAGATGCCGTCGAGGAAGAAACCCAATACGCCGATCACCACTACCATGGCGGCAAGGGTGTCGTACTCCAGGGTGTCGCGGGCGTCGTTGATGGCGTAGCCGAGGCCGCTGGTGACGCCCAGGTACTCAGCCGGCACCAGCACGATCCAGGCCACGCCCACCGCCAGCCGGATGCCGGCGAAGATATCCTGGCCGATCGCCGGCAGGATGATCTTGCGCAGCATCTGGCCGCCGCCGGCGCCCAGGTTTTTCGCCACCTTGAACCAGAGGGGATCGATACGTCGCACCCCCTGGGCGGTTGAGAAGATGACCGGCCAGATGGCCGCTACGGTGATGAGGAAGACGATGGCCTCGTCCCAGGTGGCGAAGGCCAGCACCGCAATGGGCATCCAGGCCAGCGGCGAGATCATGCGCAGGAACTGGAAGGGCACATGGGTGATCTCTCGCAACTGGGCGAACAGCCCGATGCCAACCCCGACAGGGACGCCGATCACCACTGCCCAAAGCAGACCCAGGCCGATGCGCTCCAGGCTGGGCAGCACCGCCTTGATCACCGCGCCGCTGCCCATCAGCTCAAGCAGGCGGGCGAAGGTGGGCGCGGGGGCGAAGTCGGCGAATGAGGCGGTACCGGGGTCCTGGGCGACGACCCAGCCACCCAGCCACCAGATCGCGAGAAGGGCGCCTATGCCCAGCGCCGGGTAGAGCAGGCGGGAGAGCAGCGCCAGGCTGAGTCCCTTCCAGTCGAAGGCCTCCGTTTTCACGCCATCCATGGCATCGGCCGTGATGGAGTGTGGTGCGCTCATATCTTCACCACCTCCTCACGTTCGAAGGGGTTGGCGGGATCGACCCCCGGCGCTTTCTCCCAGCCCGGATATTTCTCCATGGCGGCCTTGACGTGCTTGTAGTCGACCAGGTCGTTGGCCACGAACTCCGGATCCAGATTGGCGAGGAAGGTGGTGTCTCCGCCCACCAGGGTCTGGTTCATCGACTCCACGATCAGCTTGGTGGCCGAGGGGTAGGGGAAGGGCGAGAAATCGATGCGGCCGTTGTGAAACTCGCCCCGGTTGCGGATGGCGTGGGGCGAGGCGTAGTCGGCCTCATCGTAGTAGGTCATGGCGCGCACGATCGCCTTGCCAGGCATCGGCAGATACCCCTTGCCGTCTCTGGACAGCATCAGGGCCACCTCTTTCTTGTTCTCCTGGGCATAGATCTCCGCGCGTACGATGGCGTTCATCACCTTCTGGGTCCACTCCGGCTTGGCGGCGACGGTCTGCTCGTTCATGCAGACCACGCAGCAGGGATGGTTCTTCCACATGTCGCCGGTGAAGCGCAGCATCTTGCCGCCCGCCTTCAGTTCGCCGAAGGCATTGAAGGGTTCGGCCACGATGAAGGCGTCGATCTTCTTCGCCGCCAGGGCCGGCGGCATGTCGGGCGGCGGCATGATCATCAGGTTGACCTCGTCCTTGGCCAGGGGCTTGCGCTGATCCTGGATCACCGGTTTGAGTCCGGCGCTACGCAGGCCCATCTGCAGCACGATGTTGTGCATGGAGTACCAGTAGGGGACCGCCACCTGCTTGCCGCCCAGGTCCTTGAACTCCTGGGCGCCGGTGTGCTTGCCGACGATCAGGGCGGAGCCGTTGATATGGGCCCAGGACATGATCTTGACCGGGAAGTTGTTGTTGTAGCGCATCCAGACGGGGATCGGCTTGAGAAAATGCACCAGGTTGAACTTGCCGGCGGTGAAACCCTCCACCAGCGGCGACCAGCCGCGGATCAGGGTCGGCTTTTCGGACTCCAGCCCCTCGTCCTTGAAGAAGCCCATACCGTGGGCCACCAGCAGGGCGGTGGCGTCGGTGATC
>JBNKYJ010000161.1:0-4146 GCA_050300835.1 Sedimenticolaceae bacterium
GGGCCCTGCCCCACCTAACCCCGTAAAAAATCCTGCTACATCATTATGTAGCCCGGATGGAGCAGCGTGTCAGGAGTTGTCGACCGTATGCCAGATATCGAGGTATCGGATTGACGGTTCGCAGCCAAACGCCTGCCGGAACCCTTCAAGAAATTGTGCTGACCCGAAGCAGGCTTCGGCTGCCTCCCTGCTCTGCCAGAGATAGAGACTGGTCCCCTCCCTGCGCTCCACATCGAAACAGAAATCTTTCCGCACCAAACCGGGGAGTGAGGAAAAAATCGGAGTGGACGCCTCGAAGCGTGCACGGATCTCTTCATCATTCAGGTTTTCATCGGGAATATAGGTCACGATCGCTGCATACATTGTTCAGTCCCTTCAAATTGGTTTTTTTGTCATGATGCCTAAAGATTACTCACCAGCGACGAAGCCAGATGGGAACTCCAGGCGGCGATGGTCAAGGATGGCGGACCGCCCGTAGGCGCCGGCAATACCGAGGCGTCGGCAACATAGAGACCGGGGTTGCCAAAAACCTGCCCCTCGCCATCGACGACCCCATCGTCGGCTGACGAACCGATCCGGCACCCCCCCATGGCGTGTGCCGTCACCGCGGCTTTGCGCTCGAATTTGATGCGCGCACCGGAGACATCGGACAGGTTGTCCAGCATGTCGAAGATCGCCCGATAGACTTCACTGTCATTGAGATCGTAGTCCAACTTGAGCCGGTTCTGCGTGAACGAGACCGACCCGTTGGCGCGATCGACACCCATGGCGATGAGCTGAAACTGCCGCTGTGCCCGCGCCGCCACCCACGCCTTGGCGCGACTGGGCATCCAGCGCGGCAGGGGCATGGCATCCAAGCCCCCGATGATCAGATTGACACCCTGCGGATGGTCCCGGGTTTTCAGGCGTCCGTGAATCGGGCTGCCCAGCCTGCTGTTGCAGTGATCGATGTTGGGACGCCAGCTACCCAGGCAATCGCCGTTGGTGCCGAAACCCTGGCCGAGACGTGACATCGGCTGCAGCTTCCCGGACTCCTGGCTGGCGCACAGAATCTTGATACTGTTGAGCGTGCCGGCGGCCAGGACGACGCGAGGCGCGCGGTAACCTCTGACCTCGCCATTGCCGTGATCCTTGGCGATGACCTCATAGCTGCCGCTGCCGCTGGGTGCGATGGTCAACACCTCCACCATGTCGTGAATCGTCAGCCCCGCATCCAGATGGGGCAGCAGATAGGTGGTCTCCACATTGGCCTTGGCGGCCCTGGGGGAACCGAACAGACCGTCCTCACCGTTGAGTTGGCTGAGTTCCCGGCCCGCCGTTGCGCGGCCTCCGTTGCGTTCTGGAAACAGAAACGCAAAGGGATACTGCTCGGCTTCCGCGACGGTTTCGAACCAGCCGCTGTCGTGCCAGGCATGGGAGGTGTGATTGGGCAGGGTTTCCACGCGGAGCGGCCGCACGGCCCCGAGTTCCTCCGCGACCTGTGCGTAGTGCGGCGCCATGAGGGCTTCGGAGACGCCTTCCGCTCTGCCGTTCCAGTATTCCGTATCGTCGGGCCGCGCCACCAGCGCCGACCAGAGATGGCTGCCGCCACCGACAGCGGATGAACCGAGGGTCTTCACGCCATTGCCGACATGCATTTCGAGCAGGCCACGCCGGTTGAGGCAGATCTCCTTGGGACCTTTGACGCTGCGGATCGTGCGCAGGATGAGTCCGGGGCGGTCCTGAACCGGTAGCGGTATCGCCTGATTCAACCCCTTCGCCAGAACCGGTGCGGTCCTGCGCCAGGGTCCCCGTTCGAGCACCCTCACCTTCAAACCCGCCCTGACCAGCCGGTCGGCCGCCACGGCTCCGCCGAAGCCGCTGCCGATGACAATGACGTCTGCCGATGTGTTATTCAAAGCCAACCTCTAAGGAAAATGCATTTAAATTCAGCGCGCCGCCCATGACGTGACGGCAAGGCGCTTGATCCAAGCACCCGATCTTTATAAAGTTACTTGACAATAAAATCAAACAGTGAAAGGCATTTAGAAGCCATCGAGCGGCAATCTTGTCGCCCAGCGAACAAGAGTTGCCTGCCAACGAAGATAGGCGTTTTGTTCGCCAATCGCTTATGAGCCACACATCGACGGGCGTGTACTCACCTCGTCAATTACGCCGATCAACAACAACAAACGGCATGAGCGGGACAGTGGTGTCCCAAACCTTTTGGATGGAGACGACTCTATGACCCGATACAGCCGTGTCAAAGCTCGCAACAGATACCTGCCCGGGAGACAATCCGGTCACGCTGCCGCAGACTTGGGAGGTTGATCATGGCGGCCATGACGGAAATCTTCCATACCGGGGCCATACCCCAGAAGACCAGACTCCAATATTGGAACCGGGTTGCCAGCACCACCTTCGGCGCCATGCAGATCGAGTCGGTTTCGTCACTCTTCACGGGTTGCATGAAGCGCCGCATCTTTCGCGGCCTTGAGCTGGTCACTGTCGAATCGACCCCCGTCTGCGTGGAGGGCTTGAGCGGTTCGAGCCATCATGGGATCTTTCTGCTGCTCAACCAGCGCGGCAGCAGCCGGCTGCAACAGCGGGGACAGCAAACCCTGTTGAAGGCCGGTGAACTGACCGCACTCTACGCCCACGAACCCTACCTCATCAAGTCCGCGCAACAGCACCTCACCCATATCCTCTATCTGCCGGGCAAACCCGCCGAAGACTCGCTCGAAGCGCATATCGCCGTGGCCCATCCCGCTGACGAGTGCGAGCTGCTCAGTGCCTTCGTGCGCCGGCTCGCCGCGCTGGACGCAAAGCAGCCGGGGCCGGGTAATCCGCTGCAGACCGCCCGTGATCTGGTCGAACTGAATTGGCCCAGCTCACGAAAGCGCCATAGCCGCATCGGCGCCGCGGCCTGGGAGCGGCATCTGCGCCAATACGTCGAACAGCATCTGGGCGAACCGGAACTCAACGCCCAACGCATCGCCGACGCCCTGGGCATCACGGCACGCTATGTCCAAATGATCTTCTCGCGTATGCAGACCACCGCCTCGCACTACATTCTGGAGTGCCGTCTGCAGCTGGTTGCGGATCGTCTGCAGAGCGACGCCGTCACGCGCATCGGCGACCTGGCACTGGAAGCCGGTTTCAGCGATCTCTCCTATTTCTGCCGCCGTTTCCGCAATCGCTTCGGCGTCAGTGCCCGAGAATACCGCGCATCCCTGCGTCAAACCGGGTGAACTGACACACCTCGCTCACGGTGCGGCAAGCCGCACCCTACGACTTGTTCATCGATGAGACGGTGGGGCGGGGCCCCACCAATCTTTTACCAAAACCTATAGCCGGCTTACGTCCTTTGCGGATCGCGAGAGATTCTCTTCAGAGGTTTCTGGCGCAAGCAGAGTTTTCGTCCATGGTCAAAAGTACTGCGCCTGTCACCAAGTTTTCTCCCTGCCCGGCTCCCTAGACTGGACGCTCCCGGTTTAGGCACAAAACACAGCGAGGAGAGACCATGACTGCACTGACTACCATCAGCAGCGACATCGACCTGTTTAGCGATGAGGTGTTGCACGACCCCTATCCGCACTACAAAGCGCTGCGCGATCTCGGTCCCGCGGCCTACCTGGAAAAACATGGCGTCTACTTCCTGGGACGCTACGACCAGGTGCGCGAGGCCCTGCGTGATTGGCAGACCTATTCGTCCGCCCAGGGCGCCGGTCTCAACGACATCATCAACACGGCCTGGAAGGACGCCCTGATCTGCCTCGACCCGCCGAAACATACCGAGATGCGCAAGCTGTTCACCGACCGTATCGGTCCGCGTCACCTGAAAGACATCGAACAGACCATCCATTTCCGCGCCAAGGAGCTGGCCCAGCGGCTGCAGGCGTGCCGCGAGTTCGACGGCGTCTCCGACGTGGCCCACGACCTGCCGCTGAACGTGATCTTCGACCTCATCGGCTGGCCCGAGGAGGTGCGCGGTGAGCTGCTCGGCTACGCCGTCGGCAGCTTCGACTCCTGCGGACCCGACGCGCCGCGGATGCGCTCCGCCCTGCCGCGCATGGAGGCCATGCTGGCCTTCATCAACAAGACCTACGACGAGAACAAGCTGACGCCCGGCGGCTTCGGCGCCACCATAGCCGACGCCGCGCGCCG
>JBNKYJ010000162.1:0-42858 GCA_050300835.1 Sedimenticolaceae bacterium
GGGCCCCACCCTACACCATTCCGGTAGGGTGGGGCCCTGCCCCACCAAAAGCCCTAAAGAAAAGCCAAGGTCCGGCAAGCCGCACTCTACGTAAAGCCTGCTGGGTCAATAAACTCCAATCATCGCAACAAGCGCACTTGAATAATCGAACACGAAATCCATTCGCGTTGTTTGCGGTAATTGGCGTCCACTCGCGGCTATCTTGAACGGATCCCGCCTGCCCGGATCAGAACCCGTAGTTGGCCATCAGTCGCACGAAATCACCGTCCTCGTGCATGTCGGTATAGATCAGCTCCAGTCCCAACCGCTCATTGACCTCATAGGCGGCGTAGTAGTCGGTCTCGTTGGCGCCCCGGTCGAAATCGACATGAAAAACGCCGACCACCAGTGACTCGATGCCCACGTATTCGATGCCCAGCGCGGTCGCTTGCTGATCCTCGACGCCGTCGATGGTATGGTCGTCCGCCGAGGTGAAATAGGGACCACCACCGAAACCGTTGGTCACGGTACCCGAGACGTCGTTGTAGGCGGCGGTCAGGATCAGGTCATGGAGCGTGTAACTCCCGGCAATACCCCAGACGTCACCGTCCGGCCCGGAGGCATCGTTCGTCTCATCCGATTGCGAACCGAACTGTACGCCGACATCGAAACGGTCGGTCTCGTACACGGCTTCCAGGTACAGGAGATTGGCGAGATCCCTGCCCATGTAATACCAGCCCTGCAACGCCAGCTGTTCGATCCCTTCATAGACCGCACCGACCGCAGTGATGCCATCATCCCCGTTCATCTCCTGAAAGCGTTCCGGGATATCGGCGTCGACACCGGCCCACTTATCGAGATGGGTGAGATAGAGCGTGGTGCCGGCGATGTCGGTGTTGCTCAGCATCAGCCCCTGGAAGGTATTGGGCACCATGCGGATGTCGTCGCTGTCGGCATGGGGAGTTTCCAGCTCAAAGCGGCCGATGCGCAACGTGCTGTTGCCGTACATGCCTTGGACATAGGCCTCTCCCAGGATGGAGTAGCTGCCGTTTTCCGAGGAGAAGAAATCGCCGTTTTCGTCATCGAACAGCTCGCCGGTGGTGTAGAAGGTCGCGCCGGCGCTCAGCCCGTTCCAGGACGGGCTGATATACCCCAGGTGACCGCCGATGGCGGAGCCGTCCGTTGTGTTGCCGGCGTCGTCCTCGGCATGGATGAAGCCCAGCCTGAGATTGCCGAAGACACCGCTCTCTTCCTCCGCGGCGACCGGTGTTGAGACGCCCCACGCGGCACCGACCAGCAGCATGGCCCGGCTGAGGTGACTCAGTCCCTTGGCAACGGTACGGTCGTTACGCTTTTGCGCTATGCCTGCGGTCGGGAGAGGGTTGTCATCGACCCGGATCTGTTCAGTTTTCTGCATTACTCATTACCCCAATCAGTTATCAAACAACAGGCTGGCTGGCGCAGGCTGGCTCACCGACATGACTATATTTGGCTTCAGACTTCGAACAAAGCTGGCGCGAATCCTGCCCCTGAGAACACTCACGGCCTGATCGTCTCCGGTGCATCCAGGCTGTCAGAACCTTCAAAGGCGAGTTCACCCAAGGCGAGTGTCGTGACGACATGTTCGATGATACGGGTCTGCTCCAGCAAGGCATCGATGGCGGCCATGACTTTGGCATTGCCTGCGTCGTTGCCATCACCGATCAGCTGATCGAAGGCTTCACCGTTGTTGGCGCTGTCGACCAGCACCTGCATCTTCTTCATTGTGGCATCCAGTGCTTCTCTCATCCGCTGGTCAGTCTCTTTGTCCGCTGCCGACACCAGATCGGAAAGGCTGGGTCCGGCTACGACCCGACCGTCGATGCGCGTGTAACGACCGATATAGACGTTGCGTATCCCCAGGGCGTCGTAGTAATGAGACCAGTGGGTGTTGTCACTGAAGCAGTCTTGCTCCTCTTCCGGATCGTGCAGCATGAGGCCGAGTTTCATCCGTTCACCGGCGAGCTCGCCATAGGAGAGCGAGCCCATGCCGCTGAGTATGGTGGCCAGACCCTGCTTGGGGTCGTCTTGGAGCAGGCTGAGACGGGCCTCACCCTGCGGCCCCCACTGTGCGACCATCCAGCTCAGATCATCGATCAGCAGGTCAGTGGCGGTTTTGAGGTAGGCGGCCCGTCGCCCGCAGTTGCCCTGTGTGCAATGTTCCGGGTCGTAGTCGCTGGCCGTGCGGGCACCCGCGCCGGGTCCGGTACCGTTGAGGTCCTGACCCCAGAGCAGAAACTCGATGGCGTGGTAACCTGTCGCCACATTGGCCTCGATGCCGTCGACCTCATGCAGCGTCTTTGTCAGCAGCGCCTTGTCGATGATGCCGGCGTCGATAGTGCGTCCCGACAGCACCAGCCTGGGGTTGGCGATGACGTTCGCCGTGTAGTAGGGATTTTCGTCCGACTCGTTGCCTGTGCTGATAACCACATAGTCGATCAGACCTTCGTCCAGGGGCCAGGCATTCACCTTGCCCTCCCAATCGTCCACGATGGCATTGCCGAAACGGTAGGCCTCGGTCTGCTGATAGGGGACACGTGCCGCCACCCAGGCCGCTTTCACCTGCTGCAGGTTTGGCGCGGTCGGTGCCCCGATCAACCGGTCGACGGCCGCTTGCAGCGCTCTGGCACTGACCAGCGCGTCCTCGTAGACGGCCTCGGCCAGGTCGGCATAGTGGTTGAGTACCGCCGTCCCGTCGGTGGCCGAATAGGCAGGTGTAGAGAGAACCAGGGCAAGCAGGCAGCTGTAGCGCTTCTTCATCAGCGTATCTCCTCGAATTTCGTTACTTCAAAACAGTGCGGCGAACCGCAGGCTTGGGATCCGGGTCTTGGCGTGGAGAAGGCGGGAGTACGGCCGATGAACTGCTCGGGTTGGAATCCGCCTTCTTCATGCCAGGGATCATTGGAGTCAGGGCTGGCTGGCGGAAGGCTGGCTAACCGGGATTGGCTAGTCATTCACTACTTCGTCAATATCAGTTTTCCTTGGCGGGTGATGCTCAGACGGTAGACGACTCCCCGGTGGATGATCTCCAGGTGATCGTCTCCCTGCATGAGTTGGTCGCTGTCGATCTGCCGGCGGCGGCTGCGCGGCAAGACAGACGGGTTGTTTGCGGGTGTTGCGGGTGCGGGATCTGCTTTTGTCATATCGTGGAACAAAGTTCGAGTGCCAAAGTTTCGTTAATAATAATGCGAACGATTCGCAATAGCAATTATTATTTCAACCAGGCTACGGCGTACCCGGTGCGGGACGCCATCCCCCAGCTCAGTTCGGTTTGATGCGGGAGAAAAAGTCTCCGATCGCCCGATTGAGCTGTTCCGAGCGGTTCGGGTTGCGCAAACTCTCGAGCAGAGCGGGGCGACAGTCGGCAATGAAGAGAAGATCCGTGAGTATCTGGTCGAAGAAGTCCTGTCCCCGATCATTGGCCGCAAGTCGTTCCAGAAACTGGCTGCGCAGGGTGCTGTTTCCCAGATCAAGCCATGAACGGCCGGCGATGGCGGCGAGCACATCGCTGCGCTGTGCCACCGCATGACGCAGCACTAGGTTCAGCAGCTTCTCGCGAAGATCCCGGGATGCGCTGAAGGAGATACCGCGCAGGGTGGCGGTGATGACCTGGGGATCGGGGGCCGGCGCCTGCAGGGTCTCGCGGGTGCGCGCCAACAGGGCTTCGGCGAGGGAGGCGGGGATGGGCTCGTTCTCCAGCAGATGACAGAGTGCCTCCAGCGGCGTCGGCGGCAGGTGCGGGATGGCGGCGGCGAGACAGCGCTCGTTCCCATCCCGGGCCTGGCGGGCCGCCATATCGGCAATGCCCTGATAGCCGATGAAGGACCACTGATCCCAGCCCAATTCACCGCTGAAATAGCGTTTCGCGTGGGCATAGTAACGGGACGGCGGCTGCTCCAGATCCACCGTGAGGCGGGCGTGGAGCGCGGCGAGCCGCTCCTGTTTCGGCCGGAAGGCGTAGGGGCTCTGCTCCAGTGCCGACGCCATCTGCGAGCGTTGCGCTTCCCCTTCAGCGGCGCTTCCCAGTCGTTCCATCAACTGGAACATGAAGTCGTCGCGGGCGGCGAGCAGCAGTTTTCCCTGCTCGTCCAGTGGAAAACGGACGAACCAGATCAGCGGATCCGAGGTAGTGCCGCTGTCGGCATCGAGCACCAGCGCCAGCCAGGCCTGCTGTTGCAGGGGCTGGGGATAGGGGATCTCGGTGCGCTCGAAATCGAGCATATCCCGCCACGACAACGACCGGATGCGCCGGCCCATGTCATAGAACCTGGGCGCCAGTCCGCCCGCCTCGAGAAATTCGGTCAGGGTGTCGATCTTGGTCATGGTTTCAGGCGGCATCAGATCCAGTCGATCAGGTGAAATTCCCAGTCGTCCGCCTCCGCCTCCGGCACGCTGCGGCCGCGTATCGAATGGCCCGCCCTTTCCACGCTGTGGGGATCGCCCGAGACCAGGGGATGCCAGTCCGGCAGCGGCTTGCCTTCGGCCAGCAGGCGATAGGCGCAGGTGGGAGGCAACCAGTAGGGGTCTTTCAGGTGTTCCAGATTCAGGGTGACACAGGTGGGCACCAGCACCGACCGCTCTGTATAGCGGGTACAGCGACAGGTTTCCGCATCGAGCAGATCACACACGATGTTGGTGTAGAAGATCTCCCGCGTATCCTCGTCTTCCAACTTTTGCAGACAGCACTTGGCGCAGCCGTCGCAGAGCGACTCCCACTGCTCCCGGCTCATGCGCGAGAGCGGGGTGGTCTTCCAGAATGGCTCTGTTGTCCGCGGCATCCAGTCTATCTCTTTAGGCTTGTCGTGGTCTTCAGGAGAGTCTGGATAGGCATGTTGTGCCCTGACCAGACTATCGGGTCGTCACTGAATGGTACAGAATCCAGCACGAGGTGCACCAGGGGAGTCTACAGGGGCATGGGGGGCGTTGAAGGTCTATAGTAGGCTGGATATGGCGTGGGGGCTGGCTGACGGGAGGTCCGCCTCTCTGTTTCCGGCTTTTTCGAACAGATATTGTGGCTGGTGTCAATCTTTTATACACATCCTGGAGTGGTCGATTCTGATGACGCGGTGTTAGTGTGAACTTCTCATGTCGACTATTGAGTAATGCTCTTATCTAACTGATATTTATATATAATTATTCATTGTATAGAAATTACACAATTTAAGAGAAGCGTAGTGATAATGGGGGCTCCCACTGAATTCAGTCAGTTTATGAACAAAGTTATCCACAAGATCTGTGGAAACTCTGAACGCTCATCGGGCGTGAAAAGCGGGGATCGCTCCCGACTCGATAGGCGCATACATCGCCGGGCGCAATAAGGAGTGGATTTCTTGGCGCAGGAAACCGGAACCTATCAAGCCGTGGTCAATTTGCCCTTCGGGTCGGTCGGCATCTGCATGCACCAGGGCAGACTGGCGGGCGTGGACTATCTGGAGAAATCGGGCCAGCCCTTCCGCCATCAAGCGGCGGGTCTCGACCGGGTGCTGGCCGCCATCGAACGCTACCTGGACGATGCGGAGACCGATTTCGATCTCGACCTCGAACTCGAGGGAACGCCCTTTCAGCGTCGGGTCTGGCGGGAACTGCGCCGGATCCCCGCCGGCAGCACGCTGACCTATGGCGAGCTCGCAGCGCGCCTCGGCAGCGGCGCCCGGGCGGTGGGCAACGCCTGTCGCGCCAATCCCTGTCCCTTGGTGGTGCCCTGCCACCGGGTGGTGGCGGCCAAGGGACTGGGCGGCTTCGCCGGTGAGCGCTCAGGCAGGAAGTTGGAAATCAAGCGCTGGCTGCTGCGACACGAGGGGGTGATGTGACAGCGGAGGCCGAAGACCTGGCCACCATCGAACGTTTCGCCGACGCGCTCTGGCTCGAACGCGGACTGAGCCGGAACACCCTCGCCGCCTACCAGTCCGATCTGCGCAAGCTGGTGTCCTGGCTTCGCGGCAATAGAGACTGCGGCCTGTTGCAGGCGCAACGGGCCGATCTGCTGACCTATCTGGCCGCACTGGCGCAGCAGGGGGTCAAGCCGCGCTCCACGGCCAGGTTGCTCTCCTGTCTGCGCCAGTTTTACCAGTTCGCGCTGCGCGAGAGCTGGGTCAGTGCCGACCCCTCGGCCCGTATCGACGCTCCGCATATCGGCCGTCCGCTGCCGAAATCGCTTACCGAGGCGGAGGTGGAGGCGCTGCTCGAGGCGCCCGATCTGGACCATCCGGAGGGGTTGCGCGACCGCACCATGCTGGAACTGCTCTATGCCACCGGCCTGCGTGTCTCCGAGCTGGTGGGATTGCGTCCGGAGCAGGTCAGCCTGACCCAGGGCGTGATCCGGGTGGTCGGCAAGGGGGGCAAGGAGCGCTTGGTGCCGATGGGGGACGAGGCCCAGTCCTGGCTCGAGCGCTTCAGTCGCGAGGGCCGTCAACTGCTGCTTGGGGCAAGGCTCTGCCAGCACCTGTTTCCTACCCGGCGCGGCCAGGGCATGACCCGCCAGGCCTTCTGGTACCGCATCAAAAAACATGCGCAGACCGCCGGCATCCCGAAGGCGATCTCACCCCACACCCTGCGCCACGCCTTCGCCACCCACCTGCTCAACCATGGCGCCGATCTGCGGGTGGTGCAGCTGCTGCTGGGGCACAGTGATCTCTCCACCACACAGATCTATACCCACGTGGCACGGGAGCGACTGCAGCAACTTCACGCCAGACATCACCCCCGCGGCTGAAAACGTGGACGGGGACATGAGTCGGCGGGCCGGTTTGTGGTAGAGTCCCGTTCCAGTTTTCAGGCAGCCGGGGGAAACCATGCCGTCATTCGATATCGTCTCGGAAGTGGATCTCCAGGAGGTCAGGAACGCCGTGGACCAGGCCAACCGAGAGGTGGGTACCCGTTTCGACTTCAAGGGCGTGGCGGCCAGCTTCGAACTCAAGGAGAGCCAGGTGCTGCTGAGTGCGGAGCAGGAGTTCCAGCTCGGGCAGATGATGGATATTCTGCGCCAGAAGCTGGTCAAACGGGGAGTGGATATTGCCTGTATGGAGGTAGGCGATCCCGAGACCAGCCTCAACGCCGCCCGCCAGACAGTGACCGTCCGCCAGGGTATCGAGAGCGATCTGGCGAAGAAGATGGTGAAGGCCATCAAGGCCGGCAAGCTCAAGGTGCAGGCGCAGATCCAGGGCGATCAGGTCCGGGTGACAGGGAAAAAACGGGATGACCTGCAGCAGGTCATCAGCCTCTTGCGGGAGACCGACTACGGTCTTCCCCTGCAATTTCAAAACTTTCGGGATTAAGCGATGAAACAGACTAAGTTATGGGCCGGCGGGATGGCCGGTCTGGTGGCGGCGCTCTCTCTGGTGGTGACCGCTACAGTGACGGCAGCGCCCACGAAGCAGAACGCCGAGATCGACAAGGTGCGCGAGAGCATGAGCAAACTGCTCTCCGGAAACCAGGTGACTTCCGTCAATCCCTCGCCGATTCCCGGCGTCTATGAGGTCCTGGTCGGATCGCAGCTCTACTATGTCTCCGCCGACGGTAAATACCTGCTCACCGGGAAGCTCTACGATATCGACAGCCGGCAAGACCTCACCAGCCCCAAGGTGGCCAAGGTCAAGGCCGATATGATCGACAAGGTCAGCGAGCAGGACATGATCATCTTCGCACCGGAGAAGTATGACCACACGGTCACCGTGTTCACCGACATCGACTGCGGCTACTGCCGCAAGCTCCACTCCGAGATCAAACAGTACAATGATCGCGGAATCCGTGTGCGCTACCTCATGTATCCGCGTGCCGGCATCGGCAGCCCCTCCTACCAGAAGGCGGTCAATGTCTTCTGTGCCGAGGATCGAAACACCGCCCTGACCCAGGCCAAAGCCGGCAAGCAGATCGAAGAGAAAGAGTGCGAGAATCCGGTGGCCCAGGAGTATGCCTTGGGCCAGGCGCTCGGAGTGACCGGTACGCCGGCCATCTTTCTGGAGAATGGGGAGCTGGTCCCCGGTTATGTGCCGGCCGATCGTATGGCCGCTATGCTTAAGGAGATGGCTGCTGAATAGGTGCGGGACCGCCATCGGATGGCGTGCGATCGTCAGACCCGCAATCGAGTTTGACGCGCTTCCACTCAAGAGCCGGAACAGGTCCACAGCGTGATCATCGATGTCGCCATGCGCACCGACAAGGGGATGGTGCGCACACAGAACGAAGATGCGGTCGGCGGAGATCCCACCGTGGGACTGCTCATTCTGGCCGATGGTATGGGCGGTGCCAATGCCGGCGAGGTGGCCAGTCAGCTCGCCGTCGATCTGCTGGTGAATCAACTGGTGCCGGAGGACGACGAGACGGAGCTGCCGGGCAGTGACGCCCTGCTGGAGGCGATGCATGGGGTCAACCAGGCGATCCTGGAACTCTCCCAGCAGGTACCGGAATACCAGGGCATGGGGACCACCCTGGTGGTCGGTCTGTTCCGTCAGCAGAGCCTGATCCACGCTCATGTGGGCGACTCCAGACTCTACCGCCTCCGTGAGGGCATGTTGGCGTGCCTGACCAGCGACCATACCCTGATACAGGAGATGGTCGACATGGGTGATTTCGCCACCCTGGATGAGGCGCGGCTGGCCGGTGTGCCGCAGAATGTGCTGACCCGTGCCTTCGGTGCCGAACCCGCTGTGGCGGTGGATCTGGCCGAGTGCGATATCGCCGTCGGAGATATCTACCTCTTCTGCAGCGACGGCCTCACCGTGATGCTGACAGATCCGGAGATCCAGTCCATCCTGCAGCGCTGCGGTGAGGATCTGATGGAACAGACTGATGAATTAATCGAATTGGCTTGTTCGAGGGGCGGGATTGATAATATATCGGTTATACTGGCCCGCGTGATTGAACCAAGCGAATAACGAGAATCGACTGGAAAACGTTTGATGGAAAAACTGATCGTACTCTCGGAGGACGGCGTCTCTCAGGAGTTCCCACTGACTGAACAGCACGTGTCAATAGGCCGGGACGAAAACAACGTCATTTGCCTCGGCGACAAATCCGTGAGTCGCCACCATGCCACGGTGCAGCGGGTTTTCAGGGGGTTCATCATCCAGGACGAGGGGAGCACCAACGGTACGCGGGTGAATGGCCGGCCGATCACCAAACAGTTTCTCAAGCACAGCGATCTCATCGAAATCGGCAAGTACCATCTGCGCTTTCTGGCCAGTCCGCAGGGTCAAAGCGAGGATACGGACAAGACCATCATCCTGCAGCGCATGCCTCAAGCCGAGCCGGCACCGCAGAGACCGGCTGCGGCGCAGACTCCGGTTGCCAAGGCAACCGCTCAGCAGGCCGCCAAGATCGAGCCTGCGCCGCCAGCCGAAAAGCCGTCTGCCGATGAGACGCTCGTCGAGCAGCCATCTGTCGTTGACCAGACCCAACCGGCTCAGGCGGATGAGGCGGATGAGACCAACGCCATCATCCGCTTCATGGCCGGCGAACGGCAGGGAGAGGAGGTGGCAGTCGACCGGGCCTTCTTCTCGGTCGGAAATCCCGGCGGCGATCTGGTGCTGGTCAACAAGCGACACAACGGCTACTTTCTGCTCAAGGTGGGTGGTGACGCTCCGCCAAAACTCAATGGCAAGCCGATAAAGGCGGGTGGGGTGAAACTCACCAACGGCGATCGTATCGAATTGGGTGATTTGTTGTTGGAATTCCGGCTCTAGCGATCTGGTGGGGCAGGGCCCGACCCTACACAATGATCGAAACGGCCGGGCGGAGCCCTGCCCAATCAAGTTGCGAGCTGCCTGCTGCCAACGGATCGACGACTAGACGTTTATCTCAGTCCTTCAACCTGAAGCCGATCTCGATGGTGACCTGCCAGTGGGCCACCTGTCCCTCCTCGATATGGCCCCGGGTCTCCTTCACCTCGAACCAGTTCATGTTGCTGACGGTTTCGCCGGCGCGTGCAATGGCGTTGCGGATGGCGTCATCGGTACTGGTGCTGGAAGAACCGACCAGGGTGATCTTTTTATAGACGTGGTCGCTCATGCTCAAAACCTCCAGGTTTTTGTTAAATTTTGAATTGTGAATTTTGAATTTTGAATGGTTGTGTGTGCTCTGCACACAAACGTTTGAATCTGAATTCCCCCTCCCTCATGGAGAGGGCTAGGGAGAGGGGGATTTAATAAAAGCGCGAGCAAAGCGAGCTCCCCAATTTATAATTCAGCATTCACAATTCAAAATTACTCATCGAGTAATTGCTTCAATCGATAGATCGCCTCCAATGCCTCCCTCGGCGTCAAGCCGTCGGGATCGATCTCCGCCAGCCGCCGCTCCAGGGGCGACGCTTCCGGCTCGGCGCAGGGTGAGAGGTCGAACAGGGGCATCTGAGCCTGCTGCTGTTCCGCATGCTGCTGGGCGTTGCGCTCCAACTCCCGCAGCCGTTCCCGGGCGCGCAGGATCACCGGCTTGGGCACTCCGGCCAGGGTCGCCACCTGCAGGCCGTAGCTCTGGTTGGCCGGGCCGGGACGTACCGCGTGCAGGAAGACGATGGCGTCGCCGTGCTCCACCGCGTCGAGATGCAGGTTGCCGATGCCCGCATACTCCTCGGGCAGGGTGGTGAGCTCGAAGTAGTGGGTGGCGAAGAGGGTGAAGGCACGCAGCCGGGTGGCCAGCTCCACGGCGCAGGACCAGGCCAGGGAGAGGCCGTCGAAGGTGGAGGTGCCGCGGCCGATCTCGTCCATCAGCACCAGGCTGTGATCGGTGGCGTTGTGCAGGATGTTGGCGGTCTCCTCCATCTCCACCATGAAGGTGGAGCGGCCGCCGGCCAGGTCGTCGCTGGCGCCGATGCGCGAGAAGATGCGGTCCACCGGACCGAGCCGTGCGGAACCCGCGGGCACGAAGCTGCCGGCATAGGCGAGCAGGGCGATGAGTGCGATCTGGCGCATGAAGGTCGATTTTCCGCCCATATTGGGGCCGGTGATGATCAGCATGCGCTGGTTGTCGTCGAGGCTGACGCTGTTGGCGACGAAGGGCTGCCGGCTCACCTGCTCCACCACCGGATGGCGACCGTCGGTGATGGCAATGCCCGGTTCCTCCACCAGCTCGGGACGCACCAGGTTGAGCCCCATGGCCCGCTCCGAGAGATTGCAGAGCACATCGAGAGTGGCCAGTCCCTCGGCGCAACGCTGCAGGGGAGGCAGGGCTTCGCCGAGCCGCTCCAGCAGCCGGTCGTAGAGCAGCTTCTCCCGCGCCAGGGCGCGCTCGCGGGCGCTCAGCACCTGGTCCTCGAACTTTTTCAGCTCCGGGGTGATGTAGCGCTCCGCCCCCTTGAGGGTCTGGCGGCGGATGTAGTCGTCCGGCGCCTTGTCGGACTGGCCGCGGCTGATCTCGATGTAATAGCCGTGGACCCGGTTGTAGCTCACCTTGAGGGTGGCGATGCCGGTGCGCTCGCGCTCCCGGCTCTCCAGGTCGAGCAGGAACTGGTCGGCGTTCTCCGACAGGCCGCGCAGCTGGTCGAGCTCCGCGTCGTAACCCTCGGCCAGCACCCCACCGTCGCGGATCAGCATGGGCGGCTGGGGGATGATGGCGCGGCTCAGTAGTTCATGGGTCTCCGGGTGCTCACCGATCTCGCCGCTGAGTCGTGCGATCAGCGGGGTATCAACCCGGGCCAGCAGCGGCATCAGCTCGGGCAGGGCACCGAGGGCGTCGCGCAGGGTGGCCAGATCCCGGGGACGGGCGCTCTTCAGGGCCACCCGTGAGAGGATACGCTCGATGTCGCCGATGCCCTGCAGGATCTCCTGCAGCGCCTGGTAGCCCTGGCCGCGCAACAGCTCTTCGATGGCGCCGTGGCGCTCGCTCACTTCGCTACGGTCACGCAAAGGCTGACTGATCCAGCGCCGCAGCATGCGGCTGCCCATGGCGGTGGCGGTGCGGTCGAGAATGCCGGCCAGGGTGTGCTGGGGCTGGTCGGAGAGGGAGTGGACCAGCTCCAGGTTGCGCCGGGTGGCGGCGTCGATGACGATGTGCTCGTCGCGCCTTTCCATCCGCAGACCGCGGATGTGGGGCAGGGCGGTGAACTGGGTCTCCCCCACATACTGCAGCAGGCAGCCGGCGGCACCGACGGCCAGCGGCTGGTCCTGACAGCCGAAGCCGCCCAGGTCCCGGGTGCCGAACTGCCGGGTCAGCAGTTGCTCGGCGCTGTCGCGGTCGAAGTGCCAGACCGGGCGGCGGGTGATGCCGCCGCGCAGGTTGAGCTGCTCGGGCAGGGTGGAGTCCTCATCCAGCAGGATCTCGGCCGGGGAGAGCCGCTCCAGCTCCCCGCGCAGGGCTTCCAGATCGATCGGCTGCTGCAGGGCGAAACGACCGCCGGCCAGGTCGAGAGCGGCCAGGCCATAGCCCTCGGCCGCTACGTTGATGGCCACCAGCAGGTTCTCCCGCCGCTCGTCCAGCAGCGCCTCGTCGGTCAGGGTGCCGGGGGTGACGATGCGCACCACCTTGCGCTCCACCGGGCCCTTGGTGGTGGCCGGATCGCCGATCTGCTCGCAGATCGCCACCGATTCGCCCAGCTTCACCAGCCGCGCCAGGTAGCCCTCCGCCGCGTGGTAGGGCACCCCCGCCATGGGGATCGGCTTGCCCGCCGACTGGCCGCGCTTGGTCAGGGTGATGTCGAGCAGCCGTGCCGCCTTCTCCGCGTCGCCGTAGAAGAGCTCGTAGAAGTCCCCCATGCGGTAGAAGACCAGCATCTGGGGGTAGGCCTCCTTGATGCGCAGATACTGCTGCATCATGGGGGTGTGCTGCGTGGTGGCGGCCTTGGACATCGGGTGGGATGAGGAGAGTGGGTCTATTCGAAGGTGTAGTGCTTTTCCACGTCCTTGAGTATCTGCCAGGTACACTTCATGCCGGCGGGAAAGGTGATCAGGTCGCCGCGGCCGAACTCCCGGGGCTCACCGCCTTCCGGGGTGACGATGAATTTGCCGCGCAGGATGTAGCAGGTCTCGCTCTGGGTGTACTCCCAGTCGAAGGTGGAGACCTCCTTCTTCCAGATCGGCCAGTCGTAGACTCCCTGGATCTCCAGTTTCATGGAGGAGGGGCGGTGTTCGCAGAGAATTTGCAGATCGCTCATGGTGTTGGTTGCTTCTGGTCGGTGGCAGGCACGTGCGTGACGGCCTGGAAAACAGACCGCAGAGTGTAACGCGAATGAAAGGTGAGGTTAACTCACGGATCCGAATGAGTCGTAGGGTGGGGCCTTGCCCCACCGACTGACATTTCCGTCAAGGGAGTGGTGGGGCAAGGCCCCCCCCTCTGCATACCGGGTAGGGTGCGGCTTGCCGCACCGAATATCCCTCTTCTTCATGTCTGCGAGCACAGGCGGGTCACTGGAGGCTGTCTGCTGTGGATGATCAATGCAGACAGCACTTCTTGTACTTCTTACCGCTGCCGCAGGGGCAGGGGTCGTTTCGGCCCACCTTGGGCGTGTCCCGTCTCATGGTGGAAATCGGGTTCAGAAATTCCTCTCGTCTCTCCAGCCAGTAGGCATGGATTGCTCGAACATTGGGCGCGATTGTCTGCTTGATGGATTCGGCTTCAGCGAGCGGGAGGTCATGGCCTGACCAGTCATTCACTGTGGTAAAGGCAAGAATGGGTGCCAGGAGATCCGCCATCTCATCGCCGCCCGACATCCATTGTTCAGTCGCCAGCACCACCCCCTTCTGATATCCCTCGCACCACTCGTCAGCGATGATACAGGTCTGCCCATCCACGAGACGCTCTTCCATCAGTGGCTCGAAATCCTCGGGGAACTCCATCAGGATCTGCGCAATGGTGTTCATGTGCCGCATCAGTAGTGAGAGTATCTCTGCTAAGACCGCCTCGCTCTCCCACTCCGGTTCGAAATCACCCCAGAGTACAGGAAGCCAGGTCGAGGGCGGAAACGCTGTCGGACCACTGACGATAGCGGTCAGGAATCCGTCAAGCATGGCGATATCGAAAATACCTTCTTCCATTCCGTCGTAAACAGCTTCTTCATCGATACGATCGAGCAGGAACCGCTCGAGCCGATCGATCTCTTCATCATTCAGCGGAAGGCTTAGGTCAGTCACGGTCATGGTTGCGTTAGTTGATCAATCCCAAGTTTAGAACAATTCGTGGGGTGGGTGTCCAGCTCCAGCAAAAAGCCCTTCTATCCGGCAGATCGGTGAGGCATGGTCCGGTTTCATACATACCGGGTAGGGTGCGGCTTGCCGCACCGAACATTCATTGAATTTCCTGCCATTCGTTTTCATCTTAAGCTGTCACTGACTCGATCAATTTGTTAATACTGGCAGCTGATGAACACACCAAAAACTTTATGAACAGGAACTCAAGAGTAAGAAAAAGTCGTCAATTGGCTATCTTAAATATCTTTTTAAAAAGTGGCCGTAAAAAAATCAAGATCTACCCTTGACACTCAGCATGTCACTTCTATAATTCGCCCACTCAATCAATTTACCTGGGACTTCAATGTCGATACACAGCAGACAATTCAAACAACCAACAGCACTTCGCGATTGCTGCGATCTGTGCACTGGTCTGTCTTCTGTTTATGCGCCGGAACAGCTTGGAGGCGCAGGCACGGATGCGCCCGGCAATATTTTGATCACATAGTCTTTCAGTTTTTCGCTGGAAGACTGTAACGGTCTTCCAGCCAATAAAAACCCTGGCTGGTTGCGACCGCCAGGGTTTTTTTATGCCCGGAAAAGAGTGATTGGCTTTTCAGTGAGCGTACAGAGCGAGTCAATCTGAAATGAATTTGCGCCGCTACCCCAAGATGGCAGAGGGGCCTGTCTCAGACACAGGTGAGGTCAGGGTTCGAATCCCTGGTGGCGTACCAGATATGAACATATGCGATGGCATGTGTTTTACAGCGTTGGACGACTTGTTCGTGTTTAGCGGTTCAGGTTCCGTATGCCTGGCCTGCGCACTCAGGCTACGAAAGGATTGCACGGTGTGTACAAAACACAGACGGGTTCCGACACCGACAAGGTAGCTCAGTTGGGTAGAGCGGTCGACTCATAATCGATTTGTCGCGGGTTCGATTCCCGCCCTTATCGCTCAGCTTTAGGTGCTGATCGTTGGAAAAGGCGAAAGCCTGTGGTTCGACTCCACACACTTTGTTGGTAACAACGGGAGAGAAGCCCCGGCGGCGACACAGGAGGTGTCAGGCAACAGGAGTGCCCGCCGCAGCGCGCATCGTGCCATGCATGTTTGCGCAACCGGTTGGCGCAAGTGGGTGCGACGGCCTTGGCATCGGCGGATCGCGGTTCGATTGGTCGAGACCACTGCCGAAACAGCAACGGAACCAAGCGGTCCCGGATTCATCCGCGCCTTGCGCGTGGGGTGACTCTTTTTTTAATGACAACTTGAGATGCATGACGAAAGAAGAGGAGAAGACGGTGAGGAAAACCTAGGTGTCGGTGTGGCGCCCTGTGGTATAGGGACCGAGTCAGACAAAAGCCACGCTTTTTTGGATAGACAGTAAGTAAGGAGAACAACGATGTTTGGAATCAAGCGTCAAGTGATCGCACAGCACGAGCGTGGTCTCTACCTGAAGGATCGTTCCATCGAGAAGATCCTGCAGCCCGGTGTCTACTGGATCTTCGATCCGGCGGGACGTGTAGAGGTCGAGGTGTTCGATATCACCCATCCGGCCTTTTCACACCCGCTCGAGGATGTGCTGATCAAGGATCGGAGCGAGCTCTGCAGTGAGCACTTCCAGCTGGTGGAGCTGGGCGAGTACCAGGTCGGCTTGGTCTACAAGAACGACAAGCTGGCCTCGGTACTGGCACCGGCAACCCGTCAGCTCTATTGGAAGGGTCCGGTGGAGGTACGGGTCGAGGTGCAGGAAATCGTGTCTGACTTCGCCGTACCGCGTACACTGGTGCGTCTGATCGCCCACGCCCGTGCCAGCGAATTGGCCAACGCAGTGCGTGCCGTCGTCTACCCGGTGGAGGTGGCCGAGAAGTCGGTCGCTCTGCTGTTCGTCGACGGTGAACTGGTGAAGACCCTGACTCCCGGTCTGTACGCCTTCTGGAAGTACAACCGGAACATCAAGGTCGAGCAGGTGGATACCCGTCTGCAGACCATGGAGGTCGGCGGACAGGAGATCCTGACCAAGGACAAGGTCAGCCTGCGTGCCAACCTGACCGCCCAGTACCAGATCCTCGATCCGGTTACCGCGGTCAAGGCGCTGAGCGACGTGACCGGCACCCTCTACCGGGAGCTGCAGTTCGCGCTGCGTGCCTCGATCGGTACCCGCAGCCTCGACACCCTGCTGGGTGACAAGGGCGAGCTGGACCGGGTGGTGTTCGAGACCGTGCGTGACAAGGTCTCCGAGTACGGTGTGGTGATGAAGAGCGTTGGGGTCAAGGATGTCATCCTGCCGGGTGACATGAAGGAGATCCTCAACCAGGTGGTGCAGGCCGAGAAGGCGGCACAAGCCAACATCATCAAGCGGCGTGAAGAGACCGCGGCAACCCGTGCGTTGTTCAACACCGCCCGTCTCATGGACGAGAACCCGGTGCTGCTGCGCCTGAAGGAGCTGGAGGCGTTGGAGAAGGTCACCGAGAAGGTCGACAAGCTCACCGTCTTCGGCGGACTCGACGGCGTGATGCAGGATATGGTGCGGATCAATGTCCGACCCGATTGATCGGTGAGACATGAAGTCCCGCCATGAAAGTGAAGGGCCCGGCAATGGGGCCGGGCCCATTTTTGAATGATATTGAAATAGATACCTAGCGGCTGTGTTTCTTTCGGCCATCCTTCTGCCAATAGCAAAAGAAGGAAAAGAAAGGAGAATGACAATGAAAACTAAATACGTAAACCAGACTTCCTTTTGAGTTCACTAGCAAGCGTCGAAAAGGATACCCATCAGAGACGCAAGTCAAAAAAGGGGATCGGATAGTTCACGGCGACAAAGATCTCATTGAAAAGCTCGGAAGAAATGATCCGTGCCCCTGTGGTTCCGGGAGATTGTTTTAAGAAATGCTGCCTAAGAAAAGGCAGCTTTTGACGGTAGCAATCGGAATCACTATGAACGTTAAGGATGTTCAAACATAGCAAGGGTTCCAGCCGACCTGGAAACCGCCATGCGGACTTCAGTCGGCTGAGCCTGAGTCGTATAGCACATTGGTGGGGCCCCGCCCCACCGAACAATTGATAGAAGGAGAGCTGCCATGGAAGCGAAACTGGCGAGGGAGATCATCGACTGTCTGCCCCGGGGAAGGAGTCTCTTCCACTATGGCAGATACGGCTATGCTCCCCTCCTGCTCACCTATCTGCTGGAGGGCGAGGTGCCGATAAGCGATCTGAGAAAGCGCCGTTATGGCAAGCTGCTACAGACGCCTGCGCTGAAGGCCGTGATTTCACACAGCGGCAAATCGGTGCTCGAACAGGGCCAACTCGATGCGGCCTATTGGTATGACACACTGCCGTTCGTGCTCACGCTGGATCTGTTTGACGGCCGCATGCAGACCTCCCGTCGTGGCGTCAACCTGGTGCTGCAGTTGAATTTCAGCAGTGAGCATGACCGTGAATATGTTCGTTTGGCCAAGCCGGGTAATCGGCCAGTCATGCGCTGCTGCGGTCATCCGGTCATGCAGCCGGAAAAGCGTGAGTTCTTCCGCGAGACCTTGGCTTGGTCACGCATCGACCTTGAGTTTGAGAGTGACGAGGCCTTGATCGAAGAGGTTCAGAGCGACTGGGTGAGGGCGGCTGCCTATGTGAAACGCTGGATAGGCCACTGCAGAAAGAGCAAATTGGAACTGCCTGCGTGGTTCGAACTGGGCGGTGCCTTGGACGAGATCGAGCGCTATATCGACCGGGTCCTGGCGCCCTACATGAATCTGTGGCAGGAGGCGATGTTATCGGCCAGCATAGACTTCATCCATCGGGAGCTGGGAATCGGGACTATCTATTACCACAGCCACGAGACCGGCGGCGTGGTCAAGCGCATCGATTACGGCCAGGCGCCGCGCTCGCTCTATACTCAGCTGCCGAAGCGATTCTGCTTTGACAGGACGCAATCGGCGCCGGCTTTTCTGCAGGATAACAAGGGGTTTCGTCGGCGTATCAAAAAAGTGAAAAATCCATGTTGGTACAGACTGATGTTCCCGACAAGAACATCTGGGCAAGAGTATGGCATGAGTTCAACGACCACTCAGTGGTAAAATCCGCAAACATTTTCAGGCCGCCCAGATTACCCTTGATGACAGGAGGTCAGCGTATGTAGCCTGGATGAAGCGAAGCGGAATCCGGGATGACTGGTTTACCTGGCTCCCCGGATTCCGTTGCACTCCATCCGGGCTACGCGCTGGCCTTTCCAGCACGGTGGAAATCATGGGGGATCTGGATCAGCAAGTGTTCCAACTGCAGAGTGAAAGTTATTCTGCCCCCGTTCAGGGGGCTTTTTCATGACGACTATAAGATTCGCTGGCCTGCCTTGACAGCCTTTTTGGCAAGCTGGGACGTGTTGCCTTTTTTGCAGACGACAAAGAAGTCCCCGTCCATATCCAACGCTTCGGCGACCTTTTGCGGCAGTCCATCGCCAGATACATTAAAGCCCTTGGGTTGGAAAGCTATGATGTAGACAGGACTCTCAGGATAGTGTTTGACCTGTTTCTGGGCCAGCCAAACCCTGCCGACCTTTTTCATGCGCCGTAGCTGTTGCTTGAGCTGCTCCAGCTTTTCCGCATCGATAGTGACAGGGATCAGGGTGTCTTTGACGGTGATGGTTTCACGCTCCTTGCGTGCTGCGACATAACCGGCATTCTGTTCCTCGGATGCCCGCCACCAGGCTTCAGCCGCCGTTTCGTCACCCTTCTCCTTGAGATAGTTGTAGCCGCTGTGGGTGGCTTGCTCGATCAGCCTGGCGCTGTTGCAGGCCAGCCGTAACTGATCCAGTCCCGAATCGTCCCCCTGCGCCAACAGGATATGGCCGATGAAGTAGGCCGGATCGGGATCCTCCGGGTAGCGTTGCTGAAAGGCTCTGAAGAGCGGCAAGGCGTCATCCGCTGAACGGAATTCGTTGCTCATGCGGGCGCAGTCCCACAGCTCCTGATCGCTCAGGTCATCGATCGACTTGGCGTTCAGTTCATCGAGTCTGGCCTTGGATGTGCTGACGTATTCATAACGCTCGCTCCAGGATTGCCCATTTTCGCTCAGCCACTGTTGGTCGAACTGCGCCATGATCTCTCTGTTGCGCTCTCCCAGCCAGGCGCTGGCGGCGCTCTGCTTGGGGTAGCTGGGCAGCTGCGGATCCGCGCCCAGTGCCTCGACCCGATCCTTGAGACTGGGGTGTGTATCGGCGTAGTGGGTTTCGACCTCCATGGCGCCCTTGATCCGGTTGATGATCTCCGCTTTCTCGAGCCGATTGGTGCCCAGAAAATCGGACAGTCCCTCAAAGGGTGCCTGTTGCGGTTGCGGGGTGGTGTCGGCCTGGCGGAAGTAGTGTTGCCAATAGTTGTCATCCACATAGGGTGCGGTGACATGGACATTGACCAGCGCGCGGGTGGCGATCTCCGGCGAGGTCAGCTCGGCCGAGATGGCGTCGGCCTCGTATTCGTTGCTGCGGGCCAGCGCGAAGGAGAGGGCCTCGAAATGGGGCGAGTACCAGTCGAAGAACTTCCGCATCATCCTGGCGCCCCAGGAGTCGACCTGTTCGAATGCGGCCATGACCCGCAGCCAGGTGAGGCGTACCCGGTAGATCCAGCCGCTGAAGCGGCTATGGTTTCCCGACAGGTGGCCGAACTCATGTGCGAGCACGGATCGCATCTCCTCGGGCGAGAGAGTCAGCATCAGCTGATAACCGAGTATCAGATAGTTCCTGTGCCAGCCTAAGACACCCAGTCTCGGATGTTGTACCACCGCCGCATTGAGGCTGCGATCGAGTATGACCTGGTGAATCTTGAGTGACTTGAGCTGCTTGCTGAGGGCGTCGAGTTCCGCAAACAGCTGGGGATGCTCCTTGCGTTTGAGCAGATAACCTTGCGGTGGCGTAAATTTCACCCACAGGGCCTTCATCAGAATCCAGATTCCGATCAGCACAGCGATGATCAGTTTCTTCTTCAACAGCAGTATGAACAGCGTGGTGCTGAAGAAGGCGCTTGCAATCAGTCCGCCGGCGAGCCCGAGCAGGCCGAAGAGCACGCCCAGGATCACCACGTAGCCGAGCAGCGCGAACAGCGCCAGTTTGACCGCGTAGGCTTTTGGATTGGCAGCCGCATCGGCCTCGGCCTGTTTCACGCGATGAATGAAATCCTCTTCACTGATACCGCCCATCGGGTCCCTCTCTGTTGCTGATGTTTATCACAAAGCGCCTCAAACTCACGCATTCTAATAAACCATATCCCACATAAGATCAAAGGAATTTAATGACTGCCATCTTTCATCATCAATGCTTGCAAAGTGCGAGAGCTGAGAGGGAAGAGGATGATAGTCCGGGTTCGTCTTCTGATATCGTCATGTCGACATCAGTTCGTGTGACGAGAGAAGGTTTTGTTCTTCGAGCTGGATTCACCCATCTTCAGGCCATTGAATACGATTGAACAGGTGCTGCAAGCGGGCAGCCTTGGCCGGATTGAGCCAACTTGCATAAGCAATTCTGCCCGCCAGATGAGCTCTGAAGTCGCTCACGCCTTCTCTGTTCTGACTCTGCGGCCCCGAGCGGACACAGTTGTTTAGTATGGCCTTCAAATTATCGAACTCCGAGCGGGGCAGGTTAGGCTTGTCGTTGACCACCATACCAGCCAGGCGCTGGGACTCTGCCTGTGACCTCAGTCGGGTCTTGCGGTGGTTGATCTCGAAGCCCTCCTCGAGGGCGATGGCGCCGACCACCCCCTGCAGAAAGGGGGCGAGGCGCAGCAGATCCCGGCCGCCGGAAAACGCGATGTCATCTGCGTAGCGCGTGTAGTCCAGGTCGAAGCGCTCGGCAACCCCCTGCAACCGACAGTCGAAGCGCCAGGCGCAGAGATTGGCCAGGGCCGGCGAACTGGGCGCACCCTGGGGCAGGTGTTTGTCGGACAGACACTTGCGCCTCTCCCAGGGGAGTGATTTGAATACCTCGCCGGCCAGTGCCTCGGAAGTGGCGTGGGTACACAATCCTTGCAGTAGACGGGCCACATTCTCAGGGTAGCCCAGGCGTCGGAACAGGGCGCCGATGCGGGCGACCGGCACATGGTGAAAGAAATCCTTCAGATCCATGCGCAGCAGGACCGGCTTGCCCAGGTGTCTTTCGACGAAGCTCTTACTCGAGCGTCCACGACAGAAGCCGTGGGCGCTATGGTGAGGTGGCAGGCGATTGAGGATATCCCGCAGTATGCGGCGTTGTATCGCCTTCATGCGGGGCTTGGGGATCTCGATCAGGCGCAAGTCGCCGGAGCGCTTCTCGATCCATTGGTAGTGGTAGTGGTGAAGCTTGGATTGGGTCACATGGCTTTGCTGGCGCTCCAGATCCGCAAACCAGGCCAGTTTGTGATCGAACAGTCCCAGCCATTCGGCCAGATCCCGGCGGGTCGCCAGCGGCGGCAGGGGCAGGGTGATCAGCTTCTCCGGCGGCCTGCCCATGCGCGGTGGATCGAGCACCAGCTTAGGCGGAATTGCGTCCGGGCTGGCGAAACGCCGATGCAATGACTCTTCGTTGGCGAGCATGGCCAACAGCTGCGGCCGGTTGGGTGGCTGTCCCGTCTCGAAATGAAACAGCAGCCGCGCCGCCAGACGGCCGGGGGCGGGCGGACCGCCGTCGAGTGCCCGCTCGAGACGCTCGATCAAGGAAGGTTTGTCCCAGGCCCCGGCGAGCACCGAGACAGCCAGCAGGCGCAGGTTGGTGGTAAAGCAGGACAATCCATTCCCCAATGAAACCCAGTGACAACCCTGATGGGAAGCCCCGTTGTTATCGAAGTGCGACCGGCCTCCGACCCTACTCGTAAGGCCGGTAAAGTACTGCGTGAAGCGCAGTGCCGTACCGGCAATGGAAATGTCAGCTGTAACGCCACCCCGGGGTAGCCCCGGAGCTTTCCACGGGTTTGCACGCAAAGTCCGCGGAACCACTCGGAGTGCCGGTCGCGACTACATGGTGGGAAGAGGGAAGCGGGAAGTCAAGCCAAGCCTCAGCCAACCTCGGAAATACCAGATTGACATCGTTATCGAGATTTCCCTAGACTCTTGAGCTTCCAAAAGTACTCATGGATGAGGACTGACGCATGGACGATAACAGGGACGGCATGGCCCCCCGTGACTGGTGCCTGGACGGCTTTCGCAAGCGCCGCGAGGCAGAAGAAAAGGCACGGCAGACGCCAAAGCCAAGGCGCTCCACCTGCACCGCCGCCGACATGGATCTCGCCTACGAGATCCGCTCCGCCCTCAGCCGCTACGGTTCCCACCCCAGTGAATGGGGGCCCATCACCGCCGAACATGAACGCTACAACCTGCGTGCAGGCGACCGCATTCAGCTCTTCGAGCAGACTCGCAAAGGCTGGGTGCCGATCAAAACGCTCAACGGCGCGCGAAGCGGCCGGGAGGTGCTCGCATTCCGGTGTCGAACCCCTCGCCAGCATTTCCACACCCTGGGCGACACCGAACGCACTCTAGCCGATCAACTTGCTTACGACGCCGTGGTGCAACAGGTCTTTTTCAACAGAGACCTGAACACTTATCTGGACAAGCGCGGCCTGCCGTCCAGAGAGCGCATGCTCCAACGCGAGAATCGACCCACGCTGAAGGAGATGAGCAGGACCCTCGACAACGTCGAGAGAAGAGAGTCACAAAAGCACTGGATCTGCCTCAACCTGCGCGATGCCGACAGCCAGCCCGCTGCGGGCTATGCCTACCAGCTGCGCGACAGCGGTGGCGCAGAGCTCAGCAGTCAGCTCGACAACCAGGGCGAAGCCCGGGTCTGCAACCTGGCCGACGGTCCGGTCGAAGTGAGCTTCGGAGAGCCCATCGACGAGCAGGAGATCGCCCCCCAGCGCCAGGCGATCAAACAGGCACTCGACACAGTGCTTCAGGCCGAGCGGGCAGAAGCCGCCCGAATAGAGGCAGAGTTCCAGCAGAAAAGCCTCCTGGGCAAGCTGAGCACCCTGGAAGGCGCACGTGCTCGAGGCGCACGCAACGCCGCCTGGGGCACACTGACCGGCCTCAAAGAGCTCAGCGATCTCGCCACCCAACAGGTCAACCACGCCCTAAGCGCCGCCTGGGAGAGCTGGCGCTACAGCGACGAAGGCCACTATGCCAATCAGTTCGCCCAGCGCTTCGCCGACGCGCAGTTCCAGGAGCTGGCCGACGTACTCGGCTTCGACCCCAGAAGCCTCACTCGGGAGCAGTGGGCCGAGACCCTCTCCATGGCCAACTTCATCTGGCATGACGCCGAAACCCGCCAGCTACTCATCGACTTTGCGCAAGACTACATTGATGCGCAACACTTCCTGGAAGTGACCGAAACCGCTTCCGGCCTCGCCACCGAATTCGCCTTCGAGTTGGCCATCACCATTCTGACCCTGGGCGCGGGTGCGACAGTAGCGGTAGCCACCAAAGCCCGGCATCTAAACAAACTGAAAGGACTGGGCAAGCTGTTTAGGCAACTGGCGCAGCGTCTCAAACAGCGGGCAGGTCGTAAACAGGGAACTGGCAGGACGGGACAGTGGCATTATCAGACCTTGGAGAAGCCTGAGAGTCGTGGGATTGAAAAGAGTGTCGTTGACGAAAACTCAGCTTCACAAAGTCCCATCGACAGTGCTGAGATGTGGGGGGGAAATGATACAATAGGCAATCAATTTGTAGAGACCAGTACGGTGTTTAGGGTGCAGGGTGGAAACCATCCCAATCCCAATAAGAGAAGTAAGTTTTTGATTGTCCTTGATGAAAGCAATACTCCAGTATTAAACAAAAACCAAAAACTAAATCTCAGTATCGGAGATGATGCGCATGCTAAATATTTCTTGTCACAAAGGCCTGGAGGAGAAGTGGTGTCTTTTGAGATACCAAAGTGGATGGATGATTTTATTGAGGAGTCCTCTTTGCCGCAGTTGAATGCACGTAAGCAGCCGAATTACGATTCAGCTACTACGCCCTTGAGAAATGATCCGACAACGCCAGGTCGGTCTTTTGAGTTACTACCATATGGTCTGAGTGGCTGGAGGAAGTCGCAATACCAGGATCTGGTAAAATAAGTAGGAATCAGGATTAGTGGTGATTGTAAGATGGATGAAATAATTATTGCTGTTGTTAGATACAAAAATCGTTTTAAGTGGTATCGCTGTGAACGCGAGAATTGGATTTTGGATTTGAATAAGCTAAGAGATGCTTTTACTGCAAGCGGCTACTCTGTCCCGGATCTGGATGAAACAGATAGGTTCGGTATTCATACGATTACAGATGAGAATACTGATCTATTCTTAGAAAAAATGAAAGTATATGAGGTGGAGCGAGATAAACTAAGCTTTCTATTGGCAAAGAAATTCCAGACAGCGCGATCATGGTGGGATGTAGCTGAGCTATTTCCTATGGTCTTTGTTGACTTTGACAATAAAACAATAGGAGCTTTCTATTATGAGGGTGTGAAGATGGAAAAATACATACCTGAAGGTTGGGAAGGTGAGTTTATAGATTTTGCAAACGAATACCCTGAAGAGAAATTTCCAGTATCTGAAAAGTTTTGGGTTATGGGTGATTCAGATCTACTAAAGATTCTGAATGAAAGAGCCTCAATCGGTCAGTGAGGCTATGATGTTAGACAGATTTTTCTGGCAATACTTGCTTTAATAGGATACGAAGTTTCCCTTGGTAACAGAGCCCGTGTTTTATCCAGTTGATTTAGTTTTACAAGGGAATATATCTCCGTTGCTATCTCTGTGATATCAGTAATGGTATGGATCCAGTCATTCACATAATATTTTACAGCTACACCTGATAGGCCAATCTGAATAGCGCGATGCTCAAGTGCTTTAAAATGCATGTCACGCTCCGGGTCCCACTGAATCCGAACGGGTGAAGTGTTTTTCGCGTTTTTCCATTCCTCTTCTGTGGCATATACTGCTTTGTCGAAATGGCTCAAGCAGCTATGCTCTAATGCCCACTCAAAACCCTCTCTTGTGATGTCAATAGCCAGAATTCGATTCTGGCCGCTATCTTTCTTCCCCCAACCGGAACGATACATCATCCAGAGAAAAGATGGCTTAATCCAGGTCATGCGATCCATTTTAAATGGTGGTGAAATGAATGTGCCGTGTTCTAGTGCGCTGTCGACAATGATATCTGAGTAGGCTTGATACACGCGGATTGTGTTGTCGTTGTATAGTGCGCGAATCTGTTTGTGGGGTATATGCATTATTTCACATCAAATCATGTCAATACTAAGAGAGTGTAGCCAGGTGTTGTTTGATACAGAGATGCTCAAGCAGGTCATGGCAGTTGTGATGATCAAGGAGGCTAGGTTGCATGGCTTTTACGAGTATGAGGAGAGATCGCATTATTAACCGCTGATCTGACTGGAGTTTTAGAACTTCTCCGAAGTTAATGCTGGAGCGGAATTCATATGTCAACGCAATTATATTATTTACGAATACCTTTGCATAAACTATTTTATATTGATGATGTAGAAGAATTTGCCGGCTTGACTCAAGAAGAAATCAATAACCTGCGGAGCGAGTATTCTGACTCAGAGCTACAAGCAATAGTACGTTCAGTAAAATGGGCTATTGAGAATAGGGGTTATGATTTTTCTTCACTGCTCCCAAATATGAGGATTTCAAACGAAGAAATTTATAACTATCTGTGTAAGTTAGATAATTCGCTTGATAAAATCTAGCCTTAAATAGCTGTTGAAGAGGTGCCATACTTTAATGCAAAGAACTACTTCCTCACCTGACAAGTCAATCTGAAAGGCGCGATGATCGAGTGGTTGTATATAAATACTACGCTCAGGCTCCCGCGAGGCTATGGACCATGTGAACCAGGCTCTTCAGGTGCCGTCTATTTTTAAACCAAACCATCCTAAACCGGCCAATAAATCTTCTTCGAAAACCGCGAAAACCGGGACAGATTTGGTTTAGACTTTGAACTTATGAATTTTGAAACTCAACTTAATTAAGCCTGTACCAGTTATTTCATACAAGTACTTTCCTAACCCAGTCAAATGTCGGCAAGCAACCGAATCTTCCGCTTCAATAGAGGGATTCGAGACTGATTCGCATGATCTCCAGGCAAGTGTCCCGGCAACGCTGCCAAGAAACGCCGATCCTCCGACAGCTGAGTAAACCGCCTGCGGATTTCATCAACTAACTCTGGTTCAGCTGCCTCTACCTCTTCAATCAGCTCAGGCCGACCATCCAAAACAGCGACCAAATCTTCAATATCATGACTCGCCATATAGTCCCCATTACCCCGTCCATCGAAAGCTTCTAACTTGGTACAGATAAAATAGGGAGCGGAGACCAACCTGATCTCATGACCAGATGACAGTCGGAACGACTCTGCATGCTCAGCCGCCAAGCCATACCATCGGTTGCTAAAGCCTAGGATGTGGCTTTCCGTTGGCATGACATCCAGTGTGACTCCCTCAGCAACCCATCGGCAAAGTGGGGCACCCTCACGGCTGTCTTCAAGAAAACCGCGATCACGCAATTTCTCTGAAAGCTGATAATAGGCGGCTCGAGTGGTTACCTGGACAATGGCATCCACATCGAAAGTCATGCGTAGTGGTGGCGCTGCTGTATCCGTGAGTAGCAATCCTGTGGCACAACCACCTAAAAACACAAACTCATCACTGACATCACCGAGCCTCTCGACAGCGCGTGTGAGTATTTCAATATTCGGGTTGTTCAAACGATTCATGAAAATTGAGCCTCCTGCTCAACTCTTGCGACGCAATATTGCGCTCCCTCGCTCTACCGCCTCGCATTGCGTCAACTAGGGCAAGCCACTCATACAATTCTGCGTCCTGCTTTGCTGCTTCAGGGCACGACCGATAAAGAGGAGTGAATTCCATGCCGCGAATTTCCCCTTTCGGGTCGGGCCAGACCGGAGGCGGTTCCTGGTCTGGCACGATCACTTCAGAGAGGGGAGGGGCTGCGTGGGCTGTCGGCATACCCCGCGTCATCTGTCCCCGTTCCGGAATGAAGACATAACGAATGCCATGAATCAGGAACTCTTCCAGATTCCTGAAGTTGGGCTGGATGTGCCGGTTAATCTCTAATGCAAGACCCGCCGCAATTGCCCGTTTGATGGCCCCATGGACCTCAGAAGGGCTCATCCCAATCTCAATCGCTAGGCGATTGTAGGACCAAGGTTGATCGCACAGGGTGACCAGCTTGAGGAGTACCAGGATGTCTTGTGGTTTGAGTATCATGCTATTCTATATTCGCGATTCGCGAATATAGAATAGCAGAGATGGCGCGGGTATCAAGCATCATCTGAAGTTAGAAGTGAGGTGACATCCGGTTACCAAATGACATCAGGCACTAATCCCAGGCTGTTGATCTCCTCATTCACCGACTCCAGGGCCTCGTGGACCTGTAGTACCTTAAGGTAATCCCATAGCTTCAGCCTATCTCTGAGGCCTTGCACCCCAGCAGCGTGTTTTTCGATTTTCTCCAGTTGGGGGGCATCGGAAACGGCCACCACGGCCTGTACTGCTGGATTGTTCACAGATTTCAGTAAGTTGAGGATTAGGCTGTCGATTGAGCCTTTGGTCTGCACTTCAAACACGTAGACCACACGTCCCATATTACCGATGGTCTGTTCCCAGATGGCATCGACACGTGAGCCGTCGGCTACTTTGACCTCGGTCCGGGACTCAAGGCCTAGCCATTGCCCAATATCTTTGATCTTTTCTTTGACCTCGTCATGGATGAATTTCGCGGTGGTTGGATCATCGGTTGCTTCAATGACAGGCTTTGGAGCAGGATCGGTCGTTCTGAAAATCGTGGTGAGATTGCTCTTCACCTGTAGCTCTTCCCAGATGAAATAATCAGCGGTAAGCAGGTCCGCATCCGGAAAACCGTTCTTACGGAGCTCTTCGACGATTTTACTAGTGATTAAAGAGAGCTCTTGGTATCTATCACCCGTCAGCTGATAGTTGTACTTGGGCAAGTTGCCCACCTCCAGATAATCCAGACCCACATAAGCCCTACGGTTCCATAGCATGCAGGTCTCGGGATGTACGTGACAGAGTATCTCGCTCATCATTGCAGGCCCCATGCCCTTGATTTTCTTTCTGAAGCGGTCCCAGCGCTCCGGTATCGGTTTGTCACCCCATACCAACTCGGCGAGTTCCTTTGTGATCGTGGAGAGACCATGGTCTGAAATGATTTTATCGGTGACGTATTTCTTGTTACCCCAGATCAGCATGGCCCAGAGCTTGCTGATGTATTCCTCGAATTCCTCGGTGGTCATGTCCAGAAGTCGATCTCTGTTCCAAGACTGGTAATAGTGTCGACGCTCCAGGCGCTTGGTGTTTTCCTCCGTGTACTTTGTCGACTCGGCCTGTGTGTATTTTTTGTAGGATTCGATATGTTTTTTGAGTTTCTGGATGTCCATGTTCAACTCGGCTCGTTAACTCAGTGGTAGTGTGCGGGCTGTTTACCTAGTCAGCTTTCAAGCAACCCATTTCCCGTTCTGTGCCGCATAATCGACAATCAACTCGATCGTATTGTCTCATTTTATCTTGAAAGTAACTCTGTCATAACTGTCTGTCCGGTTGAGGAGGTAGTCGTAACGGGCGTGGTCGGGCAGGTAGAAGTCGCAGTGCCGGATGGCGATATCGGAGATCGTTTTTCTCCTCGATTTATTGAGCTTTTCGAACTCCCGGGTAATGGCGTCTTCGGCAAGACGGTAGTCAGGTTGACTCTGGTTTGGTCATATTCCTTTGATCAGTGGGTTCAGCAGCGTCCCGTGTTCTGCACATGGCCTTTTGGCATCGAGCCATTCCATCTCAAATATATTTTTCAATCAATTGGGTAGGGTGGTGTGCCGTTGATTGGCCCGTGATGGGAATAGTATTCCTTCAGGCGGTTAGGGGATGCGGTGCGGCAAGCCGCACCCTACGCTTCGATTGGGTGTTGGGTGTTGGGTGTTGGGTGGGGTAGGGGGCGTCGTGCTTTGTTGAGGTGGTTTGGTGGGGCAGGGCCCCACCCTACGGGTCAGCCGGATTTTCGAGGGGCTCGGTTACCTCGTCGACCCGGTTGGGCTGGATGAGGGAGAGGAACTGGCGGGTGCAGGATTCCCAGGAGTAGCTTTCGGCGAATTGGCGGCAATGGGTGCGGTCGACCTCCAGGGCATGTTCCACGGCGGTTTGCAGATTCTCGTCCATCCAGCCGTTGATGCCGTTCTTGATCACGTCGAGAGGGCCCTCGACCGGGTAGGTGGCGACGGGGACGCCGCAGGCCATGGCTTCGAGCATGACCAGGCCGAAGGTGTCGGTCTTGCTGGGGAAGACCATGACATCGGCGGAGGCGAGGTGGCGGGCCAGGTCGCCGTTTTCGCGGTAGCCGAGGAAGTGGGCCTCGGGGTATTTCTGTTTCAGCGCTTCGAGGGCGGGGCCGGCGCCGATTACCACCTTGGAGCCGTCGAGCTTCAGATTGAGAAAATCCTCGATGTTCTTCTCCACCGCCACCCGGCCCAGATAGACGGCGATGGGGCGGGGCAGGTCCATGACCGACTCCGCTCTCGGCACGAAGTGGTCGATATCGACCCCCCGGGTCCAGTACTTGAGGTTTTTGAAACCGTGCTCCTGCAGGGTCTTTTTCATGGAGCTGGTGGCGACCATGGTCAGCACCGCCGCGTTGTGGAAGCGGCGCACGAAGGCGTAGGAGAGTGCCAGCGGAATCGGCGCGCGCAGCCTGACATACTCCGGGAAGCGGGTGTGGTAGGTGGTGGTGAAAGGGAAGTCGTTACGCAGGCAGTAACGGCGACCGGCCCAGCCCAGCGGTCCTTCGGTGGAGATGTGAATGGCCTCGGGCCGGAACTCGTCGAGCAGACGCCTGACCTTGGCATAGGGAAACAACACCAGGGGGATGTCGGGGTAGGTCGGCATCGGAATGCTGCGAAACTGGCCGGGGTTGATACAGAGGATTTCGTGTCCCCAGCTCTCCAGCAGCGTGATGGTCTTGTTGAGGGTGCGGACAACCCCGTTAACTTGGGGATGCCACGCGTCCGTTACGATCGCTATGCGCATAGTCGTTTTCTTTCCGGTCCAGGAGCTGCATCGATTCGTCGACCCAGCGGATGAGTTTCAGTGTTCCGTCCGGCGCTTCGGCCAGGGCGGTGCAGCTCTCCACCCAGTCGCCGCAGTTGGCGTAGGTGATACCGTCGAAGTCGCTGATCACCGCGTGGTGGATGTGGCCGCAGATGACGCCGTCCATCTGCCGTTCGCGGGCGGCGTGAATCACCGCCTGCTCGAAATTGCCCACGTATTTCACCGCCTCCTTGACCTGTTTTTTCAGGTAGGCGGAGAGCGACCAGTAGCGAAAGCCCAAGCGCCGCCGGACCAGGTTGAACCAGCGGTTGAGCCAGAGCAGCAGGTCGTAGGCGCCGCTGCCGAGGTGGGCCAGCCACTTGTTGTTCATCACCACGCAGTCGAACTCGTCGCCGTGCAGCACCAGCAGGCGTTTGCCGTCGGCGGTCTCGTGAATCGCTTCGGTGCGCACATCGACACCGGAGAAGTGGAAGTTGAGGTAGTCGCGGAACAGCTCGTCGTGGTTGCCCGGGATGTAGATCACCCGGGTGCCGCACCGCGCCTTGTCGAGCACCAGGCGCACGATCTCGTTGTTGATGGCCGGCCAGTGCCAGCCCGACTTCATCTTCCACACATCGAAGATGTCGCCCACCAAGTAGAGGTTTTCGCTCTCGTTGTGTTTGAGGAAATCGAGCAGATATTCGGTTCTGGCGGCACGCAGGCCAAGGTGGGTGTCGGATAGGAAGAGGCTTTTGTAGTTCAGTGTCGTCATGGGATTCCCCGCTGGATCACTGGCTGCGAAACATAGAGGTTCCCGGTTGAAGTTTCGTGTCTGAATGATGATTTATTTATGACAGTGTCGATTTTTGCCCGCCAAGCTGGTAGAAGTTCCGGCACTATGGTGATGCAATCGGAAGACAACAAGGGCCTCCGGCGCCTGGTCAACGCCATGCGTTGGACAGTGCTGGGATTCAGATCCACCTACAAGCACGAGGAGGCCTTCCGGCAAGAGGTCTGGCTCTGCCTGGTCATGATCCCGCTCGGGCTGTGGCTGGGGGAGACCGGTGTCGAGCGGGCCCTGCTGGTGGGACCGCTGCTGATCGTGCTCATCGTGGAGCTGATGAACAGCGCCATCGAGTCGGTGGTCGACCGCATCAGCACCGACCACCACAAGCTTTCGGGCCGGGCCAAGGACCAGGGATCGGCGGCGGTCTTCGTCTCCCTGGCGCTGGTGGCGACCAGCTGGGTGTTGGTGCTTTTCTTCTAATACAGGCTCGACAGGCGATATTGTCGTCATGGTGCGGCAAGCCGCACCGCTGAATTTACCTGTTACCATGAACATCCAGTCATGAATCGGTAACATCACTCTTCCAATATGTCCGACCTATGAACGAAGCCAACCCTCGCGAAGGCCTGGAACCGCAGATCCGCAATGCCGTGCGTGCCGTCATCGTGCGTGACGGGGCGGTGTTGATGCAGAAGAAGTGGTCGGACGCCAAGGGCGAGTGGTACACCCTGCCGGGCGGCGGCCAGGATGTGCACGAGACCCTGGAGGCGAGCCTGATCCGCGAGTGCGAAGAGGAGATCGGCGTGCGGGTCGAGGTGGTGGAACTGCTCTCGGTGGCCGATTTCTTCAAGCAGCGGGAGACCACCTTTCCCTCCACCCGGCACGTGATCGAGATCTACTTCGCCTGCCGCGTGCCCGAGGACTACCGGCCGGTCTCGGGCCACCACCCCGACAAGCATCAGATCGACGTGGTCTGGCTGCCCCTGGATCAATTACCTGAACTCAGTCTCTACCCGAGAGATCTCGCCGACCGGCTGTCGCAGCTCGTCGGCGGCGGACTGCGGGGCTATCTGGGCGAGATCGTCTGACATGGTGCTGTCCCAGAGCCTGCGCGAAAACCTCCATTTTCTATTGGTGGAGACCGTCTCCAACCTGGCCCTGATGAAGGACTACCTGGATCAGCCCTCGCTCAGTATCGCCAGCCGGCTGATGGAGCGGCAGGGGTATGTGGAGAGCCTGCGCCGCACGATTCAGGACCGGGCCCTGCGCCAGATGGCGGCTTCGGACAAGCGGGAGGCCGATCGTCAGCGCTACCGCTCGCTGGAGGTCATCGCCACCCACCTGGAGCGGATCGCCGAGCTGTGTCGCGACGCGGTGGTGCAGGGGGGGCATATGCGCGATCCGCGCCGGCTGCGGCTCAAGGCCTACCGCAAGATGCTGGAACGGGTCGACGACGCCATGGCCCTGATCGAGCCGGCACTGCAGGAGCAGAACACGACGCAGGCCCTGAAGATCGGCAAGGTGGAGCGGAAACTCGACCGGGACTACCGCCGCATGCTCACGCAGAGCGCCAAGGCGCTGAAGCAGGAGCGGCGGCCCGTCGACACCATCAACCAGATCCTGCTCGCCCACCGTATCGAGCAGATGGGCGATGCGCTGCTGGCCATCAGCGAGGCGATCATCGCCGTCTGCCTGGGACAGCACGTCAATACCGAGCGCTTTCACGCCCTGGCCGAATCGGTCGGCGACCTGAAGGCGGTCAACGGGCTCGACGAGCTGCAGGTGGTCTCCCTGGCGCAGACCCGTTCCGGCAGCGCGGTGAATGCGCTGAGCGACGAGGACGAGGTTACCCACGCCGTGTTCAAGGACGGCCGCAAGCGCAAGCTGAAGGAGGAGCGCCAGCGGGTCGAGGACTGGCACGAGATCCTGCCGGGGCTGGCGCCGAAGATCCTCTCCTACCGCAAGCGCGGGGATTCGGCCTCGCTGCTGATCGAGCACCTGGCCGGCGAGACCTTCGAACAGATTCTGCTGCACGGTTCGGACCCGCTGCTGCAGGAGGCGTTCGGCCGCCTGAACAAAACGCTCAAGCGCATCTGGCGCGAAACCCAGGACGACAAGCCGGTCACCGCCGACTACATCGGCCAGCTGGAAAAGCGCCTGCCCGACGTCTACGCCATCCACCCCCAGTTTCAGACCTCCGCCTGCGCCATCGGCGGCCTGCAGCTGCCCGCATTCAAACAGCAGATGAGCCGGCTCAGACAGCTGGAGAAGGGGCTCAAGGCGCCGTTCTCGGTCTACATCCACGGCGACTTCAATGTGGACAACATCATCTACGATCCGGGAGAGGGGCGGATCAACTTCATCGACCTGCACCGCTCGCGCCATATGGACTACCTGCAGGATGTCAGCGTCTTCATGGTCTCCTGCTACCGGCTGCGGGTATTCGACCCGCGAATCCGTCGGCGCATTCAGGGGCTGTGCAACGACTTCTACCGCTTCGCCCGGCAGTATGCCCGCAGGCAGGGCGACAGCAGTTTCGAGACCCGACTGGCGCTGGGGCTGATCCGCTCCTTCATCACCTCCACCCGTTTCATACTCGACAAGTCCCTCTCCCTGGCCATGTTCAACCGCGCCGTCTACCTGACGGAGCGGCTGTTACAGGCGCAGACGGACAAGCGGGTGTTCCAATTACCGATCGAGGAGGTCTTCGTTGGCTAGCAGCAGCGCGAGAATCGGGGTCGTCGGCACCCCCGGCAAATGGTCCACCGAAGCCCTGGCCGACGCCGTCGAGGCGGCCACCGGTTTCCGCCTGGTGATCGACATGGGCGAGGTCTGCGCCGAGCTCGACACGGGTGTGCTGCGCTACCACGACTGGAAACTGAGCGAGCTCGACGCGGTGGTGGTGAAGAAGATCAGCGAGGTCTACAGTCCGGCCACGCTCGATCGCCTGGAGATGCTGCGCATGCTGGAACAGGCCGGAGTGCGGGTGTTCAGCCAGGCGTCGAGGATTCAACCGCTGATCGACCGTCTCAGTGGCACCATGGCGCTCTACAAGGCCGGCATCCCGATGCCGCCCACCCGCGTCACCGAGAGCCGGGCGGCAGCGATGTCGGCGGTGTGGGACTTCGAATCGGCCGTCTTCAAGCCCCTCTACTCCACCAAGGCCCGCGGCATGACGCTGATCGACACCCACGACGGGCCGGCCAGCATGCAGCAGGCGATAGCGGCCTTTCACCGCAACAACCCGGTGATGTATATCCAGCAGCGGCTGCAGCTGCCGGGTCAGGATCTGGGCATGGTCTTCCTCGGTGGCGACTACCTCGGCACCTATGCCCGTGTGGGACGGGCCGGGGCCTGGAATACCACCATCCTCAGCGGCGGCCACTACCAGCGCCACGAGGCGGGCGACGAGCTGATCGAGCTGGCGCAGCGGGCGCAGGCTGTCTTCGGCCTCGACTTCACCACCGTCGACGTGGCGGAGACCGAGCAGGGGCCGGTGGTCTTCGAGGTCTCCGCTTTCGGCGGCTTTCACGGTGCCCTCAAGGGTATCGGCATCAATGTGGCCGAGCGCTATGTGGACTACATGCTGAAGGCGCTGGCATGAGCACCGCCTGGCCGCTGCCGACCGACACCGCTTCGGCCGCCGATCGGCTGCTGGATGGGGCCCGTCTGCTCGATACCCCGTTGCGCCTCTGCGCCAACGGCTGCGAACTGGTCATCCGCTCAAACAGCCGGCCACTGCTGGAACGGCTCGCCGCCTACTTTGCCCACCTGCCGCCGACGCCGACAGACATGTCGATCGAGATCGTCGCCGTCGAATGTCCGGTCTGTGACACCGGCTGGCCCTTCGTCGACTGGCGTCGCGAGCCCGGCAAGCGCGGCCGCAAGGACGCCATCCTGGAACTGGCGGATGGCCGCCTGGTGCTGAAGGTGCGCACCGGCATGCTGTTCCTGCAGAGCGCGCGCCGGCGCATCGCCGCCGGGCCCTGTCTGGCCAACGACAATCAGCTGATCAACTACATCAACAGTCAGCTGATGAACCGCCTGCAGCAAAGGGGCTGGCTGATCTGCCACGCGGCGGCGCTGGGCGAGGGGGATCGGGCCGTGGCGCTGGCCGGTTTCTCCGGCAACGGCAAGTCGACCCTGATGCTGCGTCTGATGGAGCTGCCCGGCTATCGCTATCTCACCAACGACCGTCTGTTCCTGCGCGCCGAAGAGCGCGGTGTGATGGCGGTGGGTATCCCCAAGCTGCCGCGCATCAATCCCGGTACGCTGGTCAGCAACCCCCGCCTGGCGCCGCTGTTGCCCGCGGCGCGTCGTGCGGCGCTGTTGCAACTGCCTGAACAACAGCTGTGGGAACTGGAAGAGAAACACGATGTGGATGTCGCCGCGGTCTATGGCGAGGAGCGTATCGACACTTCGACGCCGCTGCCGCTGAGTGCGCTGCTGATCCTCAACTGGCGACGCGACGCCGATACGCCAACCGTGTTACAAAAGGTCGCGCTCGCCGAGCGCCGGGATCTGCTGCCGGCAGTGATGAAGACGCCCGGTCCCTTCTATCAGGACAACGACGGACGGTTTCAGCGGGACGACGATCCCCTGCCGGAGTCTGACTATCTGCAGCTGCTGAGTGAAGTGGAAGTGATTGAAGCAACCGGCAGGATCGACTTCGATCGTCTGCTCGAGCTTTGGAGAGGGCATAGGCAAACGGATAAGACAGCGCCTGCATAGCGAAACACAGGGGTCGATGTCGAATGACGCTTACTTTAGCGGCATTGGTGGGGCAGGGCCCCACCCTACACCCTGAACGGAGCGGTAGGGTGGGACCCTGCCCCACCAGTGGATGCTTAAGCGAGTAGCATTCGGATCGGAGACGAATGGCAGGCGATCTTTTGGGAAATTGCCATAATTGGCGGAACCCGGACCAGACAAGCACGTATCAAGGTACAGAATATGTCGCGAGAATTGATGCTACTCAGACACGGCAAATCCGACTGGAGTCAGCAGCTGAACGATTTCGACCGGCCGTTGAAGGATCGCGGCAAACGGGGAGCCCAGCGTATGGGCGTCTGGCTGCAGCAGCAGGAACGGGTGCCGGACCTGGTGGTCAGTTCGCCCGCGGAACGGGCCATCGTCACCGCCCAGAAGGCGGTCAAGGCGATGCTTGGCGATGCCGCCCGGATTGTGCAGGACCGACGCGTCTACGCCGCCCAGGTCGAGGATCTGCTGGCGATTTTGGCCGAACTGCCGCAGGAGACACGGCGCGTCATGCTGGTGGGCCACAATCCCGGCCTGGAGTACCTGGTCGAATACCTGGCCGACAAGCCGATCCCCCTGCCCAGCGACGGCAAGCTGCTGCCCACCGCCAGCCTGGCGATTCTCGAAATGCCGGACGACTGGCAGCAGCTGAAGGCGGGGGCCGGACAGTTGATCAGCATCACCCGCTCCAGCGGTCTGCCGAAAAAGTTTCCCTTCCCCGACCACAAGGGTGAGGAGCTGCGCGATCGGCCGGCCTACTACTACAACCAGTCCTCGGTCATCCCCTACCGTATCCGCGACGGCAAGCCGGAGATCCTGGTCGTGATGTCGAGCAAGCGCAAGCACTGGGTGGTGCCCAAGGGGGTGAGCGATCCGGCCACCAGCCTGCAGGCCTCCGCCGCCAAGGAAGCGTTCGAAGAGGCCGGAGTGGAGGGGGAGGTGGGCGACACGGCCCTCGGCAGCTATGAGTACGAGAAGTGGGGGGCTACATGCACGGTACAGGTCTATCCCATGCGGGTGAGCCATGTCATCGACGAGGCGACCTGGGAGGAGAGTCATCGCGGTCGCGAATGGCTCAGCCCCAAGCAGGCCATGAAGCGGCTCAAGCAGGCGGAGTTGAAGCCGATGATCGAGGCGCTGGCGAAGCAGCTGGAGGCCTGAAAAGTTGCGTCCGGCGGTGCGGCAAGGCCGCACCCTACGCGCTCAGATAGAATTGTAGGGTGCGGCTCGCCGCACCGTTAAGAACCAACAGTTGCTATGTACAACGGTTTAAACATTCGGAAAGTGATGAGATGACGCAATCTCCCCGCGTCATCGCCGCCCTGATACGACACGGCGACTACCTGCAGCTGCCGGAGACGCCGAGCGCCCTGCAGCCCTTTCCCCTCACGGCCAAGGGTATCGATCAGGCGGAACGCTCGGTTGGTTTGCTGCGTGGGGTGCTGGAGCTGTTCGGCTGGGCGCTGCATCCGGTGGTCGACAGCTCGCGACTGCTGCGCGGCTGGCAGACGGCTGAGGTGATCTGCCAGACGCTGGAGAGGCAGGGTGGCGATCCAATGGCGATCGAGCAGTTCGACTGTCTGGCTGAACGCAGTCTCGGCGCCGGCAACAACCTCAACCTGCGCCAGATCGAGGCGGCCATCAAGGCCGATCCCCGTTTCGAGCCGTTGCCGGCGGACTGGAAGAGCAACAGCCATTTTCGCCTACCCCTGCAGGGGGCCGAGTCACTGATGGAGGCGGGCCGGCGCGTCGCCGACCATCTCGATGCCCGCCTCGTCGAGCTGCAGCGGGAAGTGGAGCGGGATACGGTGAAACTCTTCGTCGGCCACGGCGCGGCCTTTCGCCATGCCGCCCATCACCTGGGCGTATTGCCTTTCGAGCAGATCGCGCAACTGAGCATGCATCACTGCCGGCCGGTCTTCCTGGAGCGAAAGTTCATACATGTCTGGGCCCATCTGACCGGAGAGTGGAAAGTCAGGACCGCCGATGAAGCGGTGGCGGACTGAGTAGCCGATATGCCCCATCGCCATCAGAAATTTCTACCGCTCTACCAGGGGGCGAAATGGATCGGCCCATCGTTACCGACCGAGAGCGAGCCCTGGCCCTTGGGCAATCAGCGCTCCACCGCCAAGGAGAAGGGACAACGCAGCTCCAGCGAGCGGCTGTTGCGGGAGTCCCTGCAGAAGTCGACCTGGCGCTGGCCCAAGCGGCGGCTCTTCTTCTTCTCCGATCTGCATGCGGATGCGGATGCCTTCATCGCCTCCCTGGTCGCCTCGGGCGGGGTCAAGAAGACCGGCGCAAAGGACAGCGACCTGAAACTGACCCATGCCGGACGCAAGGCCAACTTTGTCATCGGCGGCGACTGTTTCGACAAGGGGCCCAGCAATCTGCGACTGCTGCGGGTGATCCACCACCTGATCAAGCTGGGGGCGCGGGTGCGCCTGCTGGCCGGCAACCACGACATCCGCATCAAGCTGGGTATCGCCTCCGTGGGTATGGAGCCCGATCCGCGTCATGACCACTTTTTCATCCGCATGGGCAGCAAAGCGATCCCCATGTTGAAGGAGATCAGCGATCAGTATCTGCAGGGTAAGGGCGCGCTGAAGGGCATCCCCTCCACCCGGGACTGCCGGCGTCGGCTCTATCCACCGAAGCGCTGGTTCAGGGAGTTTCCTGAACTGGCCAGTTGGATCATGCCGGACAAGCGGGCGGCCAAGGAGGTGAAGCGGCTGCGCGAGAAGATCGACAGCTTCGAGTCCGACTGCGAAAAGGTGGGACTCTCCTTGCGACAGGTCTATGCGGCGGCGCTGCAGTGGCAGTCCCTGTTTCTCGATCCGCACGGGGAGTTCGCCTGGTTCTTCAAACGCATGCGCCTGGCCTATCGGCGGGGCTCCTTCCTCTTCGTGCACGCCGGTATCGACGACCGTGCCGCAAAGCTGATCAACCGCAAGGGGGTGAAGCAGCTCAACCGGGAGTTCCAGGAACATGTGGAGGACGAGATCTTCGAGTTCTACTATGGGCCGCTGGCCAATACCATTCGTACCAAATACCGGGATGTCGACATGCCGCTGACCCGCAAGGGGGCCGAGCTGGTGCGTGACGCGGGGATTCATGTCATCGTCCACGGACACGCCAATCGCTACCACGGACAGCGTATTATGCTGCGCAAGGGTATGGTCAACTTCGAATGCGACGCCACCATCGATCGCCACTCCCGTGAGAAAGAGGGGCTGGAGGGGGAGGGGGCCGCGGTGACCATCTTTCATCCCGAACGGCTGGTGATGGGCGTGAGTACCGATTACCCCCGCATCAAGGTCTTCGACTCGAATATGCTCGACAAGTGAGGTGGCATGAGACAGGGCAAGAAAAACTTCCGTCATGAATCGCTGCAGGACAGGGATTCGATCCAGGCCATTCTGAAGGCGATCACCCAGGGGGTGGCGAAAGGGAGGTTGACCTTGAGCGACGAGGAGGGCGAGATGGTGCTGCATCCGGATGGCCTGCTGCAGCTGAAGGTGACCGCGACCCAGGATACCGACCGCCATCGTCTCAACCTGCGTATCACCTGGCAGGCGGAGGAGAGCAGGCTGAAATCGGGCAAGACCCTCAAGGTGAAGAGCAAGTGAGGCGACCATGAGTACATCGGAGATGGAAGCCATTCGCGAGCTTTCGTCCCGCTGCGCCGATCGCCTGCGGGCCCAGGGCTTGCGCCTGGTGGTGGCCGAGTCCTGCACCGGTGGCTGGCTGGCCAAGGTATTGACCGATCTGCGGGGCAGCAGCGACTGGTTCGACCGCGGCTATGTCACCTACAGCAACGCCGCCAAGCAGTCGATGCTGGGGGTGAGCGAAGAGACCCTGAATGCCCACGGCGCGGTCAGTGAAGCAACCGTGGCCGAGATGACCCGGGGGGCATTGCGGGAGAGCGGCGCCGATCTGGCGCTGGCGGTCAGCGGCATCGCCGGTCCGGGCGGCGGCTCGCCGGAGAAGCCGGTGGGCACGGTCTGTTTCGCCTGGCAGAGCAAGGGACATGAAGCGGAGGTGAGTCGCGAACATTTCGACGGCGACCGCGATGCGGTGCGCCGGCAATCGGTGACCTACCTGCTGGGCCGTCTGTGGGAGATGGTCGGTGGCTGAAGGCCGGCATTTCTTCGCTCTCTGGCCCGACCAGGCGGTGTCCGAAAGCATTGCCAGGGAGGCCGCACGGAGCAGTACGCGGGGGCGGGCCCACCACCCGATGGATCTCCATATAACCCTGGTTTTTCTCGGTCAGATCAGCGATGCGCAACGGCGTTGCATCGAAGCGACCGCGGATACGATACACGGCGAGCCTTTCACGCTGCGGATCGACGGCATCGGCTATTGGCGCCGCCCGCGGATCCTCTGGGCCGGTCCCAGAGAGACCCCCGAGCCCCTGAGCCAGCTGGTATTCGATCTGCAGAACGGTCTCCAGGGTTGTGGCTTCGAACCGGAGCGGCGGCGCTACAAACCCCATGTCACTCTCTACCGCAAGGCGGCGCAGTCAGACCCGAGAGCGATTGAACCCGCCATCGAATGGCCGGTCAGACAGTTCGTGCTGGCGACCTCGGGCGGCGGTGCGCCGGGTGAGCCGCGCTACCGTGTATTGAAACGTTGGCCGCTGGGGGATGTTCGGGATTCTGCAGCGGCAAATCCAGCTCAGAGTTGACTGAGTTATCGGTGCGGCAAGCCGCACCCTTCGGGGCAATCATCGGTAGGGTGCGGCTTGCCGCACCGGACAGCACACCTTGGAAGTGCTTATCATTTAAGACTTAGCATTAAAGTTGCACCAGATTCTCGAGTAAGGGGTATTCGACCCGGAGGAAATTTTCATGGACAAAAGCCGCATCTCCGCCGCCTTCGTCTTCGGTCTGCTGTTCTGCGTCGGGCTGGCACTGCTGGGGCTGACCCTCTCCAACGGCCTCATCAAGATGAAATCGCTGGAACGCACGGTGACGGTGAAGGGTCTGTCGGAGCGGGAGGTACCCGCGGATCTGGCGATCTTCCCGGTGAAGTTCATCGAGGCCTCCAACGATCTCAACGAACTGGTGGCCAATCTGCAGCAGAAGAACGAGCAGGTGGTGAAGTTCCTCCTCGAGCGTGGATTCAAACAGGAGGAGATCACCCGTTCCGCACCTGCCATCACCGACAAGCAGGCCCAGGCCTTCGGCGGCAATCCGGGCGGATTTCGCTACTCCGGCAGCTCCATCATCAGCGTCTACACCAAGGATATCGAGCGGGTGCGCGAAACTCAGCAGGCGCTGGGCGAACTGGGCCAGCTCGGCATCGCCATCACCGGCGACGACTACCAGGCCAAGACCAGCTTCATCTTCACCGGCCTGAATAACCTCAAGCCGGAGATGATCGAGGAGGCGACCCGCAACGCCCGCGAGGTTGGCGAGCGTTTCGCGCAGGACTCCAAGAGCCGGCTGGGCAAGATCAAGACCGCCTCCCAGGGGCAGTTCTCCATCAACGACCGGGACGCCAACACGCCACACATCAAGAAGGTGCGGGTGGTCTCCACGGTGACCTACTACCTGTCCGATTGAGACGGAGCTTCAGTCCACTCATTCTGGCGCCGCTGTGGAAGCGTGTCTGTCTGTAGCAGCGGTCTGTTCGAGGATGTAATCCACGAAGGCGCGATCGGCTCGGGAGAGATAGCCACCCCGTTTCCAGGCCAGGGAGAGGTCGAGAAACACCGGCTGGTCGAAGGAGACCGCGACCAGGCCATCCACCGGTTCGTTCTCCAGCACCATGCGCAGGAAGGTGGTGATGCCGAAGCCCTGGCGCACGATCGCCTTGGTCAGCGGGATCAGATTGGTTTCGAAGGCGATGCGTGGCGCCCGCTTTTCCCGTTCGCTGAAACGGTCGACGAACTCGCGCAGGAAATAGCCCGGTTTGAAGACCACCAGTTCCTGGCTGAAGAACGCCTCCATGCCGATCGATGCGCGTGAGGCGAAGGGATGGTCGGCGGGTACGCAGGCGACCATCTCCTCACGGGTCAGCAGTCGCGTCTCCAGGTCTTCCGGCGGGCTGTCGGCGACCACCACGCCGAGGTCGAGCTCGCCATCATGGATCATCTGCTGCAGGCGGCGGGTGCCCTGCTCGTAGACCGACAGCCGCAGCTCGGGGTAGCGGTGCTTGAATCCCATCAGTATCGGCGGGAAGTAATAGGAGCCGAGCATGCTCGGAATGCCCAGGCGGACCTCTCCCTTGGCCAGGCCGCGCAGCTCGCGCATCTCCAGCTCCGCCGCGTCAGCCAGCTCCAGCAGCCGGCGCGCGTGACCCAGCAGCACCTCACCCTCCACCGTGGGGGTGATGCGACGCTCCCCCCGGTGCAGCAGGGTGAGCTCCAACGCCTGCTCCAGCTTACGCACCGCGATGCTGATGGCGGGCTGGGCGATATGCAGTTGACGCGAGGCGGCGGAGAAGCCGCCCGCCTCGACGACCGTCTTGAAGTAGCGCAGTTGTTTTAAGTCCATATCGAAATCGTATAAATAAAATATAAATAATATATTTCAATTATAGGATCTAGGGCACTACTCTGAAACTCATATAACGACCAGACGGTTGTGTTTATAACGCAAAGGGCGCAATGGAGCGCAAAGATCGCAATGACTTGTTGGTTGCCAATGGCATCATTTCGCCGTCATTGAGGCGCGTCGATCGGACCTGCCCGGATTTCGCATATCCCCTTTGCCGGTTCGTATTGAACGCACATCGGGTTTGGTAACACCCATGGTTGAGCCTGACTGTTATGAAAATCCATTGCGCACTTTGCTCTCCATTGCGCCCTTTGCGTTATAAACACATCCAAGAGGAGTGATCCCAAGCGCATGATCCAATCCCGCACACCCGCCTTCTGGCGCGCCACGCTGGCGCTCTGTCTCGGCTCCGTGATGGTCTTCAGCAACCTCTACATCACGCAGCCGCTGCTGCCGCTGATCCGGGAGGCCTTCGCCGTGACGCCGTTGCAGGCGGGTATGACCCTGTCGGTGACCACCCTGACCCTGGGTGGCTGCCTGCTGCTGTTCGGTCCGTTGTCGGATGCCATCGGGCGGCGCGTGATCATCCTCTCCACCCTGGCGCTGCTGGCGCTGACCACCTTCGCCGCCGCCTTCGC
>JBNKYJ010000163.1:0-5599 GCA_050300835.1 Sedimenticolaceae bacterium
AGCTTGTAGAGCTCCATCGCCGCGGCGACGGTCGAGCCGAAGGAGATGGGGTCGTAGCCGTCCTCGTTGCAGAGGAAGTTGACGTAGGTCAGGGCGTCCAGGTCGTCGACACCGGTGTCGGGTCCCAGGGCCCAGGCCGCCTCGTACTCCAGACCGCCGGAGTTGCCCCAGTATTCCGGCTTGTTCTTGATCGAGAAGTGCCCCTGGTCGATGGTCGAGATGCGGCCGCAGGCGATGGTGCAGCCGAAACAGCCGGCATTGGTGGTCAGATTCGGCTTGCCGTCGGAGCGGCGGGGTTCGTGCATCGCCTCGCCGGAGACCTTGCTGGCGCCCTCGAACCGCACCTCTTTCATGTTGCGGGTGGGCAGGGCGCCGATCTCGTTGATCACGTTCATCAACACCTGGGTGCCGAACTTGGGCAGCCCCTGGCCGGTGACGGCGTTCTCGGCCAATACCTGCTTGGCGTCATTGACCGCCTGCATGAACCTGGCCGGGTCCTTGACGTTGCCGACGCCCAGGGTGCCGCGAACGGCCACCGCTTTCAGGTTCTTGGAGGCCATCACGGTACCGACGCCGGAACGGCCGGCGGCCCGGTGCAGGTCGTTGACGATGGCCGCGTAGAGGCAGCCCGACTCGGCGGCGCGTCCCACCGCGGCGATGCGCAGCATCGGATCCTGATGGCGATTGTGCAGCCATTCGTCAGTATGCCAGACGCTGGTGCCCCAGATCTCGTCGGCCGGCAGCAGCTGCGGCTGATCATTGAGCAGATAGAGATAGACCGGCGTCGGCGACTTGCCCTCGAAGATGATCATGTCCCAACCGGCGTTCTTGATTTCGGCGCCGATGAAGCCGCCTGAGTTGGAACAGGCTACGCAGCCGGTCAACGGCCCCTTGGTGATGACCGAATAGCGTCCGCCGGTGGAGGCCATGGTGCCGGTCAGGGGACCCGTGGCCATGATCATCTTGTTGTCGGGACTCAGCGGGTCCACCTGGGGGTCGATCTCCTCGACCAGGTACTTGGTGGCCAGTCCGCGCTGGCCCAGATACACCTGAGCCCACTCCCGGTTCAGCGGTTCCGGGGTGCAGGTACCCTGAGTGAGATTCACACGGAGGATTTTTCCAGTCCAAGACATGTCTGCTCTCCTCTCGATTAAGCCGTGGCGGAACTGCCGGAATCGGTTTTACTCGCCCACAGGCGCATCTTTTCGTAACCCGTCTGGTCGGCATCCACATAGGTGATGGCGCCTGTCGGACAGGCCTTGGCACAGGCGGGATCGCCGCCGCAGAGATCGCACTTGATCACCTTGCCGGTATCGCTGCTGTAGTTGATGGTGCCGAAGGGGCAGGCGATGGTGCAGACCTTGCACCCGACGCAGACCGCATCGCGCACCAGTTTCGCGCCGGTGGCCGCGTCGTAGACGATGGCGTCCACCGGACAGGCCTGCATACACCAGGCCTCGGCGCACTGGGTACAGGTATACGGGACATAGCGGCCCTCGTGATGCAGGGTGAAGATACGGATCCTCGATTTAGAGGGATTGAAAATGGCTTCGTTCTCATAGGAACAGGCCATTTCGCACTGCACACACCCGGTACATTTGCCCGCATCGATCAATAGGGACTTCTGCATATTCTTCTCCTTAAAGTACCTAACGAGTCACCCTGACGGGCAACCTCGGATCTGGATGAATGCGCTCCAGACGGATGTCTGAAACCCGTGATTGTTTTCGCGGCAGGCAACTTTCCGAAACCGAATCCCTTGCTAGAGCGCTTGGCGTGTCACTCGGTCGCAAGCTGACATTTTCAGCCGTAAATACAGTGAGATTGTTGCTTAGCGTAGTCGTCTGAAAACCGTTCTTCAATCCGTTTTGCGGACAATCGGTCGTTTAAATAACCGCGAGGAAAAATAATGGAAAATAGTGACAAATATGACCAAGGGATAGCCATGAATACCGTGATTTCATGAGGGGTAGATGCCGGCATGCCGGCGCCTTGCGCAAACTGGCGATAAACGAGTGATGACAATTGATAGCCTTTTCTCAGGCATTGGCCCGGCAGGTCGGTGGGGCTCGGATTCGTGGTGTGGCGGTCGTCTGTTGGGAACCAGGTAGGGAGCGGTGTTTTGCTGCAGAGCGATTTGAACCTGCGGTCACCGCGTTGCTGCCGAGAACCTCCCGACTCCCGATGTGGGCCTTGTAAGTGTCTGGAAGGCCCTGATTTTTTGCATAAATCGGAGTCGGGACATGAATCGTCGAGTCGTCCCGGGGCGAGTCGCAACCCGCGCTCCCGTTTTTGTCATTCGGGCGGGACCTGTGTTAAATACTGAATGCTTTTGTGGAATTTATCGGGTTCCGCGGAAGGGCAGAGATTCATAACAACGATAAAACCCCAAAACTATAACATCACGGAGGTATCGTAATGGCCGTGAGGAATCGTCTTCATCGAAGCGAACTGGCCGTACCGGGCAGCAATCCACGTATGCTGGAGAAGGCGCCGGATGCGGGCGCCGACCTGGTCTTTCTCGATCTCGAGGATGCGGTGGCGCCGTCGGACAAGATCCAGGCGCGCAAGCACATCATCCATGCACTGAACCACTACGACTGGTCGCGCTGCTCGGTCTCCATCCGCATCAACGGGCTCGACACCCACTTCTGCTATCGCGACATCATCGAGGTGGTGGAGGCGGCCGGCGACAAGCTCGACACCATCCTGGTACCCAAGGTCAATCAGCCCTCCGACCTGCAGTTCGTCGCCCTGCTGCTGGAGCAGATCGAGGCGGCCATGGGCTATGCGCCGATCAACCTGCACGCCCTGATCGAAACCGCCATGGGCATGGCCAACGTGGAGGCCATCGCCCAGACCTGTCCCGAGCGTCTGGAGGCGCTGGTCTTCGGCGTCGCCGACTACGCCGCCTCCACCCAGGCGCGCACCACCAGCATGGGCGGGGTCAATCCCGACTATCTGGTGCTGGGCGATGCCGATGCCTCCGGCCATCGCCAGGCCTACCTGGGCAACCAGTGGCACTTCGCCATGTCGCGCATGATCGTCGCCTGCCGGGCCTACGGTCTGCGCCCCATCGACGGCCCCTATGGCGATTTCAGCGATCCCGAGGGCTATCTGGCGGTGGCGCGCGCCTTCGCCGCTCTCGGCGGGGAGGGCAAGTGGGCCATCCATCCCTCCCAGATCGAGCTCGCCAACCGGGTCTTCACCCCCGGCGAGGCCGAGGTGACCCGGGCCCGCCGCATCATCGAGGCGATGGAGCAGGCGGCCGCCGAGGGCCGCGGCGCGGTCAGTCTCGACGGGCGCATGATCGATGCCGCTTCGATCCGTCAGGCCCAGGTGGTGATCGCCAAGATGGCGCAGATCGAGCGCCTCGTCACCGCCGAGGAGGAGGTGGCGGTATGAACGTCCACGAGTACCAGACCAAGGAGCTGTTCCGCGGCTATGGCATTCCGGTGCCCGACGGTCGCATGGCCCATTCCGCCAACCAGGCGGTCTCGGTGGCGGAGGAGATGGGCGGCGAGGGCTGGGTGGTCAAGGCCCAGATTCACGCCGGCGGCCGTGGCAAGGCAGGTGGCGTGCAGCTGGCCCGCAGTCTCGACGAAGTACGCCAGCACGCCGAGAACCTGATCGGCACGCGACTGGTGACCAAACAGACCGGCGAGGCCGGACGCCTGGTCAACCGGGTGCTGGTGGAGCAGCTGCAGCGGATCTCGGCGGAGTACTACCTGGGTCTGATCATCGACCGCACCAGCCAGCGCATCACCCTGATCGCCTCCGCCGCCGGCGGCATGGAGATCGAGGAGGTGGCCGCGGCGACCCCGGAGAAGGTGATCCGGGAGGTGGTCGATCCGGCCGTCGGCCTGCAGGATTTCCAGTGCCGCAAGGTGGCCGCCGCCATCGGTCTCAGCGGCAAGCAGATCGTCACCGCCGGACGCCTGATGAAGCGGCTCTACCGTTGTTTCCGCGACAAGGATGCCCTGATGGCGGAGATCAATCCGCTGGTGACCACGCAGGAGGGACAGTTCCTGGCCCTGGACGCCAAGATGTCGTTCGACTGCAACGCCATGTTCCGCCAGCCGGAGATTGCCGACCTGCGGGACTTCGATGAGGAGGACCCCAAGGAGGTGGAGGCCTCGGGGCACGATCTCAACTATATCGCCCTCGACGGCAGCGTCGGCTGCATCGTCAACGGCGCCGGCCTGGCGATGGCGACGATGGATGCCATCAGTCTTTACGGGGGTCGCCCGGCCAACTTCCTCGACGTGGGCGGCGGCGCCTCGCCGGAGAAGATCGCCAACGCCTTCCGCATCGTGCTGGAGGACCCCAACGTCAAGGTGCTGCTGCTCAACATCTACGCCGGCATCAACCGTTGCGACTGGATCGCTGAGGGTATCGTCAAGGCGATGGCCGACCAGGCGATCGAAGTGCCCATCGTGGTCCGCCTGGCCGGCACCAATCTGGAGGCGGGGCGCAGGATCCTCGCCGCATCGGGGCTCGACTATATCCACGCCGACCGCCTGAGCGATGCGGCGGAGAAGGCGGTCAAGGCGGTAGGGGGGGAAGCGGCATGAGTATTCTGGTCAACAGGCATTCGCGGGTCATCTTCCAGGGCTTCACCGGTCAGCACGCCACTTTCCACGCCCAGGAGGCGATCCGCATGGGCACCAATGTGGTCGGCGGCGTGACCCCGGGCAAGGGCGGCCAGACCCACATCGAGCGTCCGGTATTCGATACGGTGAAGGAGGCGGTGATCGAGACCGGCGCCGACGTCAGCGTGGTCTTCGTGCCACCACCCTTCAGCGCCGACGCCATCATGGAGGCGATCGACGCCGGCATCAGCGTGATCGTGGTGATCACCGACGGCGTACCGGTGCAGGATATGGTGCGGGTCAAGCGCTACCTGATCGGCCACGACGCCATCATCATCGGTCCCAACACCGCTGGCGTCATCACTCCGGGCGAGTGCAAGGTCGGCATCATGCCGGCCCATATCTACCCGCAGGGCCGTATCGGTCTGGTCTCCCGCTCGGGTACCCTCAACTATGAGGCGGTGGAGCAGATGAGCGAGCTGGGCCTCGGCATCTCCACCAGCATCAGCATCGGTGGTGATCCGGTCAACGGTTGCGACTTCCTGAGTCTGATGAAACGCTTCGCGCAGGACGAGGAGACCGACGCGGTGCTGATGATCGGCGAGATCGGCGGCGCCCAGGAGGTGGAGGCCGCGGCTTGGGCGCGGGACCACATGGACAAACCGCTGATCGGTTTTATCGCTGGCGCCACCGCCCCGCCGGGCCGGACCATGGGCCATGCGGGTGCGATCATCTCCGGCGAGTCCGACACCGCCCAGGCCAAGATGCGGCGACTGGACCAGCTCGGGGTCAGTGTGGTGCAGAATGCAGCCGAGATCGGATTGACGGTACAACGCAGTCTTTACGAGACGGCGGTTTGAATTTCCCTTGGGGACAAGCAACCAAGCGCTATTGAGTGCTGTCCGCACATGAGCGCTGATGGTGGGTTTGAGCCATCTGAAGCATTCGACTATCAGTCACAGAGTCGACGGTGCGGCAAGCCGCACCCTACGCGATGATCGAGGGGT
>JBNKYJ010000164.1:0-23500 GCA_050300835.1 Sedimenticolaceae bacterium
GCAAGCCGCACCCTACGCTTGATTCACTGTAGGGTGCGGCTTGCCGCACCATTGTGGTGATGTCCTGGGTACGAGTATACAAGCACCCCCTGCACACCATTAACCCAATCGTTTACGAAACACCCGCATCTCCTTGGCTGCCTGGACATCGCCCTTGGCCTCGGCCATGGCGATGCCATTGTCGTAGGCCTCGATCGCCTCATCGGTACGTCCCAAGCCGGCCAGGGCCTTGCCGTAGAGTTTCCAGCTGGCAGAGTGATTCCGGTCCAGCTCCAGGGCGCGTTGCAGGTGCTCCACCGCTGCCTCATAGGACTTTTCCTTGAGGTGGATAGCGCCCAGCGTATAGCGCAGCAGGGCGTTGTCCTGCCCCTGGGCCAGCATCTTCTCCAGTGCTTCGCGGTCCATCGCCTAGCCCTGTCGGTCGAGGCCGCATGCCTGGTTGCCGGGTACCGCCAGCTCGATCAATTTCGGTTTGTCCAGCTTCATGTTGTGCATGATCTCGATGTACTCCTGCCGGCTCCTGCCTCCACCCAGCCTGGGATTGAAACGCTTCTCCTCACCGATGGTGCTGCAGGTGAAGCCGTTGTAGTCGTGGGCCGGATAGACCACAGTCGACTCCGGCAGGGTGAAGAGTCGACTGGTGATGGAGTCATAGGAACGGGCCGCGTCGCCGGACTGGAAATCGGTACGGCCACTGCCGTGGATGAGCAGGATGTCACCCGTGAAGACCACCCCCTCAGCCAGATAGCAGACATCGGTATCGGTGTGACCCGGTGTGTAGAGCACCTCCAGCTGTTGCCCGCCGAGCCGGATTACGTCGTTATCGCGAAGTTTGATGTCGGGACAGTCGCTGCCCACCTGGGTATGCACCCCCACCTTGCACCCGAGCCGCTCGCGCAGCAGGCCGCTGGCGGTGATGTGGTCGGCATGGACATGGGTCTCCAGCGCATACATCAGCTTGAGATCGAGTTCGCGCATCAGCTGGATGTCCCGTTCCAGCTGCTCGCGCACGGAATCGATGATGGCCGCCTCGCGGGTTTCCTGATCCCAGACCAGGTAGGTGTAAGTGCTGGAGTTTTGGTCGAAGAGTTGTCGGATTTTCATGCTGCCTCGAAGTCGGGTGCCACGGTCATTGTTGCCATAGTAACGTTAGTTGGGAGTGATCCGGCGGAGTTCAACCCGCTATCGAACAGGGATTTTGCTGCGATCGGGTGGGTTAGTCTGGTCGTAGCGGAACGATATACCGCAGCGTGCGTTTGCTGAGTGCTGTGGTGGGACGTTAGATACACGGGGAGTCGAACCATGACCCTGGAACGGGCGAGAGAGATCATCCGGCAGCAGATCAGTTTCGGCAGCGGCTACAACCGTCATGCGGTGCGACTGTTGCTGGGCGAGGTACAGCGGGAGCACGGACTGCAGGCCGGCGACCAGCTGATCCGCGAGCTCGGGCTGGACGAGTCCTTCGGCCTCAAGCCTGGAACCGACTTCACAGCGGTGGGGCGCTAGCAGACCCGGAAGTTGTTCGGCCCATTCAGGCTCAGGTATCGACCTTCTCCGCCACCAGCATGGCCACGTCCCGCGTGCCCTGGCTCAGATCCCCCAGCCGATTCTCCTCCCGGTAGACCCGGATCTTCAAAGCGCCGAAAAGCCGCAGCAGCTCGTTGTCGCCCAAGCGGAAATCCGGGTTCGACGGCCCCTCGCTGCCGACAGCGATGCGGGTGAAGGTCTGGTAGAAGAGCAGGCCGCCCGGCCTCAGGGCACCGATGATGTGCGGAACCAGTGCGCGCTCGAGATAGTAGCTGACCACGATCACATCGAAACTGTCGGGCGCTGGCGTCGCCTGCTCGATATCTCGCACTTCGGCCGTGAGACGATCGAACTGCAGGCTCTCGGCCGTCTTGTTCAGACGCTCGATGGCCACCGGGGAGAGGTCCCAGGCACTGACCTCCAGGCCCTGCTCCGCCAGCAACAGGGCGTTGCCGCCCAGGCCACAGGCCAGATCGAGAGCCCTGCCCTCATGTGGCAGCAGATGACGGTTCCGCTCCAGCACTTCGGCCACGCCGGGCTGCTTGTCGGGATCGCCGTGGCGGGCATCCCACTTCGCCTGCAGCGTCTCCCGGGTCATGACCGGCGGCTCAGAGCTTGTCCAGACCATAGGAGAGGTCGTTCTGAATGTCCACCACGTTCTCCAATCCCACCGCGATGCGCAGCAGACCGTGGCCGATGCCCGCCTCGGCACGCTGCTCCTCGGTAAGCCGCCCATGGGTGGTGGTGGCCGGGTGGGTGATGGTGGTCTTGGTGTCGCCCAGGTTGGCGGTGATCGAGAGCATGCGGGTGGCATCGATCAACGACCAGGCGGCGGGCTGTCCTCCCTTGACGTCGAAAGAGACGATGCTGCCCGGCGCCGACTGTTGACGCCTGGCCAGTTCGTGCTGGGGATGGGAGGCCAGCCCCGGGAAGTAGACACGCTCCACCTGCGGCTGGGCCTGCAGCCACTCGGCCAGCTGCTGGGCGTTGCGTGAGTGGGCCTGCATGCGCAGTTCCAGGGTCTCCAGCCCCTTGAGGAAGACCCAGGCGTTGAAGGGGCTCATGGTGGGTCCGGCGGTGCGCAAGACACCGTAGACCTCCTCCCCCACCAGCTCCCGGTTGCCGACCACCGCGCCGCCGATGCAGCGCCCCTGGCCGTCGAGATACTTGGTCGCCGAGTGGACCACGATATCGGCGCCCAGGGCCAGCGGCCGCTGCAGGGCCGGAGTGCAGAAGCAGTTGTCCACCACCAGGTAGCAGTCGTTGGCGTGGGCCAGTGCGCTCAGGCGGGCGATGTCGGCCACCTCGGTCAGCGGGTTGGAAGGGGTCTCGATGAACAGCAGCCGGGTCTGCTTGCCGATGGCCTGCTCCCAGGCGGCATAGTCGCTGAGGGGCACGAAGCGGGTCTCGATGCCGAAGCGGCTGAGGTACTTGGTGAACAGCAGGGTGGTGCTGCCGAAGACGCTCTTGGAACAGACCACCTGGTCGCCCTGCTGCAGCAAGCCCATGCAGGTGGCCAGGATCGCCGCCATGCCGGAGGCGGTGGCGACACAGGACTCGCCCCCTTCCAGTGCGGCCAGCCGCTCCTCGAAGTTGCGCACCGTCGGGTTGGTGAAGCGGGAGTAGATGTTGCCCGGCTCGTCACCGCTGAAGCGGGCCGCCGCCTCGGCGGCGCTACCGAAGACGAAGCTGGAGGTGGGGAAGATGGGCTCCCCGTGCTCCCCCTCGTGGGTGCGGTGGTGACCGGTGCGTATCGCCTGGGTGGCAAAACCCCAAGGCGCTCTGTAGTCCTCATCCATCATCGATCCTCGAATGATCTCTCACCCGGCAGGCCAGCGGGCGATTTCTTGTCGTTCGGCGGCGGACAGCTTCGTCCGGCCGCCCCATCGCGCATTGTAAGCGGTATTAACCCAGTACTCTAATTTGGCATTGGTCAGGTGAGTCGTCACTGATGCATCCGGTTGGCTGATGACTTTCTGATCCCCTCACCCCGGCCCTCTTCGGGGGGGAGGGGAAGTCTGCCAAGTCACGAAGAACCAAACATTGAAACTCCTTCGCGGTCTTTGCGCTTCATTGCGTCCTTTGCGTTATAGATAAAACCGATCTTGCCACTCGTTGTGCACAGAAGCAGTAGCCTGGATAGAGCGAAGCGGAATCCAGGGCAAGGCACAGGCTATCCCGGATTCCGCTTCGCTCCATCCGGGCTACGGACACCCGCCCTGTCTGAGGGGAGAGGTGCCTTGGATTAGTGGGTTGGATTGAACAACCGGAATTTCCGGTCTATGGCATGCGGACTTCGGGTTCTTCGAGCTGCTGCGCGAAGTAATCGGAGAGAAATTCATCGAAGCTCATGCTGTCCGAGGCCTCGATCTCACGCTGCCGGCGCCAGGAGTCGCCGGCCTCCTGTTCCAGCAGGTATTGATCCTCCAGGCTCTCCAGCTGGTTGAAATACCGCTGGTGCTGTTTCGACATGCGCTGGGCGAACTCGAAGAAGCTCTCTCCCCGTTCCCGCATCTCGGCCAGCATACGGGCCGAGGGGGTCTTCTCCGCATCCATCAGGCGTTCGCGCTGCAGCGCCAGGCTGGCCTGGTAGGGTTTCTCGGCCAGCTGTTCGTCGAGCAGATCGCAGACCGGCTGCAGGGCGTCGCAGAGTTCCAGTCCCCAATCGCGCAGCCGGACCTCGCCGTCGTTGCGCTTCAATTTCAGGCCGGGATCCCGCCCCTGGTGCGCCGCCGCCAGTTCGTTCCAGTCGATCGCCTTCTGCTCGGCCACGTTGATGGCAGGACTCTCCTCCAACAGGCTCAGCAGCATCAGCGCCTCGACGAAGAAGACCTGCTCCTCGGCGATGCCCAGCGGATGGAACGGATTGACGTCGAGAGAGCGCAGTTCCACATAGCGCACCCCGCGGCGCTGGAGGGCGTGGATCGGCTTCTCCATCATCTCCGGGATCTGCTTCGGGCGTACGGTACTGTAGTACTCGTTCTCGATCTGCAGGATGTTGGCGTTGAGCTGCTCGTAACGGCCATCCACCTTGACCCCGATCGCCTGGTAGATGGGACAGGGCGTCTCGATGGCGCGTGAGAGGGTTTCCACATAGGCGTCCAGGCAGTCATAGCAGGCCTTCATGCCGGTCCCCGCCTCCTTGCTGTTCTGATATCCGATGTCGCCCATGCGCAGGGAGGTGGCGTAGGGCTCGTAGTAGGTGAACTCGTCGAACGATTCGAGACTGGTAGGCCGCCCGCCGAGAAAGGACTTGCAGACCGCCGGCGAGGCACCGAAGAGATAGGGGATCAGCCAGCCAAAGCGCTGCAGGTTGCGCAGCATGCCGAAATAGGCCTCTGAGATATAGTTCTGGGCCGGTCGTTGGTCAGCTTCCAACTGCTGGAACACCTCCCAGAACCGGGTCGGCAGCGAGTAGTTGAAGTGGACCCCGGCGATCACCTGCATGACACGACCGTAACGGTGGCCCAGTCCACGCCGGTAGACCGTCTTCATGAGTCCGGCGTTGGAACTGCCGTACTCGGCGATGGGGATGCGCGCGTCCCCCTCCACCACGCAGGGCATGCTGGTGGACCAGAGAATCTCGTCCTGCAGATGCTGGTAGACAAAGTGATGGGCCGCGTGGAGAAAGCGCAGCGGTTCGTTGCGGTCGCCGGAAGGAGGCGTGATGATCTCGGTCAGCGCTTCCGAGTAGTCGGTGGTGATATAGCGGTTGGTCAGTGGTGACCCCAGCGCCATCGGATGGGGTGTCTGCGAGATACAGCCACGCGGCGAGACCCGTAGCGACTCCTTTTCGATGCCGATCAGTCCGCCCCGAAGGAGACCTGCCTGCCCCTCCTGGTGAAGGTGCCGCAACCGCTTTTCTGATGTCTCGTACAAACCCGCGAATCCTGGTCAAAGATCGCAGATTATAGCCTGCCGCCGCGCAGGTAACACGGACAAATTAGCGTACGGGCAGGAATCCTGGGGTGGATTCAGCGCATCACGGCGACGGGCGCCTGCAGCCGGATCGAATCGACCAGGATGTGCGCCGCTTCGTTGAGCTCGATGCGGTGTGTCGCCTCGCTCTCCTCGGTCTCGTCCTCGTCCGCGACATCGATTTCATGATCGAGCTTGATCGCATCCAGCCCCTGAGAGGCGCGGAAGCGGTTCTTGTGCAGCAGGCGTTCCTGCTCCCGCTTGTCCCACTCGGCACGACGGGCGCTCTCCAGCAGACTGACCTCGGTACGTTGATCCATATCCTCGAAACGCTTTTCACGATCCACCAGCATCTCGAAACCGGGATCGTGGGAGATGCGGTCGAGATGGGACTCCATCAGGCGCGGTATGCTCGCCTTGCCCCGGGGCTGATAGTCGGCCGGTTTGATCTGGGCCCAGGGCAGCGCATTGTCGAGCGAGCGCTCGCCGTAATCATCGGAGAAGCTGGCGGTGGGGAACAGGATATCGGGCACGACCCCGCGATGCTGGGTGCTGCCGCCGTTGATGCGGAAGAACTGGGCCATGGTCAGACGCAGGCGCCCCAGATCCTGCTTGCGACCGGGCACGAAACGTCCCAGATCGACCAGGGTCTGCACCGTGCCTTTGCCGAAGGTGGGCTCGCCGATGATGATGCCCCGCTTGTAGTCCTGGATGGCGCCGGCGAAGATCTCCGAGGCGGAGGCGCTGTTACGGTCCACCAGCACCGCCAGCGGACCGCTGTAGGCGATATGCGGATCGGGATCGCGTTCCACCTCCACCTTGCCGAAGGCGTCCTTGATCTGCACCACCGGCCCGGTCTCGATGAAGAGTCCGGTCAGTTCGGTGGCCTCGGAGAGCGAGCCGCCGCCGTTCTCGCGCAGGTCGATGACGATACCGGCCACGCCCTGCTGCTTGAGATCGTTCAACAGTTTGCGCACATCGCGGGTGGTGCTGCGGAAATCCTCTTCACCACGGGATTCGGCGGCGAAGTCACGGTAGAAGGTCGGCACCTCGATGACGCCGATCTTGTAATTGCCCATGCCGTCCAGATCGTCGATGACGTAACTCTTGGCCGCCTGCTCCTCGAGCTTGATCTTGTTGCGCACCAGGGTGATGGTTTGCGGATCAGCCTCGCTCTTGCCTCCCTTGGGCACGATCTGCAGCTGGACCACCGAACCCTTGGGACCGCGGATCTGCTCCACCACATCCTGCAGGCGCCAACCGACGATATCGACGATCTCACCCTTCAGGCCCTGGCCCACGCCGATGATGCGGTCGCCGGCATGCAGCAGCTTGCTCAACTCGGCAGGACCGCCGATGACGGTCTTCTGTACCACCGTATAGCCGTCCTCGTCCTTCAGCACCGCGCCTATGCCCTCCAGGGAGAGACTCATGCTGATGTCGAAATTCTCCGAGGTGCTGGGCGACATATAGCTGGTATGGGGCTCCAGGCTCAGGGTGTAGGCGTTGATGAAGGTCTGGAACACGTCATTGGTGTCGAACTGCTGGACCCGGTTCTCCAACCGCGCATAGCGCGCGCGCAGGGTCTTGCGGATCTCCGCATCGGATTTGTCGGTCAACTTCAGGTTGAGGTAGTCGTTCTTCACCCGCTTGCGCCAGAGGTCGTTCAGCTCGGCCCGGGTCTGCGGCCAGGGCTCATCCTCGCGCTCGAACTGATAGGTCTCGTCCACGCTGAAGTCGAAATCCCCATCCAGCAGCTTCTGCGCATAGCCGATCGCCTCGCCCACCCGTTGACGGTAGGTGCGGAAGATCTCGAACGCGGGTTCGATTCGGGCGTTGCTCAGATAGTCGTCGAGCTTGTCCTCGTAGATGGCGAAACGGCGAATGTCGTTGGCCAGGAAAAAGGAGCGATTGGGATCGAGGGCGTCGAAGTAACGCTTGAGGATATCCTTCGACATGGCGTCGTCGAGCACCACGTCTTTGTAGTGGTACTTGTCGATCACCTTGACGATGACATGGGCCGTCTGCTGCTGCTCCTCGGTGGGATGGAGTTCGGAGACCGGGACCAGTTGCTTGACCGCCCAGACGGGTGCGCTGACCAGCCACAGTACGAGGCAGGTCGCTATAAATCGGTTCATTCTCATCTATCCACCTGAATTCGGTCGTGCCCGATAGGCCCTGTTACCGCTATCAAACTGATTGGAATACGATTTTGACTGAATTTCCAGTCCGCGGTTCCATCCGAAGTGAAAACTGTGTCTTTGCGCAATAATTTACCACCCGGGAGTCATAACTTCTCGCGTAGTCCCAAGGATAGTTCGAGGTAACCGGGAGTTTCAGGATTTAAAATCCCATGACGAATGAAGAAGTCGATCAGCACCAGATTGCAGTTGAGCTTGAATTCGTCGCTGTCCCGCACCAGGGCCAGTACCTCAGCGACCGGCAGCAGCATGAACTCGGCCACCTCGCCATCGCTGTTGCTGGGCTGAAAGTCGGCCGGCAGTTCCAAATCGTAGCAGTAGAGGGTATCGGGCTTGAGTCCGACCGCTGTCTCCTTGCAGTAGCTCAATGCCCCTACCGGAATGGCACGGGCAGCCAGCTCGATCGGCACCGAGGCTTCCTCCATGCACTCCTTTTGCAGGTTCTCCACCAGACTGATGTCGTGGGGCAGACCACCCGCCACCATGTTGTCGAGCTTGTTGGGATAGACCCGGCGGTCGGCGGAACGGCGGGCGATCCAGAGCTTCAGCCCGTCGCCACCGCGTACGAAGCCGTTGAGGTGCTGGCCGTAGGCACGCAGGCCGAAATAGGGAGCGGCGGTGCGATCGATGGTGGCGATGGCGGTCTCCCGCCCGCTGCAGGTGACCGGATAACGTTCACCATGGGCATGGGAGATGACACCCTGGTAGACCAGGGTATCGGTCACCTCCATCAGGGCTTCGGTTCTGGCCTCGAAACTGTCGAGCGCCTCGTTGAGTTCGACCCGGTCGTCGAAGAGGCTGAAATATGCGGGCCACTGGCGCAGCGCTTCACGCATCGCCGTTTTGAGATAGCCGTATCGCCTGCCCCGGAAAAAGAAGCCGCCGAAATGGGCCGGCTCCCAGCTGTTGAGCACGCTCAGATGACGCAGCAGCCCCTGCTCGCTCATTTGCTCATCTCAAGAATGGTGCAGACGACCCGGCGATCGGAGCGCGGACCGTCGAATTCGCAGAAAAAGACGTTCTGCCAGCGCGACAGCCCCAGCCTACCGTCGATCAGCGGGATGCTCTCGGAGGGACCGACCAGTCCCGCCTTGAGATGGGAATCGCCGTTGCCGTCCTGGGCATCATGCAGCCAGACGCCTTGAGGTATCAGCTTGCGCAGCAGATTGACCACGTCGCTCTGCACGCTCTCGTCCCAGTTCTCCTGGATCATGATGGCCGCCGTCGCTCCCTGGGCATAGACATTGACCAGGCCCTGACGCACACCGCTCTCGCGCACTACCCGCTCCACCTGCGGCGTAATGTCGACCAGCGTTTCCCGGCTATGGGTCTCCAGATGGATCGTCTCTCGCATAACCCGTCTTTTCCTGGGGATTTTGACAAAGTTCAATGTGCCCGGCACGCCGCTCTGCTGCAATGCCGCCTCCAATCTCAGGAGGCACTATGTACGAATTTAACACCGAAATCGATCTCCCTTTCGAGCAGGCGCTGGAGAAGGTCCAGGCCCGCTTGCTGGAAGAACATCTGGGCATCGTCAGTGATGTGAATGTGCAGGCCATCTTCAAGAGCAAGATGGACAAGGATATTCCGGCCTACCACATCTACGGGGCATGTAATCCGAAAATGGCTGACCGCGTGCTGAGCAGCGAACCCAATGCCGGCACCTTGCTCCCCTGCAACTTCATCCTGCGCGAGACCGAGGCGGGCAAGACCCTGGTGAGTTTCATGGACCCGGAGACGGTGCTGGGACTCTGCGCCACCGAAGAGCCGAAAAAGGTCGCCGCCGAGGCCAGGCAGAAGCTGATGCGGGTGGTGGAGAAGCTGAAGGTCTGATAGCCGTACTACCGCTCACGCATCAACTATCGAACCCGAATGGCACGTAGATAAGTGCGGTTCTGGTGGGGCAGCCCCTACACTTCGGATTTCAGGTAGGGTGGGGCCCCGCCCCACCGAAACGTGTTGAAAAAAAGATCAGAAAATGTGTGTGGTTGCACTTAGCTAAGTGCCATTGATATCGGTCCCTATCCGGTGCGGCAAGCCGCACCCTACGTATCGATCTGCCGCACCGGCCTGGCGTTTTAGCGTCGCTATCGGTGGGGCTGGGCCCCGGCCTACCGTTGATTCCAAGCCTTGTGCGGAGCCCAGCTGTCCGGGTTCAGGATCCAACTTTCAGGCCTTGCGCCCCCCTGCTCCAATATTGAATAGATGACGAATCGCATCCCGATTGGTCCATGAGCTGGCCAGGCGAGCCGCTTGTTCATGACGCAACCAGCGGTACTCGGTGTGTTCGTCGGCATGCAGAAGCGGTTGTCGGCGAAGTGCCAGAGGCAAAGCGAACCAGTGTTCCCGGTTGCTGCGGGCCGAAGGGGCGTAGCGCGAACGCCAGGCAGGAAGGATGGGAAAGCTGACGCTGTGGTGCAGATCGAGCAGGGCATCGCCCGCCATGATGCCGGTCTCCTCGTAGAGCTCCCTGCGTGCCGCGCTCGCCGGCGACTCCCCCCAGCGCAGGCTGCCGGTCACCGACTGCCAGAAATCGCTGGGACGGGTGCGACGCAACATCAGCACTTCACCCTGCCGGGTATAGACCACCACCAGCACCGATTCCGGTCGCTTGTAGACGGGCTTCGGCATGATCCTGACCTCGTGACGCAGGCTAGGCGGCCCCCTCTTCAACGACGGGTTTGCGCACCCGGATGGAGAGTTCGCGCAGCTGGTCGGCGCCGACCTCGGATGGTGCGGCGGTAAGGGGACAGGCCGCGGTCTGGGTCTTGGGGAAGGCCATCACGTCGCGAATTGAAGCCGAGCCGGTCAGCAGCATCACCAGCCGATCGAGTCCGAAGGCCAGGCCGCCATGGGGCGGACAGCCGTACTTGAGGGCATCGAGCAGGAATCCGAACTTCTCCTGCGCCTCCTCCTCACCGATCTCCAGCAGCTTGAAGATCTTCTGCTGCACCGACTGTTGGTGGATACGGATGGAGCCGCCGCCCAGTTCGACGCCGTTCATGACCATGTCGTAGGCGCGCGACTTGCAGCTGCCCGGGTCGGACTCCAGCAATTCAAGCTGGTCCAGCTTGGGCGAGGTGAAGGGGTGGTGCAGCGGACTCCAGCGGTCGTGCTGTTGGTCCCACTCGAACATGGGGAAGTCGACCACCCACAGCGGTTTCCACGCGCCCTCCATCAGCTCCAGGTCCTGGCCCAGGCGTACCCGCAGCGCGCCCAGGGATTCGTTGACCACGGTCGCCTTGTCGGAGCCGAAGAAGATCAGGTCGCCGTCCTGGGCACCGGTGCGCTCGAGGATGGCGTTGACCACCTCCTCGGGCAGGAACTTGAGGATCGGCGACTGCAGGCCCTCGACCCCTTTGGCCATCTCGTTGACCTTGACATAGGCCAGACCCTTGGCGCCGTAGATGGCGACGAACTTGGTGTAGTCGTCGATCTGCTTGCGGCTGAGGCTGTTACCGCCCGGCACCCGCAGGGCCGCCACCCGGCCCTTGGGATCCTGCGCCGGACCGGAAAAGACCTTGAACTCCACCGCGGCCATGAGATCCCCCAGATCGACCAGTTCCAGCGGCACACGCAGATCGGGACGGTCGGAGCCGTAGCGCTCCATCGCCTCGTCATAGGTCATGCGCGGGAAGGGGTCGGGCAGATCGACGTCGAGTATCTCCTTGAAGAGCTGGCGGATCATCTCCTCGTTGAGGTTCATGATCCCGTCCTCGTCGAGGAACGATGTCTCGATATCGAGCTGGGTGAATTCGGGCTGGCGGTCGGCACGCAGATCCTCGTCGCGGAAACAACGCACGATCTGGTAGTAGCGGTCCATGCCGGCCATCATCAACAACTGCTTGAACAGCTGGGGCGACTGCGGCAGGGCGAAAAAGTGACCGGGATGGGTGCGACTCGGCACCAGGTAGTCGCGGGCCCCCTCCGGGGTCGCCTTGGTCAGCATCGGCGTCTCGATATCGAGGAAGCCGCTACCGTCGAGATAGCGGCGCAGGACCTGGGTCACCCGGGCGCGGGTGCGGATCTTGGCCAGCATCTCCGGACGGCGCAGATCGACATAGCGGTAGCGCAGGCGGATCTCCTCCGAGGCGTTCTCGTGCTCGTCGAGCTGGAACGGAGGGGTATCGGCCCGGTTGAGGATCTCCAGTTCGAGACCGAGAATCTCGATCTCGCCGGTGGCGAGATCCTTGTTCACGGTCCCTTCAGGACGCGGCCGGACGCGTCCCCTGATACGCAATACGAACTCGTTACGCACCTGTTCGGCGAGCGCGAAGACATCCGGCAGATCGGGATCGTAGACCACCTGCACCAGTCCTTCCCGATCACGCAGGTCGATGAAGATCACCCCACCGTGATCGCGCCGGCGATGAACCCATCCACAAAGCTCAACCTCTTGGTCGATATGGCTGCTGTTGATCTGTCCGCAATAGTGGCTGCGCATGGGCGTTGTCCTGTGAAATGCTGGGTGGGTCCCGCTGTCGGGCCGTAAAAGGCGGAAATGTTACGGCTTGACCCCAGCCTCTGCAAGTCCGTCAACCGGTTGGGTATCGGTCGTGTGTGTGGGATTGACGGCGCCCATGGAGAGCAGGAGTTTGAGGCCGTCGTCGACGCTGAGGTCGATCTCCCGCACATCCTCCCGTGGCACCAGAACGAAGTAGCCGCCGGTCGGGTTGGGAGTGGTTGGAACGTAGACACTGACGACGTCACGCCCGGTCGCCTGCTGGACCTGTCCCTGCTCCTCGCTGGTAAGGAATGCCAGGGTCCAGAGTCCCCGTCGCGGGAACTCCACCAGCACCACCTTGCGAAAGGAGTTGCCATTGTCGGCGAACATGGTCTCCACCAGTTGTTTGACGGCGGAGTAGACGGATCGGACCAGTGGAATACGTGACAGCAGCTGCTCCCAGAGGGAGACCAGTTTGCGACCGAACAGATTGGCCGCCACCAGCCCGGTCAGGAGGAGAATCAGCAGGGACAGCACCACACCCAGACCGGGGATATGGAAACCAAGAAGAGTTTCGGGTCGAAACCGCTCGGGCAGTAGCAGCAGGCTCTGATCCATCCAGCCGACCAGCAGCCGGATGACGAAAATGGTCGCCCCCAACGGCAGCCAGACCAGCAGTCCGGCCACCAGGTAGCGGCGCAGCAGGTTCACGGGGGTGACCGCGGGTCAGGAGGAGTGGCAGGCACAGCCACCACCACTACAGGTGGTCGTCTGCTTGGCACTCTTGTCGCTACTCTCGTGGACGTTTTTCTTCTTGCCGCTCTTGAAGTCGGTCTCATACCAGCCGCCCCCCTTGAGGCGGAAGCCGGCCGCCGAGAGCGCTTTTTTGAGGCTCTCCTGCTTGCACTCCGGACACTCTGTCAGCACCGGATCGCTCATTTTCTGCAGCGCTTCCAGTTCGTGACCGCAGTTCTCGCAGCGGTATTCGTAGATGGGCATGGTGTTTTCCCCTGAAAAACAGTGAGCTAAGCAGGCCGTCACCTGCGTGTCGTTGAAGCCGATCGTACCATATTGGGGGCAGTCAGGGGCATTTCAAGACAGCATCGGAAAGTACCCTGCGTGAAGCCATGCCGAAACGAATCGTGCCGTTGTAGCTGAAGGACGCCGGGCGCCGCATGACGCTGACGGGTACTCTGGATGGTTTGTTTGGGAAACAGAATCCGATCAGAGCGGCTTTACTTGCCCGGAAACCTGGATCAGGCGGGCGCGGTTTCAGCCACAGCCTGGAGAATCAGCCCTCTTCCCGCTGTTCCCGTCTCTTGCGCAGCATTTCACCCTGACGACGCATGATGTGGCGGATCAGGGCATCCTGATCGACGTCGCGTATGAGTGTGAAGTTGATGCGGACATGATGAGGAAAGTCGCCGTCGGGCCGGGCGCTGGTTTCCACCCCCACCACCTCGCCATAGGCCAGGACACCGCAATAGTCGGGGAGCAGCAACAGTTTGATCTCGACCCGGTCACCCACCACCAGTGGCTCGTCCACATCCATCGCCAGACCGCCGGCGCTCAGGTTGACGTCGCGCGAGGGCGCTCCCAACAGCTCACCCTCCTCGGACAGAAAGGACTGCCCCAGCAGGGTGATCTTATCGTCGAGGGCCTTGAGGTAGTCGGCCACGTCGTGATCGCGCTGTTCGATGCGGTGCAACGCGGCTGAGAGATTCTGGCTGATCGCCTGCAGTCGGGTCATCACGCTGAAGCGGTCGTTGTGCACCCGCTCCTCGATATCGACCGGCACCTCGTCGGCATCGATCACCCGATAACTGAGTCGAATCGAGTCGTCGATACGAAAAAACTCCCTGCGTTCGTCGGCCAGGTTTTCGTGCCTCTCTCTACTCATCAATCCACCCCCTCTCCGCTGGCTGACGTGTCCGTCCCAGCTGCCTCAGCCGCTTTTGTCGGTTCGTCAGTTTCGACATCTTCGCCCCGTTGAATGATCAGTTCAACCCGGCGATTGAGCGCCCGGTGCTCTTTCGTGTCGTTCGGCACCAGGGGTTTGGAGTCGGCGTATCCCTGGATCAAAAAACGGTTTTCATCCAGTGCCGCGTTGCTCAGCATGGCATGCACCACGGTGACCGCACGGGCGGACGAGAGCTCCCAGTTGGACCGGAAGCGGGTGGTGGAGATCGGGATGTTGTCGGTGTGGCCCGCGACAATGATCTTGCCCGGCGTGTTGGCGATCACACTGGTGATTTTGGAAATGACTTCGAAAAACTCCGGATTGAGGGTAGCGCGACCCGAGGGGAAGGAGCCCTTCTCCTGAATGCGGATGATGACCTTGGTCTTCTCCCGATCCACCTGGAGAAGACCCTCGTCGATCTCCTGCTCGAGCATCTCCTGCAGCTCTTCCGCCTGCTGCTCGGCCTTCTGTTCCAGTTTGGCCTGCATCGCCACCTTGGCGGCATCGATATCGATGTCTTCCTGAGCCGACTTGTCGGTGACGTCGACAAACTGCTTCTCCTGCTCCTCCGTCTGCTGGCGTATCTCCTTGATCGGATTCGGGTCCGGCTTGCCCGGACTGTACTCCTGCATGATGACGCTGGTGCCTTTGACCACTTCGTTGGTGGGAATTTCACGCTGCACACCGAAGGCGTCCTTCATCGATTCCGCCATTTTCTTGAAACGAATGGCGTCGATTTCGGCAAAGGAGAGGAGCAAAACGAAAAAGCACATCAGCAGCGACATCATATCGGCGAATGTGGCCATCCAGGGTGCGATACCCGTTTCACATTTTGGACACTCCTCCGCCATCGGATCACTCGTCCTGATTCGGCCGCTTGCTGGAGGGCAGATAGGTGCTCAACAGCTGCTCGAGCACGCGGGGATTCATACCTTCCTGGATACCGGCGATGGTCTCGATGATGAGGGATTTGTTGGTCTTCTCCATGCCGCTGGCGCGAGCCAGCTTCTCGGCCATCGGCGTGGCGAAGGCATTGGCGATGACGGCGCCGTAGAGCGTGGTCAGCAGTGCCACCGCCATGGCCGGGCCGATACTCGACGGGTCGTCCATGTTGGCCAGCATCTGCACCAGACCCACCAGGGTACCGATCATGCCCATGGCGGGAGCCATCAAGGCCATGCTCTTGAACATGCTCTGCCCCACTTCGTGACGCTGGATGGTCAGATCGATGTCCTTGCTGAGCAGCTTGTTGACCAGTACCGGGTCATGGCCATCGACGCAGAGACCGATACCCTCCTTCAGGAAGCTGTTACTGATCTCCTGCCCTTCGAGCGCCAGGAGCCCGTTCTTCCGCGCGATATCGGCCAGTTCGACCGCTTCTTCGATGAGTTTCTTGGGGTCATCGGTCTTGTAGAAGAAGGCCTTCATGCCGATGCTGAAGGAGCCGAGAAAATCACCCAGGGAGACCTGCATCAGGGTCACCATGAAGGTACCACCCACAACGATCAGGACCGACGGCACATTGACGAAGAGCATCACGTCGCCGCCCGATGCAATCGCCCCGATGATGATGCCTAAGCCACCCAGCAAACCGACCAGTGTCGCGATATCCACCTGTGAACTCCAACTCCTTAGTTGCCTCTATCGTTATCGAGAAACGGACCGGCCGGGACCCGGTCCCCGAAAGCATCGGCGAAAAGCCACTCGCGCCCTCATTTTCCACCTGATGGTTTTAGCGGTCGCGCGGGATGAAACTTTAATTCCCTGAGGCGCCGCCCGACCCTCCCAATTGCTGGCACAAATAGAAGACACCGGGCATGGATTTGGCCTATCCTGCAGCCATGACCACACCCAGGAACATACTGATCACCGGCTGTTCTAGCGGCATCGGTGAAGCTGTCGCCAGCGGCCTCAGATCGAGAGGTTATCGAGTCATCGCCAGCGCCAGGCAGCAGCGGGATGTGGAACGTCTGCGAGCGGAGGGATTCGAAGCCCTCCAACTCGACCTGGAGAGCAGCGACTCCATTGCCGAGGCGGTCGAAAACACCCTGGCGTTATGCGATGGCAGACTCTATGCCCTGTTCAACAACGGAGCCTACGGTCAACCGGGAGCTGTCGAGGATCTCAGCCGGGAGACCCTGAGACGACAGTTCGAAACCAACCTATTCGGCTGGCACGATCTGACCTGCCGGGTGATCCCCGTCATGCGCCGTGCCGGTGAAGGCCGCATCATCCAGAACAGCTCGATCCTCGGCTTCATGTCCCTGCCCTATCGCGGTGCCTATGTGGCGAGCAAATACGCGCTGGAGGGCCTGAGCGACACCCTGCGTCTGGAACTGGCCGGCAGCGGCATCCATATCAGCCTGATTCAGCCAGGGCCCATCCTCAGCCGTTTTCGGGAGAACGCCCTGGCCAAATGGCGGGAGAACATCGATGCGGAGCATTCACACCACCGCGAGCACTACCGCTCGATGCTGGACCGGCTGCAGAAAGCGGGCCCTGCGATGCCTTTCACCCTACCTCCGGAAGCCGTGTTGAAAAGGGTGATCCATGCGCTGGAGAGCCAGCGCCCCAGACCGCGCTACGCGGTGACATTTCCCACCTACCTCTTTACTGTCCTGCGCCGCCTGCTGAGCAGCCGGGGTCTGGACCGGGTCCTGTTACGGGTATCCGGCAAGGGACGTCGATAGCCCCGTTCGCCGCTCACGACAGCGCCAGAGCGAGCACAATTTCACTATCGTTATCAAATAGATAACCAACATCATCCCAGGCCACCCTGAGTGCTTCCAGGTTGAAGCGGGCCACCCATCTGTGACATCATCCGCCCCCTCTCCTTCAGACACACCGGTTCAAGCATGAGCAAAGATTCCCCGATTCCCGTCGAAATCAACCTGCATCAGAAATCGCACCTGCTCTCCCTGCGCTTTTCGGACGGCGCCAGTTTCGAGCTGCCCTGCGAATATTTGCGTGTCTTCTCCACCGCGGCGGAGGTCAAGAGCGGCAAAACGCTGGTCACCGGCAAGGAGCAGGTCAATATCGAGCGTATCGAGCCTCAGGGACAGTACGCCATCCGGCTGGTGTTCGATGACGGGCACGATACCGGCATCTACTCCTGGGAGACCCTCTATCAGCTGGGACAGGATCAGGAAAAGAACTGGCAGAACTACCTGAACCGACTGCAAACCGAGGGCTACCAGCGCCAGGAGTCGCAATCGGAGGAGCGCCAGGTGAAGCTCTTCTACTTCTCCTGGCTGGCCAACAAGACGGGACGGGAAACGGAAGAGATAAAGCTGCCGAAGTCGGTGGTAACCATCACGGATCTGTTGAAACTGCTCAGAATGCGTAGACCGCAACTCGCCCCGGTGTTCGATGAGACGCTGCTGCGACCGACCATCAACAAACAGTTTGCAGAGTACTTCACCCGTCTCGAGGATGGAGACGAAGTGGCCCTGGTGCCCAACCGCCCCACACCGCCCGCCACGCCGGACCTGTGACGGAGTGAACCCTTAATTGAGCGTGAAGGTCAGCGACTGGGGCTGGCCATTGCGCACGATATCCACCTGGACACTGCTGGCGTCCTTCAGCATATCGATCAGTTTCATCGCTTCCTGGTCGTTGGTCAGGCTGACACCGTTGACGGCGGTGACCAGATCGGAGGGGCGGATGCCCAGCTTGTTGTAGAGTTCCCGGTTCTTCTGCGGCAGTACACGGTAACCTTTGAGCCCTTCACGGGACCTGACCGGGATGAAGCGCACATGCTCAAAGATCTTGAGCGGCTCCTGCTGAAACACCTCCCGGTAACCGCTGAGCGAGGTGCTGGCGGTCGATGACTCGCCCCGGGCCGAGGGCAGAGCGCGGTCGTTGAGGACGGATGAGGAGCCGACCGTGGGCACCTTGGGGAAGCGCAGGACCTCGGACTGTCCGTTGCGCAGCAACACCACGCGATCGGTGAAAACCCCCTGCAGGGTCACGCCGTTCATGATCGTGGCACCGACCTTGTAGTACTTCTGTGTCGATCCGGAGGTACCGATGATGGCCGCACCCTGCTCCGGATCCTCGTCCACGAAGACACCGTGCAGGGTCAGATTCAGGCGTGTCTCCGGCGCCTTCGCTTCGATCTGCTTGACCGGCCTGGCCCCAGCCTCGCCGAAAAGGTGCAGTTTGGCCACCGTTTCGAGTCCATTTTCGTCAGCGCCTTTCTGTGCCTCCTGCGCGGGGGGAGGGACTATCCGCTGCGGACTGCCGACAGCCAGCTCAGGTGCCGGCATCAGCCGCCAGGTCAAATCGGCAGCCTGCGAAGCGACCAAAACGATCAGGACCCCCAGTACCACTTTGGGCAGCGTATTGGCGAGCAGGGGCTCCATCCATTTCGGTGCGCCCTTGTCGGCAAAGAGTTCCTGTAGGAGGGTCTGGGTCTGAGTGGCGATGTTCATGCTTGTCGGACGCTCACCTGCGGCTTGTCTAATCGGGGTAACGTAACACTTTTGGCGTCAGCTTGAAGTCACGCTTGATGCGCTCGGCCATCGAGAGGGCGGTCTGATGATTGACTTCCGGACCGACGCGTACGCGGTAGTGGCGTTTGCCTTCCACCTCGACCTTCTCCACCATGGCCGGGAATTCAGCCTTCTTCAGATCGGCCACCAGTTTTTCCGCATTCTCCTTGACGGTGAGACTGGCCACCTGAATCATCCAGGCTGTGGGAGAAGGCTTGTCACCACCGACCGGTTTGGCATCCACTGTCGGTGCCGGTTTGGTCGGGATAGCCGGCTTCGTTTCAACCGGCGCCGTTTGAGGTTCCGTCACCTCCTCTGCCACTCCCGGGGTTTCCGGTGGCGGCGGCAGGATGGCCGGCATTGGCTTCTCCAGCGCTTCCGGTTTGGGAGGAATCCGGTGATCCGAGACCACCCTGCTGTCCACCGGCTCGTCGATCAGCATCGGCACGAAGATCACCACCAGGGCCACCAGGACCGCACCCCCCAACAATCGCTGTTTAAGTCGTTCCTCCAGTGCCATAACGCCATCCAAGTATCTGTCAGCGGGCATTCCGCTTCAGCGAGTTTGACCCCTGCCCGGGGTGAATGCTTCCAGTATATCAGCTGCTTGGTGGTTGCCGGCCACTTATTGACGTTCTTGCCAAGGCAATCACCCTTACCTGCGCGTCAGGGTGTGCGCAACAGGGCTTCAATCGTGCAACCCGGCCTATACACCGTGACGGCTAGATACCCAGATATCGCATCACGTCTCCGACCACGATAAACGAACCGAAGACAAGAATCAGGTCATCACCACGGGCGGCGGCACGGGCACTGCAAAAGGCCTCGGCCGCGTCCGGGTGAGTGTGAATCGGTGCCGCCACTCCGGCCGATTTCAAGGCCTTCGCCAGCGCCTCGGCGCTGCGTCCGCGATCACCTTGGAGATCCGAGAGATACCAGGCCTGCACCCGATCGTACATGAGTTCGGCAACGGCAGCGGCGTCCTTGTCGTGCAGCAGGCCGAACACGGCCAAAACCCTCGTCTGTGGCGCAATCCGATCGACGCTGGCCAACAGGCCGGCGATGGCCTGGCGATTATGTGCCACATCCAACACGACCCGCGGCCTCCCAGGCAACAACTGCAGCCGTCCAGGCAGGCGCACCCTCTCCAGCCCCTGACCGAGAGCCTGCAGCGGCAGTTCGAGCCACGGCTGCAAGCGCTGACAGGCCATCACCACGGCGGCGGCGTTCTGCAGTTGTCCCGCCCCGTTCAAGGGAGGCAGTGGCAGCCTGTAGGATACGCCATCGGGACCCTGCCAACGCCAATCCCCGGCGGCCTCGCTCCAGTGGTAGTCCCTGCCCGCCGCCAGTACCTCGGCGCCGACCTTTTCGGCCTCCTCGAACACAGAACCCGGCATGTCAGGATCGGCCAGCACCACCGGCCTCTGCGCGCGCATGATACCGGCCTTCTCGCGGCCGATGGCATCCCGCGTCTCACCCAACCAGCCCTGGTGATCCAGGTCGATGGTGGTGATGATGGCCAGATCCGCATCGATGATGTTGACAGCGTCCAGCCTGCCGCCGAGACCGACTTCCAGGATCACCAGATCGAGTTTCTGTTGCGCGAAAAGATAGAGCGCCGCCAGGGTACCGAACTCAAAATAGGTCAGGGTCACCTCGTCGCGCGCCCTGTCAACGGCAGCGAAGGCCTGGCAGATCGCCGCGTCATCGGCCGCCACGCCATCCATTCTGATGCGTTCGTTGTAGCGGATCAGATGGGGTGAAGTATAGGTTCCTACCCGGTGACCGGCCTGACGACAGATGGCATCGAGCATCGCCACACAGGATCCCTTGCCATTGGTGCCCGCCACGGTCACCACCGGACAGGAGAGCCCCGACGGACAGAGCTTGCGCCACACCGCCGCAACCCGTTCCAGCCCCAGCTCAATCTCTGACGGGTGCAGTCCGGCTTGCCAGTCGAGCCACTGGTCGAGGGTTTTGAAACGCATGGAGAATGGAATTTTAAATTGTGAATTTTGAATTTTGAATTTTTAGCGCTCGCTTCGCTCGCATCTCTATTTGCTCACAATCGAACTGGGTTGGGCGCGGAGCGCACTCAAACAATTCAAAATTCATAATTCAAAATTCACAATTCAATCAACCGTCAGGGTCTTGCCCTGTCCATGAAGATACTGAGCAGATCGGCGATTCGGTCGCGCATGTCGCGGCGATCGATGATCATGTCGATGGCACCGTGATCGAGCAGAAACTCGCTGCGCTGAAATCCTTCCGGCAGCTTCTCCCGCACCGTCTGCTCGATGACCCGGGGACCGGCAAAGCCGATCAGCGCGTTGGGCTCGGCCACGTTGACGTCGCCGAGCATGGCGAGACTGGCGGAGACACCGCCCATGGTGGGATCGGTCATCACCGAGATGAAGGGCAGCCCGCGCTTCTGCAACCGCTCCAGGGCCGCGCTGGTCTTGGCCATCTGCATCAGGGAGAACAGCGATTCCTGCATGCGCGCCCCGCCGCTGGCGGAGAAGCAGACCAGCGGAGCATGCCGCTCCAGGGCCGTGTTGACCGCGCGCACGAAGCGCTCCCCCACCACCGAGCCCATGGAGCCGCCCATGAAGCTGAATTCGAAGGCGGCCGCCACCACGTCCATGCCCTTGACCTGACCCCGCATCGCCACCAGGGCGTCCTTCTCGCCACTGGCCTTCATGGCCTGGCTCAGGCGCTCCTTGTATTTCTTGCTGTCTTTGAATTTCAGGGGATCGACCGACTCCAGGCCAGCGCCGATCTCCTCTTGCGGTTCCGGGTCGAGAAAGGTCTCGAGCCGGCGCCGGGCACCGATGCGGTTATGGTGGTTGCATTTGGGACAGACGTCGAGATTGCGCTCCATCTCGGCCCGGTAGAGTATCGCGCTGCAGCCGGGACACTTGGTCCACAAACCTTCAGGGACTGCGCGCTTGTGGCCGGCATCCGTGCGGATACGGCTCGGCATCAATTTTTCGAACCAACTCATGGCTGTTATCGGCCTTTCTCTATCTTGATCTGTTACACACAGGTGGTTTCCGTCAAGCCGCATCCATGGCACTGCGCATGGCGGCGAGCACTTCGCGCAGGGCGGCACCAATCTTCTCCGGCTCTTCGGCCAGGGCCTCGACCCGGGAGACCAGGGCGCTGCCGACCACCACCGCGTCCGCCACCCGGGCGATGGCGGCAGCGGTCTCGGCGTTCTTGATACCGAAACCCACACCCACCGGCAAAGCGGTATGCGTGCGAATCTCCTGCAGTTTCTGCTCCACCGCACTGAGGTCGAGATGACTGGCACCGGTGACCCCTTTCACTGAGACATAGTAGACGAAGCCGCCAGCCGAGTCACAGATACGTTGGATCCGCTCTGCCGTACTGGTCGGCGCCACCAGGTAGATCTGATCGAGCTCCCTGGCCCGCAGCGCCTGCAGCAGCGCATCCCCCTCTTCCGGCGGGATGTCGACCACCAGCACCCCGTCGACTCCCGCCTCCGCGGCCTGCTCGGCGAAGGCGGCGTAGCCCATGATTTCGATCGGGTTCAGATAGCCCATCAGGACCACCGGTGTCTCACTGTCCACCTCGCGAAACCGGGTCACCATCTTCAGCACGTCGCTCAGGCTGACGTGGTATTCCAGCGCCCGCTCACTGGCACGCTGAATCACCGGGCCGTCGGCCATGGGATCGGAGAACGGCACCCCCAGTTCGATGATGTCCGCCCCGGCGGCAACCAGATCGTGCATCAGGTCGACGGTGATCTCGGGAAGCGGGTCGCCGGCGGTGATGAAAGGAATCAGGGCCTTCCTGCCGTCCGCCTTCAACTGGCTGAACTTCTCGGCGATACGGCTCATATCTTGATCCCCTCCCGCGCGGCCACGGTATGCATGTCCTTGTCACCACGGCCCGACAGATTGATCAGAATGATCTGCTCCCGCGACATCTGCGGCGCCAGCTTCTTGGCATAGGCCAAGGCATGGCTCGATTCCAGGGCCGGGATGATCCCCTCGGTGCGTGTCAGATCGTGAAAGGCGGCCAGTGCTTCGTCGTCGGTCACCGCCACATAGCTGGCGCGCCCGCTGTCCTTGAGCCAGGCGTGTTCCGGACCCACCCCCGGGTAGTCGAGGCCGGCGGAGATGGAGTGGGTCTCGATGATCTGTCCGTCCCGGTCCTCCATCAAGTAGGTGCGATTGCCGTGCAGCACGCCCGGTTTGCCGGCGCAGAGCGGCGCCGCATGATGTCCGGTCTCCAGGCCGTCGCCGGCCGCCTCGACGCCATAGATGGCCACATCCATATCGTCCAGGAAGGGATAGAAGAGACCGATGGCGTTGGAACCGCCGCCGACACAGGCCACCAGGGCATCCGGCAGGCGACCGGCCTGACGCTGCATCTGCTCGCGCGCCTCGCGACCGATCACGGCCTGGAAATCCCGCACCATGGCCGGATAGGGATGGGGTCCGGCAACGGTACCGATGATATAGAAGGTGTCGTCCACGTTGGTCACCCAGTCCCGCATCGCCTCGTTGAGGGCGTCCTTGAGGGTCTTGGAGCCTGACGAGACCCCCCTGACTTCGGCACCCAACAGACGCATGCGATAGACATTGGCCTCCTGCCGGGCCATGTCGACCTCTCCCATGTAGACCACGCACTCCAGGCCCAGGCGTGCCGCCACGGTGGCGGTCGCCACCCCGTGCTGCCCGGCGCCGGTCTCGGCGATGATGCGGGTCTTGCCCATGCGGCGGGCCAGCAGGGCCTGGCCGATGGTGTTGTTGACCTTGTGCGCGCCGGTGTGATTGAGATCCTCCCGCTTGAGGTAGATCTGGGCGCCACCGAGCTGCTCGCTCCAGCGACGGGCGTGATAGATGGGCGAGGGCCGGCCCACATAGTTGGCCAGATCCTCGTCGAGCTCGCGCAGAAAATCATCGTCCTGGATGTAACGCTCGTAGGC
>JBNKYJ010000165.1:0-37179 GCA_050300835.1 Sedimenticolaceae bacterium
AGGTAGGGTACGGCTTGCCGCACCGGGACATGCCCTGACACACCCTGCGGTTTGGGCAGGGTGTGGTGCGGTCATGCTTCAGCGCTTGAAAGTCCATCCCGATTTCCACGAGCCTCATGGTGAAGTGACGATGCAGCTCGCATAGGGATGCCGCTTCGTGATCAGGCCGCTGAAGAGAAAGACGTCCAGCAGATGGTCGTAGACGGCATGATCGATTCCGGGATCGGCGGACCAAGTGCCCATCTTCTGGTAGGCGGCAATGGTGTCGATCAGTACGGCCCGGTCGATGCCGGGGAAGAAGCGGGCCTCCTGCTCGGCCAGCTCGGCGGCCGGCGCCTGCTGCAGATAGCCGCAGGCCTTTCGATAGGCGCGCATGAAGGCACTGGCCATATCGCTCTCGAGCCATTCGCGGGTGGCGCACAGGCTGCTGAAGGCGACCGGACCGACCACGTCGCCGACAGAGGCGACTACATGGCCCAGCCCCTCTTTTTCGAGCTGTTGCGGAAAGGGGCCCTGCTGGTGGACGTAGTCGCCGCGGCCCTCGCGAAAGGCCTTGTCCATCTCCTCCACGCTGCCGGCGTCGATGATGCTGACCTGCGATTCATCGATGCCGAGTCTGTGAAGGGCGTAGCGGAACATGGCCAGAGGCTGGAACAGGTGGTCGACCAGCACCTGCTTGCCTTGCAGCTTGCGCCAGTCGAAGTCGGGATCGGGCTCGCGGCCGGCGAGCAGGAAACCGTCGAGCCGGTTGATCTGGGCGAAGTGGACGATGTCGAGTGTCCTGCCCTGTTCCAGGTCCGCGAAGCTGGTGGCCACCGCCGATTGGGAGAGGTGCGCCTGGCCGCTGCGCAGGGATTCGGCGACGCCGCGTCCGGGTGTCGCCGGTCGGTAATCGGCTTCGAGTCCTTCCTCTTTCAGGAAGCCGCCGCTGATGGTGATCAGCAGGGGGGTGTAGAAGGCCGAGTGGCGTAGCGCCATGATGTTGATCTTGTCCATGATCTCTCCGTTACCGGGGCAGGGCCTCGTCGAGCAGCTCGATCCAGTGGCGCACCGGAATGCTCGACTGGGAGGCGAGATGGAGCTGACAGCCGATGTTGGCGGTGGCGATCAGGTCGGGACTGCCGGCGCTGAGGTGGGTCAGCTTCTGGGTCAGCAGTCGCTGCGACAATTCGGGCTGCAGGATGGAGTAGGTGCCCGCCGAACCACAGCAGAGGTGGCTGTCGGCCACCTGCGCCAGGCGGAAGTTGAGTTTGATCAGGATGCCCTCCACCAGACCGGGCAGCTTCTGACCGTGTTGCAGGGTGCAGGGGGCGTGGAAGGCGATCGGGCGGCCGTGGCCGTCGATGCCGAGGGGGCCCAGGTCCTCGACGGTGAGCACCTCGCCGACATCCTTCGCCAGGGCCGAGACCCGTGCCGCCTTCTCGGCATAGGCCGGGTCGTTGCGCAACAGATGGCCATACTCCTTGACCACCGCGCCACAGCCGCTGGCGCTGATGACGATCGCCTCCGCGCCGGCCTCGATGTGGGGCCACCAGGCATCGATGTTGCGGCGCATGGCCGTCAGCGCCTCCTCCTCGGCAGAGAGATGGTGGCTGACCGCGCCGCAGCAGCCGGCGCGGGGCTCGCTGATGAGCGAGATGTCGAGGCGGTCGAGCAGGCGGGCGGCGGCGGCATTGGTGTTGGGGGTGGCCGCCTTCTGAGCGCAGCCTTCGAGCACCAGCATCTGGCGGCGATGTTTGCAGATTGGACGCGTACCCGTGCTTTGCGCAGCCGGTATCTGGGATTTGAGGTGGGCGGGCAGGAAGGGCCTGGCCAGACGGCCCAGGGCCAGCAACAGGCCGAAGCGCCGGGGATAGGGAATCAGCTTGCGCAGGGCGAAGCGCATGAACCGTTCCCTTGGCGGTCGGCCGACCCGGCGCTCGATGTGCGCACGGCCGATGTCGGCCAGGCGGGCGTACTGGACGCCGGAGGGGCAGGTGGTCTCGCAAGCGCGGCAGGTGAGACAGCGGTCCAGGTGCTGTTGGGTGCGATGGGTCGGGCTGTGGCCCTCCAGCATCTGCTTGATCAGATAGATGCGTCCGCGCGGTCCGTCCAGCTCGTCGCCCAGCAGCTGGTAGGTGGGACAGGTGGCGGTGCAGAAACCGCAGTGGACGCAGGCGCGCAGGATGCGGTCGGCCTCCTGGCCCGCCGGGGTCTCGAGTAGGGCTTTGACGATCGCGGTCTCCATCCTACAGCTCCGCGTAGAGTCGGCCCGGGTTGAACAGCCCCTGGGGATCGAAGGCGCGCTTGAGACGTTTGTGTATGGTCATCAGCGGGCCGGGCAGGGGCTGGTAGATCCGTCCCTCGCGGTCGCCGCCGCGAAACAGGGTGGCGTGGCCGCCGATGTCGGCCAGGGTGCGGAAGATCTCGTCCGCTTCCCTGTCGCTGCGGACCCAGCGCAGGGCGCCGCCCCAGTCGACGAGACACTTGCGCTGGAAGGAGACGCCGGGTGCGCCAGGGGGTACCGAGAGGCGCCACAGGGGGGTGTCGCCCTCAAAAAAGGCATGCCCCTGTTCGCGGATGCGGCGCTGCCAGAAGGCGTCGTCCTCCTCGAGCAGGTCGCCGCCCAGTAACTTGCTCGCGGCATCCACCGCGGTTTGCGCGCCGGAGAGGCGGATATAGGCCCGCTCACCGTCGCAGGCCGCCGCACTCACGGGTATCGGTTTGGCGGCCAGTTCGTTGAAGCGCTTGATGGCGGAAGGGGTGTCGCTGCTGCTGACCAGGGTCAGCTCGCAGGCGGGGATCGGCAACACCTTGAGACTGACATCGAGCAACACGCCGAGCGTGCCCATGGCCCCGGTCATCAGGCGGGAGACGTCGTAGCCGGCAACGTTCTTCATCACCTCGCCACCGAAACGCAGGATCTCGCCCTTGCCGTTGAGTACACGGGCGCCGAGCACGAAGTCGCGGGCCGATCCGGCGTAGGGGCGACGGGGTCCGGAGAGACCGGTGGCGATGGTGCCGCCAAGGGTTGCGTCGTTACCGAAAAGAGGCGGTTCGAAGGGCAGCATCTGGCCCTTTTCAGCCAATGCCTGCTCGATCTCCCGCAAGGGGGTGCCGCAGCGGGCGGTGATGACCAGCTCCTTGGGCTCGTAGCTGAGAATGCCCCGATGGCCGCTGACATCCAGTGGCTCGCCCTGCGGTGTGCGGCCGAGAAAGGCTTTGCTGTTGCCGGCAGTGATGTTGAGCGGGGTGCGGTCTGTGGCCGCGATGATCACCCGCTCCTGCAGGGACTGCTCCATGTTCATGGGGCGGGCGCCTCTTCATGGCGGTGGCGGTGCTCGCCCAGGGTGCGGTATTCGGAGCAGCGTCTGGGGGTGGGCACGCCCTTGCCGGGATTGAGCAGTTCGTCGGGGTCGAAGGCGCGCTTGACGGCGCGGAACTGCTCCAGCTCGTCCGGCTGGAACTGCACGCACATCTGGTTGATCTTTTCGATGCCGACGCCGTGTTCGCCGGTGATGGTGCCGCCGACGGCGACGCAGAGTTCGAGGATCCTGCCGCCCAGTTCTTCGGTCCGCTCCAGCTCACCCGGATTGTTGGCGTTGTAGAGGATCAGCGGATGCATGTTGCCGTCGCCGGCGTGGAACACGTTGGCCACCGGCAGTCCATATTCCTTGGAGAGCTCCGCCGTGCGCTTCAGCACCTCGGGCAGGCGACGCCGGGGAATGGTGCCGTCCATGCAGTAGTAGTCGGGGGAGATGCGGCCGACAGCGGGGAAGGCCGACTTGCGGCCTTGCCAGAAGCGCAGGCGCTCCAGTTCGTCGGCGGCGGTGCGGACTCGTGTGGCGCCGCAGCGTTTCAGCAACTCGCGCACGGCGAGGATATGCTCGGAGACCTCCTGGTTGCTGCCATCCACTTCACACAGCAGGATCGCGGCCGCGTCGGTGGGGTAGCCGGCGTGGACGAAATCCTCGGCAGCCTGGATCGCCGGACCATCCATCATCTCCAGACCGGCCGGGGTGATGCCGGCGGCGATGATCTCACCCACCGCGGTGCCCGCTTTCTCCACATCGTCGAAGGCGGCGAGCACGACTTGGGCCCGCTCGGGTATCGGCAACAGCTTGACCGTGACCTCCACCACCACACCGAGCATGCCCTCGGAGCCGATCATCAGCGCCAGCAGATCGTAACCGGGGGCGTCCAGCGCCTCGCAGCCGACGGTGATCAAATCGCCTTCGACGGTCACGACCTGAAGTCGCAGGACGTTGTGTACCGTCAATCCGTATTTCAGACAATGGACACCGCCCGAGTTCTCGGCGATGTTGCCGCCGATGGTGCAGGCGATCTGGGAGGAGGGATCGGGGGCGTAGTAGAGTCCGTAGGGTTTCACCGCTTCCGAGATGGCCAGGTTGCGCACACCGGTCTGCACCCGGGCCGTACGGTTGACCGGATCGATGTCGAGGATCGACTTCAGCTTGGCCAGGCTCAGCACCACACCGTCGGCCAGCGGCAGGGCGCCGCCTGAGAGTCCGGTACCGGTACCACGCGCCACCACCGGTGTCTTGTGCTTGTGACAGATGCGCATCACCCGCTGTACCTCCGGCACCGTGCGTGGCAGTACCACGATCATCGGCAGTTGGCGATAGGCGGAGAGGCCGTCGCACTCGTAGGGGTGCAGGTCTTCAGTTTCGAACAGGATGGCGTCGTCGGGCAGAAACTCACCGAAAGCGGCGAGCAGAGAGGCCCGGCTGCCAATGCTGTGGTGTCCCGTGTCGTCTGATGAAGTCACGCTCATGCCCGGTCTGTCCTGAGTCAGATCTCTGTTATTGCCGATCAACCTCAGGGCGATGGATGGCCTGCGGTTGTGTCGCTGGATCGTGCCTGGGAAATCGTCCCCGTCACGAATCCTTATCATGTTCTGCCCGGATCGACTGACTATCAACGTCCATTTGATAGTGGAATCGATAGCCCACTCGGTCGCTTGGGACTGGTGGGGACAAGCCGTATCGCTCGCAATCGTTGGCTGGTGAGATCTGGAGCTTTCAGTGTCGGCTTCGGCGCTGTCCGTTCGGGTCGGAATGACGCGCTCGGATATGCCTGTCGATTACCTTGTTTTTTGTAGTGTAGTGCAGTACGGCAAGCTTGAGTTGCCGGACTGATGAGATCGATTCTAACGGCAACGGTATGATTGTGCAACGCACAACGAGTTGGGAAATCAAGCAGAATGATATACGCTCGTAAAAACTCCGTGAGACGGGAGAATGATTCGATCGCTCCCGTCACTCTGGAGTTGACTATGATCGAAGACGCTTCCAGTGCAGAATGCCCTGGTATGAACGACCTGTTTGACTGTCATCGATCATGTCGATGCCAACGGTTTTTCAAAACAAGGCCACAAAAAAATAAGAGCAGTCATTCATGAACAGCCCATCCCCATCGGACAAGATCGGTGTACTGGTAACCCGTCAGCTACCCCAGGCTGTCGAGGCGCGACTGCAGCGTGACTACAATCCCCGACTCAACACCGAGGACAAGGTCTACAGCGGTGAAGAGATCCTCGAGCTTGCCCGGGGAGTAGCGGCGATCATCCCTTGCCATACCGAGAAACTGACGGCGGAGCTCATCGCCAGACTGCCCGACAGCGTTCGTGCGATCTGCAGCTTTTCCGTCGGCTACGATCACATCGATCTGGCCGCGGCCAAGGATCGCGGTATCCTGGTCACCAACACCCCGGAGGTGCTCAGTGATGCCACCGCGGAGGTGGCGATGCTGCTCATGCTCGGCGCCGCCCGGCGCGCATTCGAAGGCGAGCGGGAGATTCGCACCGATACCTGGGCCGAGTGGAGTGCCACCTATCACCTCGGCCTGCAGGTGACCGGTAAGCGGCTCGGCATCATCGGCATGGGGCGGGTGGGCCAGATCATGGCCAGGCGGGCGCGTGGTTTCGACATGGAGGTTCACTACTACAACCGTAAACGCCTGCCTCCCGCCATCGAGGGCGATGCCCGCTATCACGACTCGCTCGAGTCCCTGCTGCCCCATTGCCAGTATCTCTCGATTCACTGTCCGGCCACACCCGAGACCCACCATCTGCTCAATCGGGAGCGCATTGCGTTGTTGCCCGACGAAGCCATCGTGATCAACACGGCCCGTGGTGCGGTGGTGGACGATGACGCGCTGATCGAGGCGCTGCAGTCGGGAAAACTCTTTGCCGCGGGATTGGATGTATTCAATGGTGAACCGGCGATCGACCCCCGCTACCGGTCACTCGCCAACACCTTCCTGCTGCCCCATATCGGCAGTGCCACGCGGGAGACGCGCGACGCCATGGGCTTTCGCGCATTGGACAATCTCGACGCCATCATGGGGGGACGTGAGCCGCGTGACCGTCTGGTGTGATAGGCAAATTACCCCGTCCTTATGCCTAGGGTGCCTGTTCAACAGCTAACCCGTTCAAAATTGTGCAATAATTTTGTTTCTGGTGGCTATACTAATGAGAATTGCCTGGCGCGTTCAGGCCGCATAACGATACTAAAACCAACCACCGACTACTGAATCACAGTAGCACCACCCTGTACAGGAGGACTGTAGTATGAATGACGACAAGCACGTGTCAGCTGTATCTCAATCCAAGGACGACAAACCGGCCGAGAGCCGACGCAAGTTTCTCAAAGGCGGCATGGCGCTCGCCGCCGGTGGCGTGGCTGCCGGTTTCCCCATGATCTCGACCGCCGCAAAACCGGTGGTGCTCAAACTGCAGGGCGCCTGGGGTGGCGGCATCTTCAAGGAGTACGCCCTCGACTACGTCAGGCGGGTCAACGAGATGTCCGCCGGCAGTCTGAAGATCGACTACCTGGACGTTGGCGCCGTGGTGAAGACCGCCGAGATCCAGACCGCGGTACACCGTGGTGTCATCGACGGTTCACATCTGGTCACCGCCTACTGGTACAGTAAGAATCCTGCCGCCTCTCTCTTCGGCACCGGACCCTGCTGGGGCTGGACCGCCAACCAGATGCTGGGCTGGATCCACTACGGCGGCGGCAAGGAACTCTATGAAGAGTTGATGCGCGACATTCTCCAGCTCGATATCGTCGGCTTCTTCTCCGGGCCGATGCCGGCGCAGCCGCTGGGCTGGTTCCGCAAGGAGGTCAACGGCGTCGAGGATATGAACGGCCTCAAATACCGCACCGTCGGTCTGGCCGCCAATGTCATGATGGAGATGGGCATGTCGGTGGTGCAGCTGCCCGGTGGCGAGATCCAGCCCGCCATGGAGCGTGGCCTGATCGATGCGGCCGAGTTCAACAATCCCACCTCGGACAAGGACTTCGGCATGCAGGATGTGGCCAAGAACTACTACCTGGCGAGTTTCCACCAGTCCCAGGAGTGCTTCGAGATCATCTTCAACAAGAAGAAATTCAACTCTCTGGCGGAGGAGCACAAGAAGATCCTGCAGTATGCCGCGGAGGCCGCTTCGGCGGACATGTCATGGAAGGCGCAGGATCGCTACTCCAGTGATCTGCAGGCCTTGCAGAAAGAGTTCGGTGTCAAGGTGCATCGTACCTCACAGTCGATCATGGACGCGCAGCTCAAGGCCTGGGACAAGGTGCTTCCGCAGTTCATGAAGGACGGCTTCTTCTCCAAGGTCGTCGAATCTCAAAAGGACTGGTCGAAGCGGGTAGGGGCCTATGAGCTGACCAATGCTCCGGATTATGAGCTGGCCTATCGGCACTACTTCGGTTCGCCCGTGTAACGGACAACTAAGTGACAACCCGGCCGGGAGATGCGGAGCAGCGCTATGCCTCCCGGCCGTTAATATATCAATTCAACTTGCCGGTAGTCGTACATGAATGCCTTCATCCAATTCGCCGACAGCCTCAGTGGCTGGGTCGGCAAGGCTTTCGGTTGGTGCATCATGGTGCTGACCTTCGCCACCTGTTACGAAGTCTTCGTTCGTTACGTTCTCAACTCCCCGACCGCCTGGGCCTTCGACATGAGTGTGCAGATGTATGGCGCGCTGTTCATGATGGCGGGGGCCTATACGTTGTCGCGCAACGGCCATGTCCGGGGTGACGTGATCCATCGCCTGCTGCCGGTCAAGGTGCAGGCGGGTATCGATCTGGCGCTCTATTTCCTGTTTCTCCTGCCCGGTGTATTCGCCCTGATCTGGTACGGCTATGACTTCGCGGCCGATTCCTGGCGTTACAAGGAGGCGAGCTGGAGCAGTCCCGCCCGGGTGCAGATCTACTTTTTCAAGACACTGATTCCGCTGGCCGGCTTCTTTGTCCTGGTACAGGGCGTGGCGGAGGTCATGCGCTGTATCCACTGTTTGCGTACCGGCGAATGGCCACCGCGTCCCGAAGACGTGGAAGAGACCGAAACCATGGCCATTCACCAGAAGAAGGATGCCGAGGACGACGAGGACCTGCTGCGCATGCTGGGCCAGAAAGAGGGGGGTGACAAGTCGTGACCGATCCTCAAGTCGCTATCATGATGCTGGCCCTGTTCATCATCATCGTCCTGCTCGGTTTCCCGATCGCCTTCACCCTGATCGCCATGGGTCTCGGATTCGGCTACTACGCCTATGCCGAGGCCGACCAGATCGAACACATCTTCGACAACCGTATCTTCGATCTCTTCGTACAGAACACCTTTTCGGTGATGTCCAACGACGTGCTGGTCGCCGTACCCCTGTTCCTGTTCATGGGCTATGTGGTGGAACGGGCCAACATCGTCGACCGTCTCTTCTTCAGCATCCAGCTGGCGGCCCGGCATGTACCCGGATCGATGGCGGTGGCCGCACTCGCCACCTGCGCCGTCTTCGCCACCGCCACCGGTATCATCGGCGCGGTGGTGACTTTGATGGGGCTGCTGGCGTTACCGGCCATGTTGAAAGCCGGCTATGACAGGAAACTGGCATCGGGCGTGATCTGTGCCGGCGGTACGCTGGGCATCCTCATTCCGCCCAGCATCATGTTGATCGTCTACGCGGCGATCGCCCAGGTCTCGCCGGTGCGGCTCTATGCGGCGGCGCTCTTCCCCGGCGTGATGCTGGCCGGCATGTACATGATCTACGTGGTGACCAGGGCGACCCTGAAACCGTCGCTCGCACCCAAGCCTCCGGCGGAGAACGTACCTTCCCTGGTCATGATCCTGTGGCAACTGCTGACCTCATTCGTACCCCTGTTCGTGCTCATCATGGGGGTGCTGGGCTCCATCCTGGCGGGAATCGCGACCCCGGCGGAGGCTGCGGGGGTGGGTTCGTTCGGCGGTCTGGTGCTGGCGGCGCTCTATCGCGCGCTCAGCTGGCAGCGGCTCAAGGAGGCGGTATTTCTCACCGCGCGCACCTCGGCCATGGTCTGTTGGCTCTTCGTCGGTTCCTGGACCTTCGCCTCGGTCTTCTCCTATCTGGGTGGCCACGGTTTGATCGAGGAGTGGATCCTGCGCATGGACGTGGGTCCGGTCGGCTTCCTGATCGTGGCCCAGCTGACCATCTTCCTGCTCGGCTGGCCGCTGGAGTGGAGCGAGATCATCATCATCTTCGTCCCCATCTTTCTGCCCATGCTCGATACCTTCGGCGTCGATCCGCTCTTCTTCGGTGTCTTGGTGGCGCTCAATCTGCAGACCTCCTTCCTCACGCCGCCGATGGCGATGGCGGCCTACTACCTGAAAGGGGTGGCACCGAAGTCGGTGGAGTTGATCGATGTCTTCAAGGGCATCATGCCCTATCTGGCGATCGTCATCCTGGCCATGGTACTGATGTACCTGTTCCCGGGGATCGCTTTGTGGCTACCGACCTATCTGTTCGGTTGAGGTGGGCTTTCCAATGACAGTGTGTGACGGAACGATTCGATGACAGGTGTTGGCAGTGAATCCTTGCAGCAGCCGGGCATCGCCCTCAACCAGGTGAGCGCGATGCAGGCGGCAGCCGCGATACGCAATGGGGAGATGACCTCGGAGGAGCTGGTGTCGGCCTGCCTGCGGGCCATCGAAGCCATGGATCCGACCATCGGGGCCTGGGCCTATCTCGATCCCGAGCACGCGCTGTCCCAGGCGCGCGAGGCCGATCGTCAGCGCCACAAGGGGATGCCGTTGGGTCCGCTGCACGGCGTGCCCGTGGGGATCAAGGATATCTTCGACACCAAGGACATGCCGACAGAAGACGGTACCCCTTTGCATGCGGGACGGACTCCCGCCTATGACGCTACCGCCGTGGCGCGCTTGCGTGAGGCAGGCGCCGTCATCATGGGTAAGACAGTCACCACCGAGCTGGCCGTCTATGCGCCGGGCAAGACCCGCAATCCCCATGATTCCGAGCGCACCCCCGGGGGGTCCTCCAGTGGCTCCGCGGCGGCGGTCGCCGCCGCTATGGTGCCGTTGTCGATCGGCAGTCAGACCAACGGATCGGTGATCCGTCCTGCGTCATTCTGCGGCGTGGTCGGTTACAAACCGAGCCACGGGCTGATTTCCCGCTATCGCGTGTTGGCGCTGTCACGACAACTGGATCATGTGGGTGTGTTCGCGCGCTCCGTGGAAGATGCCGCCCTGCTGGCACAGCAGATGATGGGATTCGACGAGAGGGACCCGGACACCCGTGCCACACCCCGTCACGATCTGTTGGGGGTGACAACCAGCGAACCACCTACGCCGCCGCGACTGGCCTTTGTCAAGACCGCGGCCTGGGAGGAGGCGCAGACCGATGTGGTCGAGGGCTTTGCCGAGTTGAATGGCTTTCTCGGTGATCGGGTGGAGGAGATCGAGCTGCCGGAACCCTTCGCCAATGCCCATGGCTGGCATCGCGCCATCATGGAGGCGGACCTGGCGGCGAATCTGCATCGGGAGTACGAACGCGGAGGCGACAGCTTGAGTCCGGTGCTGAGGGAGATGATCGGTCGCGGCAGGCAGACGCTGGCGTTCGATTACAACATGGCGCTGGCCATGATACCGAGTTTGACCGCCGTGTTGGCTGAGATCATGCTGGAATACGACGCCATCATCACGCCAGCGGCGACGGGAGAGGCACCCCTGGGCCTGGAGTCCACCGGCAGTCCGGTATTCTGCAGCCTGTGGTCCCTCTGCGGTGTGCCGGCGGTATCACTGCCGCTGTTGCGGGGATCTCACGACATGCCCATTGGTGTGCAGCTGGTGTCGGCGAAAGGGGATGACGCCCGCCTGCTGCGGACCGCCCGCTGGTTGGCGCAGTATACCGCCAATGTATAGTGTGTAATGGCCCAATTATAGGAGCAGTGGATTATGATCAACATCCTGTGCGGTTTGGTGGCGATGGCCATTCTCACCTTCTTTATCGGCGGGCTCTCGTTCTCGATCTACGAGAACACCGGTTCCTTTGCCTTTCCGGTGATCGTGATCATCGTTCTGGTGATGGCCTATTTCTCGCTTTTTGACGAAGTACGCACCAAATCACGCAAACGGTAACCGGTTATATCAACCTGTCCGGCTAAAGATGGAGATTCGGATGGTGCAGACACCCGGAGAAACATCGCGGCGCGTCCAAATCCGCTTCCGGTGAAGTTGTCGACTCCTGCGCAGGAGCCATAAATTGAATAAATTCCATCAATTTCGAATTGGGCTTCGTTTGGTATGCCCTATCAATCGATCATTGTGTTGGAGTTTATAAGACACTCCAGTTATCAATATTCCCTTTCATAGTGACTTGCGTGATCTAGACTTAACTATATGAATATGTAGAAGATCATGAACAGACTGTGCATATTATAATTGTAATTCTCTCGAAAAAGTTATCCGCTTGTAAGCCAAATATGCATTCAAGCCAATAACATACGCAAAGCAACCGGATTCACTTCCAGAGGAGAGAGGAATATGCCCATTAATTTAGAGCCGAAAGACATCTCTACTGATCTCTCCAGCATAAGTTCCGTTCTGATTGTCTATTGTCCCGTCTGCCCCCAGGTCAGTCTGGCGATGCAGTATGACTCGCCATGGATAGAGTTATTCAAGTACGGGTTGAAAACAGGCGCACTTGAAGCACACATCAAGGATATTCGCGATTCATTGGAGAAATCTGGAATCCGAACCGGCGTCTTCACCATGCGCCTTCCCCTTCCAACCATGTGCCTTTGGACGAAGGGCCAGCGAAACCGCTTGCTAAATCGTGCCAAGGGCTATGAAGCCATCGTTGTTTTGGGCTGTGATTCAGCTACTCACACGGTAAGACAAGCCCTCGATGATACGGATTGTCACGTTATACAGGCAATGCAAATGATTGGGATCACGAACGCGACAGTGAAATACCGGTTTCCGATGACACTGGAACTTCAGAAGAAAATCCGAGTGCAGGTGCCGACCAGAAATAACGGAGGAAACATACACCATGAACACATCAACAAAGAAGACCGCCACCTATCCAGATAGATTGCGCCATGTAAAGGAATGCTCTCAAAAGCTGGCCTCCGCGCATCCCGCGATGATGGAGGCATTTGAGAGGTTGCATCAGATCGCGGGAGCCGATAATGCTCTGGACAGGAAGACCAAGGAACTGATGGCACTGGCAATCAGCGTTACCGCAGGGTGTGATGATTGTATCGCCCATCACGTTCACGATGCGGTGCAGGCTGGAGCCACCAGGGAAGAATTTGCTGACACGCTCGGCCTGGCAGTGCTCATGGGCGGTGGGCCCAGTATGATTTATGCCAGTCATGCGATAGAAGCGGTCGATCAGTTTCTAAACCTTTCAGGTTAGAAGGCATGCCATCGTTACAAGCGATTGAAGCCCATAGAATATACTGAGGAAAGGCACATGTGTTTCTTTTTCAGTTTTTTGCCGGCAACGATTTGGCTGACTATTGGCTACTTTCTTCTGTTCTCGTCTACAAAAGTCGAGGGTCGAATAAAGACACTGGGCCAGGTCCTTGCTGTCTGGACATTCGTAATTGCCGGTTTCATTCTGTTCACCGGTGCTTACGTGACAACTGCGGGCATGTGCCCGATAGATACAATTGTCCAGAGTATGGCCAATGGTGATACTTAATGGCGTGAAGGAATAATTAACGGTCTTTCGCCGAGTTCCAACGGCCGATTGCCGTCAGCGGGTCACAATGTCATCGTCTGAGCGCCGTGAGCAGAATTTCAGCTCTGCTCATTTCGCCGAAAATTAGATTGATTGTATTCCCAGGCGTCTCCGTCTCCTTCCTGCGCGCCCGGCAAGCCGTAATCCCATCACGGCGAAAGTAACCAGCAGCTTGTGTTAGCTCGCTGATTTTCGCTCTCAGATAAACTGACCCATCGGTGGCGAACGGCTTTCTGGCCGGCGGGTGAGCGCTGTGGTTTCTGATTTGTGCTTCAGGGCATCGGGTCTTCTTGCCAACCGCTGGATCCTCAATGCAGACAATGAGCTTGTACTTCGCATCACATTCGTGCTCAGCACTAATTGATCGTGTGATCGCCCAGCTTTTCCAGTGCCTTGACCATGGCAGAGTGGTCCAGTGATTTGTCACTGGCGTTGAAAAGCTCCTGCGCGGTGGCCGTGTTGGGCAGGCAGAGGCCGAGTTCGCGCGCCCCCTCCAACGCCAGGTTCAGGTCTTTCTGATGGAGTTCGATGCGAAAGCCCGGATCAAACGTCCGGTTGATCATGCGGTCGCCGTGTACCTCCAGGATCTTGGAGCCGGCGAAGCCGCCCATCAGAGCTTGGCGCACCCTGCCCGGATCGACGCCGGCCTTGCTGGCGAAGAGCAGGGCCTCGCCGACGGCCTCAATGGTCAGGGCGACGATAATCTGGTTGGCGACCTTGGCGGTCTGGCCGGCGCCGTTGGCGCCGATCAGGGTGATATTCTGACCCATCAGTTCGAACAGGGGTCTGGCCTTGTCAAACACGGCTTGCTCGCCACCGACCATGATGGTCAGGGTGGCAGCCTTGGCGCCCACCTCGCCTCCGGAGACCGGGGCATCGAGATAATCGCAGCCCGACTGGTTGATCCGCTGGGCAAAACTTTTGGTTTGGGAGGGTGAGATGGAACTCATGTCGATGACCAGCTTGCCGGGTGAGAGTCCATCAATGACGCCATTGTCGCCAAAAAGTACGCTTTCCACCTGGGGCGTATCGGGGAGTATGGTGACGATGATTTCGGCCTTTTCGGCCACGACCTTGGGCGAGGTACAGGCGATCGCACCCGCATCCATCAATTCAGGGGGTAGGGGCGAGCGGTGCTTGAGAACGAAGAGCTCATGTCCCGCCTTCTGCAGGTGTTCGGCCATGGGGCGTCCCATGATGCCAAGTCCGATAAATCCGATTTTACTCATGATCAAGCTCCGCGGTGTCTGAGGGTTTACCTTGCTGACCGTTGGCGCCAAAAACGACACTCCAAACCGTCTTCAAGCATAGTCGAATTCGCAACTCGAAGCCTGAATGATATCAGGTTCAGCCACGATCAGGCCTGGGCTGTGACCGGAAGTGATCCTCAGTAATCCCTGTTGAAGAATGGCAGCTCGATCAGCTGTTCAATCCAGGGAGAAAAAGGCTCTTGAAAAGGTCAAACGACGTCAGCATATAGAATCCATTACCCCGTACGCAGAGGCTATGCGACATGCTCAGAATTGCACTGTTCCTTGGAACCAATCTCGCCATCATCATGCTGATCAGCGTGACCTTCCGCCTGCTCGGCATCGAAGGGCTGCTGATGCAGAACGGGGTCGACCTCGACCTCAATGCCTTGCTGGTCTACTCGGCTGTGATCGGTTTCAGCGGTTCCCTGATCTCTCTGTTCATCTCCAAATGGATGGCCAAACGTTCCATGGGGGTACAGGTCATCGATCAACCGGGCAACGAAGTCGAGCGCTGGCTGCTCGATACCGTATCGATGCAGGCCAAACATGCAGGTATCGGGATGCCGGAGGTGGGTATTTTCGACAGCCCTTCGCCCAACGCCTTTGCCACGGGGTGGAACAAGAATGCGGCGCTGGTCGCGGTCAGCAGCGGTTTGCTGCAGCAGATGAACCGGGATGAGGTCGAGGCCGTGCTGGCGCACGAGGTGAGTCATGTCTCCAACGGCGACATGGTCACGCTTTCACTGATCCAGGGGGTGGTGAACACTTTCGTGGTGTTCCTCTCCCGCGTCATCGGCCACACCATCGATCGCGTGGTATTCAAGACTGAACGGGGATACGGGCCGGCTTTTTTCATTGTCTCCATGGTGTCCGAGTTCGTACTCGGCATTCTCGCCATGACCATCGTCATGTGGTTCTCCCGCTGGAGAGAGTTCCGCGCCGATCGGGGTGGGGCCGAACTGGCGGGGCGTCATAAGATGATTGCCGCTCTCAGGCGCCTGCAACAGGCACACGATCCCCAACCGATGCCGGATGAAATGGCCGCCTTCGCCATCAGTGCAGGCAAGGTGCAGAAGCTGTTCGCCAGTCATCCGCCGCTGGAGGATCGTATAGCCGCCCTGGAATCCGCTGCCTGACGGAATCAGGCGCTGAGTGGGTCGATGATTGATACGGTTTACAAACCGGAAGACGTGTGCAAGGAGGCTTTTCTGTCCGAGCAAGCCCCGCTCATTTGATGTCGATTTTTTTTTGTGCTGGTGAGGTTCAGGCACAAAAGACGACAGTAGATGGTGAGGACATAACACACCATCCAAAGATCCCCCGTAAAGATAAACGGGGATTGTGAGATGAGATTGTCGGGAAGGGGCGCACCCCACCCCCGACAATCACGGCTCAGGCGGAACCGAATCGGTCCCGTCGAGCCGGGCGCCTTAGGCGATTACCAGCGGCCGCCGCCACCGCCGCCACTGCGCCGTGGCTTCTCCTGGGCTTCATTGATTCTCAGGTCACGGCCTTGAAAATCCTTTCCGTTGAGCTGAGAGATGGCACGCTCTGCATCGGCCTGGCTCATCTCGACGAAAGCAAAACCGCGTGAACGGCGGGTTTCACGATCGAGAATCAGGTTGGCGGACTGGACCTCACCGACGGTGGTGAACAGTTCGCGGATGTCATCTTCGGTGGCAGTCCAAGGCAAATTGCCAACATACAATTTCGTCATCGATATATTCCTAACAAAGAGAAAATCGCTCAAAAGTCTGACGGTCCCATCAATTAACCTGCCAGACAGACCTTGAACGGAGAAACGCCATGGACGTGTCCATGGTTATCAGCCTGGAAACCAAAGGATTCCGATTCTCGACAAGAGGGAAGCTCAAACGGGGAAGCGGTCATGGGTCTGTTTCTTAGCCAAGGCCATCATACTCCCGCGATTCTAGGGATGCCAACGCTTTTTTTGTATGGATTTGTGTCAAAAAAATGAACCTTGTGGCGGACTTGGGCTGATTGTTGGCATGGAATATGTTGTTTAATGCTGATGTCTTTCTTCGATCCTGTTCAGCAATGGAGCCGTTTTACGAACGTTTTCCCCGTCAATCACTGAAAGGTTTACGCATCGGAGTGATGAAAAAGAGCACCATGAAGACGATGAGGGAGAGCCCCAGGCTCCATGTGGCGAAGCCGCTCAAGCCACGCCAGCCCGGATTGGCCTGGTCGACGATTTCGAATTCCTCCACATAGAGCGTTTCACACGCGCCGTTGCCGGTATCGTCACGACGGGTGCTGGTGCCGCGTAGGAAGCCGTTGGCAGGATTCTCATAGCTCGCCAGTTGCCCGCTGATGCGGATGTGGTCACCGGTTTCAGCCGCCATGAGCCTTCGCTTGACCAGTGGGTCATCGACCAGCAGGTGATTGTTGGAGAGCTGCGTCATGCTGAAGCGTCTGCCGGTGTCGGCATCGGGCCAGTAGGCCCAGCAGGTCCAGCTGTCATTGTCGAAGGTCATGTCTTGATAGACGCCGCTGCTGACGTTGTCACCCCAGATGACGCAGAGATCGCGTATGTTGAGAAAGTCCAGCCACTTTTCGTGGTGCCAGATATCGGTAAAGTCATCGGCGTCGTGATAGCTGACGATGACCCCCTCCAGGCTGTAGTCGAACAGGGGTGTGACCCGGTAGCGCTGGCCTGAGGTCTCGATCCAGAAAGGAGTGCGCCCAGTCGGTCGCTGCTCGGGTTCGCCGAGACGCCCCTGTTGGTAAAAGTCCGGTTCCGGCAGGCGATCCTTGTAGAAGAACGAGGTCAGCAGGATCAGCAGGGAGGCGATGACAAGCCATTTGCTGACTGACTGCAATAGAAACAACATCTACGCGGGCCTGTTTATCGGAGTGGGGGCTTCAGCATATAAAGGGACAGCAGGCAGTGGCAAATCAACGGCTTCACGCAATGGTTTCTGCTGGATGCCCGAGCGCGCGAACGGCTTAGGAAAGTTGAAGGTATAAATTGCGAATTCATGGGTATCACTAGGAATCGACATAATTCCGTTTCCGGCTTGGATCCAGATGTGTAAGGTCTATGACATGACTGCTCCGATATCCCCCGAACAGATACTCGAATTCTGGTTTTCACCGGAGGTGGAACCTTACTGGTTCAACAGTCACGCGGCATTGGACGACTTGATCCGTACACGTTACCGCACCCTCTGGGAGCAGGCGGCCATGGGCGCTCTGGACGCGTGGGCGGAGCGGGCGGAGGGTGCGTTGGCGCTCTGTATCGTGCTCGACCAGTTTCCCCTCAATATGTTTCGAGGCAGGTCGGAGTCCTTTCGCACTGAACAGCAGGCGGTCGCGGTTGCCAAGACGGCGGTGGCGGCGGGATTGGACCGACAGCTGCCCAAGAGCCGCCTGGCCTTTCTCTACATGCCCTTGATGCACAGTGAATCGCTTACGGACCAGGATCTGAGTGTGAGCCTGTTCGAAGCGGCCGGACTGGAACACAACGCCAAATTCGCCCGCCACCATCGCGAACTGATCGAGCGGTTCGGACGCTTTCCCCACCGCAATGCCATTTTAGGGCGGGTGAGTACCCCCGAGGAGCTTCGCTATCTCGCTTCGCCGGAGGCCTTTACCGGTTGAGCCGCGTGTTTCTCCTCACAGACCCGTTTCACCACCTTCAGCAGATGTTCCAGGTAGGTCAGTCGTTTGATTGAGATGTCGATCTTCTCCTTCAGTCCGTCGTCCTCCTCCGAATTGTCGATCAGATGGAACATGTCCTCGAAGAAAAAGACGAAGAAACTGTCGAGAAAGATGATCTCCCGATTGATGTCCATCACCAGGTTATCGAGTCCGAACAGATCGATCAGGCGGGGATTGTCCGATCTTCGCCAGGCTTTGGCGGCGCGGACGAAGCGGGCAAGCTGAATCCGCGATTTCGGATTGGCGCACAGCAGGCGCACCGCCTCCTCCTCATTCTGAGGGTTGGCGATGTTGAACCAGACGTTGATCGCCTTGGCCAGTACGATGACGCTGGGGGTGCCGTTGACGCGGGTCACCACGAAAAGCGTGTCCGGGATGATTTCGTCCAGAGTCTGCTTGAGCAGACGATAGTGGCGTGCCAGCAGCCGGGCCTCTGTTTCCGAGTAGTGGGCCAGGGGCCATTTGATGACGAACTCGATGTAGGTGGTGCCGTTCTCCACATCATCATCGTCGGTTACCTGGCGCCTGCTGCTGCGCCAGACCTCGCAATGGCTGCCGGTGGTGGAGATCAGCGACGCCCTCAGCTGCTTGTGATCGAGACAAGCGACGTCGGCCAACAATCGGTCGAGTTCTTTTCCGGGGGGGCTCGCCATCCTGCTCTGGAGTAACCGCTAGGTGAGTGAAACAGTGCCAGACTAGCAGACAATGTGGATCAGGTGAACGTTGGAACAGATGCCTGCTTCAGGACGACAGCTGCTGATGGAGATACCGGGGTATGCGTCGTTCCAGCCAGTATCGGGGGCGGCCCGGCAAGCGCCCCTCAATGAATCCCACATGTCCACCATGACGGCAGAGTTCGAGGGTGACTCCGGGCCCCAGCTCGCCGCTCTGCGGTATCACGTCGGGCCGCATCAGCGGATCATCGACCGCGTGCAGGATCAGCGTGGGGGTCTCGATCCGTTTGAGAAATCCGATGCAGCTGCAGCGTCGGTAGTAGTCATCGGCACTCTCGAATCCGTTGAGTGGTGCGGTGATACGCTCATCGAACTCATAGATCGAACCGATGCGGTCGATGGCGACCTGGAGCGGGGCGGGACGGTCGGCGAATTTGCGTTTGTAACTCCCGACCAGTTTGTGCAACAGATAGCGCTGATAGACCCGGGAGAAGCCCTGTTGCATGTGGATGGCGGCGATCTGCAGTCGAAACGGGACCGAGATGGCGATGGCGGTGCGTGCGCGCGCGGATGGACCGCTTTCACCCAGGTATTTCAGCAGCAGGTTACCGCCCAGCGAGATGCCGATGAGAGCGTCGGGCCGCTCGCCGCGAAGCTCCAGCCGCTCCAGCACCTCGGCCAGGTCCTCGCTGGCACCGGAGTGGTAGCTGCGGTTCAGACGGTTGGGTTCCCGGCCGCAGCCGCGCAGGTGCATGAAGACGGCGCCATAGCCTTCAGCCTCCAGCAGTTTCAACAGGGGCGCGGCGTAGTGGGATTCGAGGGAACCCTCCAGTCCGTGAATCAGCAGCACCAGCGGTCCCGGGCGTCGCCGCCAAGCCAGATCGATGAAGTCGCCGTCAGCCAGTTCGAGCCGTTCCCAACTCACGTCGAGCTTGGCGGCGGGGCGCAGCAGGCTCGGCCAGATGGTCTGCAGGTGGGGGGATCTCAGCCACCAGGCCGGTTTGAAGTCGCTGTCTGACAGTTGACCTGTGGCGCGCTCCTGCATGGCATGCGGCTTGGTAGGCCGGTAGTCTCCTGTTCAGTCAATGACGCAGATGGGACGGTGCGCCGCTGCCGGCCAGCTCGAACTGGCTGATCAGCAGCTTGTAGCGCTCGTCGAAGGACACGGTCTCGATGATGGCCTGCTTCTCCACATGGTGCAAGGGCAGCAGGGTGGTCAGCACATTGAGCAGGCGGGCGAAGGGGAGCTTATGGATCACCGTTACGTCTATCTCCAGGTCCTTCGTCTGAAGGTAACGCTCGAGTTCGGTGAAGAAGGGGGCCTGTTGATAGCGTTCGTCGAAACGCGGAAATTCGTAATCGGATGCGAAGCGGCTCCAGTCCGGCACCACCAGGCGATAACCGCGGGTGGTCGGCAGTTCTTGTTGAATGTCAAACCGACAGACCCCGCTGAGGACGATCTCGATGCGACCGTCGATGGTCTCCTGAAAGGTGCTGATGCGGCCGGCACAGCCGGTGCGATGTACGCTGTGAGCCGTCGAGCCGTCCTGGGCCTCAGGCTGGATCATGCCGATCAGATGGTGGCTGGCCAGCGCATCCTCCACCATGTTGAGGTAGCGGGGTTCGAAGATATTGAGGGGCAGCTGGGCACCAGGCATCACCACGGCACCCTCCAGGGGGAAGATGGGCAGGGTGGTCGGAAGCTGGTCGAAAGTCTGAATGAAGGAATTCTGCATTGCTGACTCCGTGGCGGCATGTACGTTCTATGAACCTTGGGCTCGGGGATCGTTCCCTGAGCTGCCATGCGTAAGTCATGTCATCTCTCGAGTTCGGGTTGCAACCTTTTCCTCGATTCCGCCTCCCTGTCCAGTCTTTCATAGCTCAGGAGAAAAACTATACTGGAGGTGCCGATGCTCACTCCACACCTCAGATCAGGATGCCGTTATGACCGATATCAGATCACTCCTCGGAGCTGAGTCCGAGAGTCTCCTCGAACATCAGTGCCAGACCATCGACAGGGATATGCTCCATCTGCCCGGCCCGGACTACGTGGACCGCGTAGTGGCGAACAAGGACGTCAAGTCCGGCGTACTGCGCAGCTTGCAGACCCTGTTCAACACCGGGCGCCTGGCCGGTAGCGGTTATCTGTCGATCCTGCCAGTGGACCAGGGGGTTGAACACTCTGGCGGTGCTTCCTTTGCACCCAATCCCATCTATTTCGACCCGGCCCGTATCGTGGAACTGGCAATCGAAGGGGGATGCAACGCGGTGGCTTCGACGCTCGGTGTGTTGGGGGCAGTGTCACGCCGCTATGCACACAAAATTCCGTTTCTGGTCAAGATTAACCATAACGAAATGCTGACCTACCCCACCATCTACGACCAGACCCTCTTCGCCTCGGTCGAACAGGCCTTCGATATGGGCGCGGTGGCGGTGGGCGCCACCATCTATTTCGGTTCCCCCGAATCCCGTCGTCAGATCATGGAAATCTCGGAGGCCTTTCAGCAGGCCCATGAGTTGGGTATGGCCACCGTACTCTGGGCCTATCTGAGAAACAGTGCGTTCAAAGTGGATGGTGTCGATTACCATACCGCAGCCGATCTCACCGGCCAGGCCAATCATCTGGCCGCCACCATCGAAGCCGATATCATCAAGCAGAAACAGGCCGTGGGTAATGGCGGTTATCAGGCCGTCAAGTTCGGTAAGACTCATGAGAAGGTCTACAGCGAACTCACCACGGATCATCCGATCGACCTGGTCCGTTACCAGGTGGCCAACTGCTATATGGGGCGCGCCGGTCTGATCAACTCGGGCGGGGCGTCGTCAGGGGAGGGCGATCTCGCCCAGGCGGTTCGCACCGCGGTGATCAACAAGCGGGCCGGCGGCATGGGGATGATCTCAGGACGCAAGGCGTTCCAGAGACCGATGGCCCAGGGCGTCGAGTTGCTGAACGCCATTCAGGACGTCTACCTCGACCCGGCCGTGACGATCGCCTGATCCGCTGATATATTCAAACCATAATAAAACCGCCGGCATGGGGCATGCCGGCGGGATATACGAACGAGAGCAGAAAAACGACAACGTTGTCGTGGCGACATCAGGTCACTGAACCGGTCTGCCGCGTCACGCAGCTGGTGCATCCAGTGGAGGCAACATGTGGGTGTTCATTAAGGGGATCCCCAAGGAGATGGACTCGAAGGGGCTGGAGAAATTTATCAAGCGGCTGCTGTTTCCCGGTTGGCTTCCATTCACTGTCACCGGACGCGTACGTATCGCCGGCTCCAAGATTCTCAAGATAGTCCATACACGGACCCGGTCGGTGGAGTATCACGGACTGATACAGATACAGCCGGCCAGCCGGGCGGAGAGCGTCATCGAGCGTATCAATCAATCGAAAATCGATGGCCGGCCATTGCACTCGCACGCCTACAACAAGCGGTATGCCCGTTCGGACAGACGCAAGATGCTATTCACAGAGCTTGGCCACTCCTATGAGCGGCGTATGGTCGACCGCCGTCGTAAACACCTGGTCAGCCAGGTGGTGGATGCTTCCCTCTGACTCGGGATCCGAGTTTACAAATTTTTATTTTTTTTACGTTTATCCAAATCGCTCAACACTTTAGACTCAAGTTGCTTGTACTTGAAATTCTCCTTCAACGCCCTAACGAGAGACGCACATGACGAAACTTGTCGAAATCGAAGGTATCGGGGAAAGCTATGCTGAAAAACTTCAGGCTGCCGGAGTCAACAGTCTGGAAGCCTTGCTGGAGCAAGGCAGCACCCGCAAGGGACGCGAAACCCTGGAAAAGGCCAGCAGTATCAGTGGCAAGCTGATACTACGCTGGGTCAACATGGCTGATCTGTTCCGCATCAAAGGACTGGGTCAGGAGTACACGGACTTGCTGGAAGCCGCCGGTGTCGACACGGTTCCGGAGTTGGCGCAGAGAAAGCCCGAGAACCTGCATGCCAAGATGGCTGAAGTGAACGAGCAGAAGAAGCTGGTGCGGGCATTGCCGAGCCTCTCGGCCGTGGAGAAGTGGGTCGCTCAAGCCAAGGAGTTGCCCAAAGTCGTCACCCACTGAGTTCTCCCTGTTTGATCATCGTAAAGGCTGCCGCTCACACCGGCAGCCTTTTTTGTTGCAGAGGTGGCATGATCGAAACTGTGTATCGGGTAAGATAGGGCCCATTCAAGCACGAAAGAGGAGTCCTGATTCATGCCTACTTACGACTATCTTTGCGAAAGCAACGGTGTTCGGCTCGAGGTCAGACACAAGATGGATGAGACGGTCGCGACCTGGGGCGATCTCTGCCGACTCGCCGGCATCGGCACAGGGGATACCTCCCCGCAGACCCCGGTGAAGAAGCTGATCACGGCGGCCGCGCTGGTCAACCGTAGCACGCTCTCCAATCCTGAACCGGCCTGTGCCAGTGGTGGCTGCTGTCCAGGAGGCGCATGCGGCCTCTGAGACCCGGGGGGGAGTGGTGATCTATCTGCTGTTGCTGGCGGTGCTGCTGCTGCTCTTGCTGGGCCCTCAGATATGGGTTCAGCGGGTGTTCGCTCGCTATAACCGGACGGCAGAGCCCAATTTCCCGGGCAATGGCGGAGAACTCGCACGTCACCTGCTGGATCGCTTTTCGCTCAGCAATGTTGGTGTCGAAGCGACAGCTGAGGGGGATCATTACGATCCGCAGAGCAAGACGGTCCGCATGACCCGGGACAAACTGCAGGGTAGAACCCTGACCGCGATAACCACGGCGGCTCACGAGGTTGGGCATGCGTTGCAGGACGCAGCGGATGAACCGCTGTTCCGAACCCGCACCCGACTGGTGGCTTTCGCCCTGGTGGCACAGAAGCTGGGGTCCTTCCTGCTCTTTGCCGCCCCCTTGATGACGATCGTGACCCGGGCCCCGTCTGCCGGACTGGTCAGTGCCCTGGCCGCCTTCCTGATCCTGGGTAGCAACGTGATCGTACAGGCCCTGACCTTGCCGGTGGAGCTCGATGCCAGTTTCAAGAAGGCCCTTCCTTTGCTTAAATCGGGGTATCTGACAGAACAGCAACAGGTTGGAGCCACACGCATTCTGAGAGCTGCCGCCTTGACCTACCTGGCCTCGTCATTGGCCGGGTTGCTTAATTTCTGGCAGTGGTTGAGAGTGCTCAGGCGGTGATTTCAGGGGCAAACGCGCTCACGCCCGGTCGTGCGCGATGGAGCGTGAACGGCGTGGATATTTCACGGAATTCCGGACCATGACCGGTAACCTTTGGGGATGGTAAACATGCATCATCAAAAACAACAATCAAACCCTATTGGATGGCGTTCACTGATCGTCGGCTTGGGTCTCTTTGTAGCCGCCGCGCAGGCTGAGGAGCTGACCGAGTCGCCGGTGCCGGAGGCCTATGTGGCGCGTGCCATGTTCACCACCGGCATTGTTGATCGGGAGCCGGTCGATCAGGTGGTGAGCCTGGGCCCGGATCAGGATGCCGTCTATTTTTTCACCGACCTGAGGAACCTTCAGGGCAGGACGGTCACTCATCGCTGGGAATTCGAAGGTCAATACATTGGACAGATTTCGTTCAAGGTGGGAGGGCCGCGCTGGCGCGTTTACTCAAAGAGGACCCTGAACCCGGGGGATTCCGGTAAATGGACGGTGTTGGTTCTGGACGAATCGGGATGGCCGCTGCATGCGAGTATCTTCATGCAGGGTACGCAGCCTGAGTAGGCTTACTGCAGAAGCGTCTGCTCGGGAGCCTCTGACGGTGTTTGCATGGCGCTGTCGCCGGTCTGTTGTGCAGCGGCGGGCGATACCTGAGTCGTCTCGTCCGCCACCGATCCGCCGGTTTGGGCGGCACCCTCCACATCAGTGAAATCCCCGTTTCCGCCGACACCCGGCTGGGTCGCTTGCACAGCGTCCGTTCCGGCATTCTGGAGGCGACGCTGAAACTCCTCTTCGGCAATTTGACGCAGGGTCAGCTCGGCCTGGAGTATGGCCTCCGCATCACTGGTCTGCGCATGTCCAGGCGCCGCGGTGGCGAGCGGTGATGTCGATACTTCATACGCATCCGTTGCCTGATCGCTGGCCACTTCAGTTTTGGAGACACTCTTCGCAGGCGTATCGGGTTTGGCCGCCGAATCTCTTGTCACATTTTCGCTACTCGAGTCGCCGGTCGTATCAACCGGTTTCGACGCCGTGACCTCTGGCTCGGTCGCTACCGGATCACTGGTCCAATAGTGGTAGAGGTAACCACCGCCCGCTCCGACGAGTAAGAGCATGATCAGGCTGGCAATGGTGAAAGAGGAGAGGGGACGATACACCCGGGGTGCCTTCTCCCGTTGTTGCGGACGATAGACGGGAATCGACAGGGCCGGTTGTTCCGGCTCGGCTTTTTGCGCTTGACTGGGTCTGCTGGCCGCGGTCGTTTCCTGCTTGGCAGGCGTTTTCGATTCGGCGAACAGGTCTGCCAGGGGGGGCTGACTGCTTTGCGTAGACGCAGGCATACTCGAAGGGAAACCATCGAATGCCAGATCGCTGTCGGATCGCTGCTCGATATGTGTCTCTTCATCCAGCAACGGATCGGTATCGGTGTCGACAGCCGACTGACTGGCGTCATGCGCTGCTTCAGAAACGGCAGCGGGTTGTACGCTTTGCTGTTGAACCACCAGCAGCTCGTTCTGGATCTGCTCCATCTGGGCGCGGAGGAGTTTGATATTGTCTTTGAGGCTGATAACCAATTGCTCCGATTTGCGTTGCGCCAGTTCGGCTTTTTGCGCCCGATTGTTGAGCGCCTCGAGCTGACCTTCGAGTCGGATGTTCTCCTGCTCGTAGAATTGATTGGCCTGTTCCAGGGTTGTCTGCCGCTCCTTTTCGCCTTCGAGCAGCTCATGCTGCGCCGACTCGGCCTGTTCCGCACGCTTCTGCAACTCTGCCTTGTCAGAAGAGAGTTCGTTCAGTTTGAGCTGCATCTGCTGCTGTTCGCTCTCCAACTCGAAGACCCGCCGCCTCAGCTGCTCGGATTCGGACGATTGATTGCGCAGACGCTCGACCTGGGTTTGCAGATCCTTGTTCTCCTGCCCAAGGCTCTGCAGCGTCGACTGCAGACGATCGATCTTATCCTCCAGCTCCTGCGTATCCTGCGTGGATGCCAGTGCGGAATGGGTGGATATGTCATCCAGGCGCAACTGGGAGGACTTGATGCTGTCGTGCTGGAGGTTCGATGCAGCCTCCGGGTCCGTCGTCACGGAAGGCGCCGAGTCGGAGGGGGGAGAGACCGGTGTCAGGGTCTCGTTGCCCTTGTCGATCACACGGTGACCACCCAGATCCATGGCTGCCTTGAGCCTCCCTTCCGCCAGCAATATCAGTTCACTGAGCCGGATACCGGGTTTGATCTGCGGGGCAGAGATGCCCATGCTGACGCTGACCACTTCGTCTGACTCGCCGAGATAGAACTGTTTGGCGGACATGTCTTCGACAATGCGACGTCCGATATAGCGCGTACCGATTGCATTTGAGGCGGGTCGCAGTATCGCAAACAGTCCGTCACCGAAATAGGCCATGACATCGTCAGGGTGAATATGCTGACGGATGATATCCACTGTCGTCAGCAGAATATGCTCGATGGCGGGTTCGCTGTAGTGGGCTTCAAGCTGGTCGAACTGGTCGATACGCAACAGCGCGATGGCCAGTTCATTCTTGTTTCGGATGGCGAAGGAGAGCTCCTTGCTGGCACTCAACATGAAATCTTTCTGGTTGAGTACGCCCTGGAGATATTCTGTCTGGTCTCCCTCCTCATGCAGCAGCATGTAGCTCTGGCTTTCCTGTTGGGAGACCAGTGTCGTGACGAAACTGACGATACGGGCGGGATCGAAGGGCTTGCTGACCACCTCGGTCGCTCCCAACTCCTGGAGCTCGTCACGGGTACCGCTCTCCGCCTCGTTGCCGGTCACCACGATAAAGGGGATGTTTCTGATCCGGGTGATTTCCGAATTGCGGATTTTCTGCAGAAGTCCACGTCCGTCCAGCTTGGGCATGGACAGATCGGAGAAGATCAGCCGGATGTCCGGTGATTCGAGCAACTGTTCCCAGGCCTGTTGGCCGTCTTCCGCTTCGATCAGTTGGCAATCGTTTTTTAGTATGTTTTTCAGGGACACGCGTACCACCCGGGAGTCGTCAGCGATCAGAATGATCGGTCTGTCCTGGGCATTCATAGCGGGTCCGTCGAATGCGTGTTGGGCCATGAGTGTCGTTTTTTCTGCATTAGGTGAAGTGGTCTATTCTGAAATAAGCTTCGACAGTTAAAGACATTTCTTTAGCTCAAAAGCGCTAAATGAGGGCCTGAATCGACACATAACTTACTGTTTATTAGAAAGATATATGGATAGTAGGGAAATGCCGCTGACGGGGAAATGAGACATGAATCACTAAAACCCCGGGGCTCCGGGCGCCGGCGCTCCAGTCTGGCGCCATTCGGCCGATGGTAAAATCCAGAGGCTTGACCGCAAATTGTGCGTTAGACTAGTTTCAGTGTTCGTGAACAAGTGTGAATTTCAGAGGCCTGTTGCCGGCATCCATGAATAAATCGGTCTTTCATCTGGCAGACGGCGCTCCCGTCGCAAACGTAGAGGAGCAAAAGAATAAGGAACGGGAAGGGGACGATGCTGTCATCAAGGAGTTCGTGGACTCGGTCCGCGAAGACCTGCGTGCCAACAAGATCTATCTGCCAACCCTTCCGGCCCTTGCGCTCGAGGCCTTGCTGGTCATCAACGACGTCGACAGTTCGGCGGCGGATCTGGAGAAGGTCATTTCACGCGACGCCGCGCTGACTGCGCGTCTCATACGGTATGCCAACAGTCCCCTCTATCGTGGTTTGAATACCATCACCACGATCAAGCCGGCCATCACCCGAATCGGCTTTCAACGCGTCAAGAATGCGGTTTATGCCGTCTCCATGAAGGAGGTGTTCCGCACCTCGGTCAAAGAGATCGAGCGACGGATGGACGCGCTCTGGGCCCACTCGGTCAAAGTGGGCGCGCAAGCCGCCATGCTGGCCAAGAGCCAGAACGGGTTGGATGCCGATGTGGCCCTGGTTGCCGGTCTGGTGCACGACATCGGTCATATCCCGCTGCTGATCAAGGCGTGCGACTATGAAGTGATGATCAAAAAGCCCGAGCTGCTGGACAAGGTTCTCCACAAGCTCCATACCCAACTGGGCGGCAGCATCCTGAAACTCTGGAAATTCGATGAACAGGTCATCAAAGTGGCTGCCGAACACGAGGACCTGCTCAGGGATCCCGGGGATGCTCCGGTCGACTATGTCGACATCGTTCAGGTTGCCAATATCCTCTCCCACGAGGGTACCGACCACCCTCTGGCCGATATCGATCGCTCCACGATCAAGGCCTTTGCCAGGATCAAGCAGGGCGAAGCGGAAGCTCAGCCCGGTGTGGATGAGGATACGCGCCAGGTCGAAGACATCATTTTCTGACCCTTATTCCCGGGATCGTTCGGTTTCGGGACTGACATCGCCCGGTCTAAGATGATTCGTCTACGCCAGCAGGACGTCGAGACCTTCGTTGCGCAGCATATCGACCAGCTTGATCAGGGGTAACCCGATCAGGGAGGCAGGATCGTCACCCTCCATACGTTCGAAGAGACAGACCCCCAACCCTTCCGACTTGAATGCGCCTGCGCAGTCGTAGGGTTGCTCTTTCGAAAGGTAGTGGTCGATTTCCTCGGCTGTCAGGTCGCGAAATTTCACATGATAGGGCTCGCAGCAGACCTGGAGGCTGCCGGTTTCACTGTTCAATAGACAGAGACCGGTCTGGAAAGTGACGCGTTTGCCCGAAGTCTGGGTCAATTGCTCAACCGCACGCTCATGCGTGCCGGGTTTTCCCAGCACCTTGTCTTCCAGTGTCGCCACTTGGTCGGATCCGATAATCAAAGCCTGCGGATGGGAGTTCGCCACTGCGCGCGCCTTCTCCTCGGCCAGCCTCCTGACCAGTTGTTCCGGTTGTTCATTGTCTCGAGGGGATTCGTCTATCTCCGGGGAGACGCTGCCGAACTCGACACCGAGTCGACTGAGGACCTCTCTCCGATAAGGGGAACTGGAGGCCAGAATCAGTGGGAGATGGGGGTGGGAGACGGCTTCAGGCATGGGACAACTCTGGAATGAACCTCAGATGCGGGGATGTTAACAGAGGTATTGTAGTTTTGGTGCCTAACGACTACTTTTCTATAGCTAAAGGCCAGTATCATTGGTTTATTAAATACTGACCATGTATATTCTAAATAAAAAATAACAAAGTGATTCATAAACAATATGTTATGAGATTATTTTGAGATAACTGCTGCTTGACAACACGCCTTTCCACAACGTAGAAAGGCTCGAATAACCACAACGAGACAACTGAACGATGCCAATTTCTGACATGCTGATGTCTGGTGTAAGCCTCATGGTCGTTGGGATGGGAATTGTCTTCATATTCCTTCTCACCTTGGTTTTTGCCATGAAAGGCATGTCGCTGGTGGCCTCTTTCATTTCAGAGCGACAGGGGAGTTCGGACACGTTAACCTATCCGTCTGCGGGGGCAGCGCAGGGACAGGGCAACGTGAGGGGCGATTTGATTGCTGTGATCTCAGCAGCCGTTTCCCGATATCGCGACACCCACAGTTAGTCTGTTTAATTTCAAATCATCATTCCACATCATGATTCAGGCTGTTCACAGGAAAACGGCGGTTAGCTTATGAGCGATAACAAACCACTCGGTATCACAGACGTTGTACTGCGCGATGCGCATCAATCCCTCTTCGCCACTCGCATGCGTATCGACGACATGCTGCCCATCGCGGAGAAACTCGACCAGGTCGGTTTCTGGTCACTCGAGACCTGGGGCGGCGCCACCTTCGATGCCTGTATCCGGTTTCTCGGCGAAGATCCCTGGGAGCGTATCCGCCGGCTCAAGGCCGCCATGCCCAAGACCCCGATGCAGATGCTGTTTCGGGGGCAGAATATCCTTGGATACCGCCACTATGCCGACGACGTGGTCAAGAAATTCGTCGAACGGGCAGCCATCAACGGGGTGGATGTTTTCCGCATCTTCGATGCCATGAATGACCTGCGAAACCTGGAGACGGCCGTACAGGCAACGCTGCAGGTCGAGAAACATGCCCAGGGCACCATGTCCTATACCGTCAGTCCGGTGCACAACATGGACTACTGGGTCAACATGGGTAAGCGCCTGGAGGACATGGGTTGTCACTCCATCTGCATCAAGGATATGGCGGGTCTGCTCAATCCCTACGTGGCCTTCGAGCTGGTCACCAAGCTGAAGCAAAACATCTCCATTCCGATCGCCATGCAGTGTCATGCCACCACCGGCATGAGCACCGCCACCAACATCAAGGCTGCCGAGGCCGGTATCGATATGGTGGATACCTCCATCTCCTCCATGAGCATGACCTACGGCCACTCCGCCACCGAGTCGGTGGTGGCCATTCTGCAAGACAACGAGCGGGATACCGGCCTCGATCTCAAACTGCTGGAGGAGATCGCCGCCTACTTCCGTGAAGTGCGTAAGAAATACGCCAAGTTCGAGGGTTCCCTCAGGGGTGTCGACTCCCGCATCCTGGTGGCACAGGTGCCGGGCGGCATGCTGACCAACATGGAGAACCAACTGCGGGAGCAGGGCGCCACCGACAAGCTGGACCAGGTGCTGGAGGAGATTCCCCGGGTGCGTGAAGACCTGGGCTATATCCCGCTGGTCACGCCGACCTCCCAGATCGTGGGAACCCAGGCGGTCATCAATGTCCTCATGGGTGAACGCTACAAGAGCATCGCCAAGGAGACCGAGGGTGTACTCAAAGGCGAGTACGGTGCCACTCCGGCGCCCGTCAATGCCGAGTTACAGGCCCGTGTACTGGCTGATGGAGAGGAGTCGATCACCTGTCGTCCCGCCGACCTGCTGGACGATGAGTTGGACAGGCTCACCGGCGAATTCCGGGACCTGGCCAAGGAGCACAGCATTGACGTGGCCGAGGCCGAGGTCGACGATGTGCTGATCTACGCCCTGTTCCCCCAGGTCGGCCTGAAGTTCCTCAAGAATCGTCACAACCCTGACGCCTTCGAACCGGCTCCGGGCAGTGAGCCCGAGGCGGCGCCGGCGGCCGCGCCGGCTGCCGCCGCACCCACACCTGCAGGAGGTCCGGAGGCCTACCAGGTGGAAGTCAACGGGGTGACTTACAACGTCAAGGTCACACCGGCCGGAGCGGTCACCGAAGTGACACCGGCTTCGGCTCCTGCGGCGACGCCTGCACCCGCACCTGCCGCAGGCGGTGAGAACATCAATGCACCGCTGTCGGGTAACATCCATACCATCAAGGTGGCCGTGGGCCAGAGTATCAATGCCGGCGATGTGGTGATGGTGCTCGAGGCGATGAAGATGGAGACCGAAGTGCGCGCCACGACCGGCGGTACCGTCGCCCAGATCCTCGTCAAAGAGGGCGACACGGTTCAGGTCGGCACCCCTCTGCTGAGTCTGTCCTGACATGGTCGAGGTAGGCGTAGACGCGCTTTGGCAGTCCACCGGGCTGGCCAATATGACATGGGGGCAGGCGCTCATGATGGGCGTCGGCTGTGTATTGATCTACCTGGCGCTGGTCAAAAAGTTCGAGCCGCTGTTGTTGGTGCCGATCGGATTCGGCGCCATTCTCAGTAATATCCCGGTCGCGGGAATCGCCGGCAGTGAGGGACTGCTCGGCTACATCTACCATGTGGGTATAGAGACCGGCGTGTTTCCACTGCTGATCTTCATGGGGGTCGGCGCGTTGACCGATTTCGGCGCGCTCATCGCCATGCCCTGGACATTGCTGCTGGGTGCGGCGGCCCAGTTCGGCATCTTCGTCACTCTCATGGGGGCATTGGCGCTGAACTTCATACCGGGCTTCAATTTCTCGCTGGCGGATGCCTCCGCGATTGCCATTATCGGCGGGGCGGACGGACCCACGGCCATCTTTCTGGCGTCACGGCTGTCCCCGGATCTGCTGGGTGCCATCGCCGTTGCCGCCTATTCCTATATGGCACTGGTGCCGATCATACAGCCGCCGATCATGCGGGCGCTCACCACGGAGAGCGAACGTGGCGTGGTGATGCAGCAGCTGCGCCATGTCTCGAAACTGGAGAAGGTGCTGTTTCCCTTCGCCGTGCTCCTGCTCTGCATCATCTTCCTGCCCTCGGCGGCGCCACTGATCGGCATGCTGACCTTTGGCAATCTGTTGCGCGAGAGCGGTGTGGTCGATCGTCTGAGCCATGCGGCGCAGAATGAGATCATCAACATCACGACCATCTTCCTGGGCCTGGCCGTGGGTTCCAAGCTGTCGGCGGACAAGTTCCTGACCATCGACACCCTGGGCATCCTCGCCCTGGGCGCCTTCGCATTCTGTGTCGGCACCGCTGCCGGTGTCATCATGGGCAAGATCATGCACAAGGTTACCGGAGGCAAGGTCAACCCGTTGATCGGCGCCGCCGGCGTATCCGCGGTGCCCATGGCGGCGCGGGTGGTGAACAAGGTCGGTCTCGAGACCAATCACCACAACTTTCTGCTGATGCACGCCATGGGCCCCAACGTGGCGGGCGTTATCGGCTCCGCCGTCGCGGCAGGTGTCCTGCTCGCCATTGTCGGCGGCTGATTGACTTATCCTACTGGGCTCCCGTGTTTTTTTGACACGGGAGCCCCTCCCATAATATTATTGCGCGCTTATGTCGCAGCGTATTCCTGATCGTCTCGATCCCTGGCGTTACGCCGATCTCGGCAAGACGGTCAGCGGGGTGTTCAGGCTCGATGCTCTGCCAAGGTTATGCCGCTGTCTGCGGGAAACGGAAGGTGAGGTGCGCTTCGATCTCCGTTTTGAACGTGACAGTGAGCGCCGGGCTGTGCTGACGGGATCGATCACCGCCGATCTGGTGCTCGAATGCCAGCGTTGCCTGGAGGCGGTAAGCTATCCGGTCGAGGCGAATGTCTCGCTGGCCTTCGTCGAAGGGATCGAACAGGCCGGCCTGCTGCCGGAAGCGCTCGATCCCTGTATGGTTGAGGATGACAGGGTGGTGTTCAGGGATCTGATCGAAGACGAATTGCTGTTGCTGCTGCCACAGGTGGCAATGCATGAAACCGGTGCCTGTCCGGCTGCTTTGGTGGCCAAGGGCGGAGATGAACCGGTTGAAACAGAAAACAGGACGGACAGGAATCCCTTCGCGGTCCTCGCCGAACTGAAACGCGATAAAGAATAATTTTTTTGACTATTGCTTCAGGAGATCAGCCATGGCTGTTCAACAAAACAGAAAGACCCCTTCCAAGCGTGGCATGCGCCGTGCCCATGATGCGCTGAAAGGGGAAACCCTCTCTATCGACTCCACCTCCGGTGAGGTGCATCTGCGCCACCATGTGACCGCCGACGGCTTCTACAAGGGCCGCAAGGTTGTCAACACCAAGGGCGAATAATCTTTCCACGCCCCCTGATCCATCGGCGAGACTGAACCCGTGCACAGGGCCGAGCCCTCTGCCGGGTTCTTTTCATCTGGGTATATTCAGTAACGAATGAGCAAACCGGTCACAATCTCACTAGACGCTATGGGTGGGGATTTCGGGGCAGATGTCGTGGTGCCCGCAGCACTCGAGTATCTGAAGCGAGACAGGGAGAGCCGGCTCATACTGGTCGGCCGTCAGGAGGTTCTGCTGGATAAGATCGGCAGCCATCCCTTCGGCGAGCGGCTGGTGGTCAAGCACGCCTCCGAGACGGTGGAGATGGATGACCTGCCCTCCAAGGCCCTGCGAGGAAAAAAGGACTCCTCCATGCGCGTCGCCATCGATCTGGTGAAATCCGGCGAGGCGGATGCCTGTGTCAGTGCCGGCAACACCGGTGCCCTGATGGCCACATCACGCTTTGTGCTCAAGATGCTGCCGAACATCGATCGTCCGGCCATCATCACCGCGCTTCCCTCCATCGAAGGGCAGACCTATGTGCTCGATCTGGGGGCCAACGTGGACTGCACGGCTGATCATCTCTTTCAGTTCGCCGTCATGGGCAGTGAGCAGGTTTCGGCAGTGGCCGAGATCAGCAACCCCCGTATCGGTCTGCTCAACATCGGGCAGGAGGAGATCAAGGGCAACGAACAGGTGAAGCGGGCCGACGAACTGTTGGCCAACAGCTCCCTCAACTACGTGGGCTTTGTGGAAGGCGACGACATCTACAAGGGCGGCACCGATGTGATCGTCGCGGACGGCTTTGTCGGTAACATCTCACTGAAGAGCAGTGAGGGCGTGGCCAAGATGATCAGCCACTTCATGAAACAGGAGTTCAAGAAGAATCCGCTGACCATGCTGGCGGGACTGGTGGCTTTACCGGTCCTGCGCTCGCTGCGTAAGCGTATCGACCCCCGGCGTTACAATGGCGCCAGCCTGCTCGGGTTGAGGGGCATCGTCATCAAAAGTCACGGCAGTGCCGACAAGCTCGCCTTTATGAATGCGATTTCGATCGCCAAGAAAGAGGTGCTCACCGACGTGCCGATCCGTATCGCCGAGCAGGTCAAGACGCATCTCGAAAAAAGGGAGATCGCGTGATCTATTCCAAGATTACAGGAACAGGGGGCTATCTTCCGGAAAAGGTCGTCACCAACAAGGATCTGGAAAAGACCGTAGACACCACCGACCAGTGGATCTTCGATCGCACGGGCATCAAGCAGCGCCACATCGCAGCGAAAGATGAGTATACCTGCGACCTGGCGGAGAAGGCGGCGCGCAATGCGCTCGAGATGGCCGGTCTCAAACCAACCGATATCGATCTGGTGGTGGTGGCGACGACTACCGCGGACCAGGTGTTCCCGAGTACCGCCTGCCTGTTGCAGGCCCGGCTCGGGATTCACGGACCGGCTGCCTTCGATGTGCAGGCGGTCTGTACCGGTTTTGTCTATGCGCTCAGCGTGGCCGACAAATTCATCAAGACCGGCGCGGCGACCAAGGCGTTGGTCGTCGGCGCTGAAACCGTTTCCCGCATTATCGACTGGTCCGATCGCAACACCTGCGTCCTGTTCGGTGACGGTGCCGGTGCCGTGGTCATCGAAGCCAGCGACGAACCGGGCATCATCTCGACACATCTGCACGCCGATGGCGCCTTCGAGCAGTTGCTGCGGGTGCCGACCGGTGTCTCCCGAGGCTACGAACAGCTGCAACAGGGCGCCGCCTACATGGAGATGCGCGGCAACGAGGTGTTCAAGATGGCGGTCACCACGCTCGGCCGGATCGTCGACGAGACCCTCCGGGCCAACGGAATGAAGAAGTCCGACGTGGACTGGCTCATACCCCATCAGGCAAATATCCGCATCATCAATGCGACGGCAAGAAAGCTGCAAACCCCCATGGAGCGGGTGGTGGTGACGGTCGATCAACATGGCAATACCTCGGCCGCCTCCGTTCCCCTGGCGCTTGATGTGGCGGTCAGGGACGGGCGCATCCAACGCGGAGAGACCCTGCTCATGGAGGCTTTCGGCGGCGGCTTTACCTGGGGCTCGGTGCTGGCGAAATTCTAGCGCCAGCGAACGGATCCGCTAGCAAGAAGAAACAGAACATGAGTGATTCCAGCTTTTGCATTGTTTTTCCGGGCCAGGGGTCCCAGGCCGTTGGTATGTTGGGTGTGCTGGCGGAAGCCTATCCTGCGGTCATCGAGACCTTTGCCGAAGCCTCGGCCGCCCTCGGCTACGATCTCTGGCAACTGGTGCAGAACGGCCCGGCCGAAGAGCTCAACCAGACCGCAAAGACCCAACCGGCCATGCTGGCGGCCGGTGTCGCCGTGTGGCGGGTCTGGCAGTCGGAAGGCGGCGCTTCGCCCAAAATGATGGCCGGCCACAGTCTGGGGGAATATACGGCCCTGGTCTGCGCCGGTGCCATGAACTTTACCGATGCGGTCGGCCTGGTTGCGGACCGGGGGCGCTTCATGCAGGAGGCGGTACCCGCCGGCAGTGGTGGCATGGCCGCCATCCTGGGTCTGGACGACGACCAGGTGCGTGCCGTCTGCAGCGAAGCGGCGCAGTCTGAGGTGGTCGAAGCGGTCAACTTCAATTCCCCGGGGCAGGTGGTGATTGCCGGTACCAAAGCGGCGGTCGAGAGGGCTTGCGAACTGGCCAAAGACGCCGGTGCCAAACGGGCGCTGCCGCTGCCGGTCAGTGTGCCTTCCCACTGTGCCCTGATGCGTCCCGCCGCCGAGCGCCTGAGTCAGCGTCTGGCGGAGATCGCCATCACCGCGCCACGGATTCCCGTTCTGCACAATGTGAACGTGGAGGCGGCCGATGACGCGGACGCTATTCGCCAGTTGCTCTCAGCACAGCTTTACAGCCCGGTCCGCTGGGTGGAGACGGTGCAGAGGATGGCTGCCGAAGGTATCGACAGTCTCTACGAGGCCGGTCCCGGCAAGGTACTGGCCGGTCTTACCAAGCGAATCGATAAGAACCTCAAAGGAATCGGCGTCTTCGATCCCGATACCCTGAAAGACGCTCTGGAGACAGTGAAATGAGTCTGGAAAACGAAATCGCCCTGGTCACCGGCGCCAGCCGGGGAATCGGTGCCGCTATCGCCGACAAGCTGGCCCAGGCCGGCGCCACCGTGATCGGCACGGCAACCTCGGATGGGGGTGCCACGGCCATCACCGAGCGCATGCAGGCCGCAGGTCAAAAAGGCAAAGGCATGCTCCTCAATGTCTCGGATCAGGCCTCCGTCGACGCCCTGATGGCGGCGATAGCGAGCGAATTCGGCAATCCCACCATCCTGGTGAACAATGCCGGCATCACCCGCGACAATCTGTTGATGCGGATGAAGGACGAGGAGTGGGATGCGATTATCAACACTAATCTCAGCTCCGTCTTCCGGCTCAGCAAAGCGGTCCTGCGCGGCATGATGAAGGCGCGCAAGGGGCGTGTCATCAATATCTCATCGGTCGTCGGCAGCATGGGCAATGCGGGACAGACCAACTACGCAGCGGCCAAGGCGGGCATTCACGGTTTCACCCGCTCGATGGCGCGTGAAGTGGGCTCACGGGGCATCACGGTGAACTCGGTGGCGCCCGGTTTCATCGAGACCGATATGACCAGGGAGTTGCCGGAGGCCCAGCGCAAGCAGCTGGTGGACAGCATCCCTCTACAGCATCTGGGACAGCCCGAGGATGTGGCCAATGCCGTACTCTTCCTGGCGGGTGAGTCGGGACGCTATATCACCGGCGAGACCCTGCATGTGAATGGCGGGATGTATATGGTGTGAGCGTGAATGAGACGGGCGCGCTATTGTGGCGTGTTCTCAAGGATGTCTCATAACCATCAGAATTAATTAATAAAATGTGTTGATTTAAGCGATCTTGATTCGCATGAGGTTTACGCTTTTCTCAACGGTTTTTTGTTACTACAATACCGCATCGGTCCTATGCGAGGCCGTCGGATAATCCAGAGGAAATTAACAAAATGAGCGATGTCGTAGAACGAGTTCGTAAAATTGTCGTGGAACAACTGGGCGTGAAA
>JBNKYJ010000166.1:0-8309 GCA_050300835.1 Sedimenticolaceae bacterium
CGTGCTGGTGTTGATCTCCAACTGCCCCCAGCTCAACAACCCCTGCAATGCTTATAATCCTACGCCGGTGGAGGTACTGGTGTGGGATTAAGGCCGGCTGGTCTCGGTGGGGCAGGGCTCCACCAAACAGGCTGAATGAAAACTCCGGCAGGACGACCTGTCGCGAGAAGAAAAGAACGGGACGACCCGCAAAGAGCGAGACCATGTTCAACAAGGTTCTTATAGCCAACCGGGGCGCCATCGCCTGCCGGATCATCCGCACCCTCAAATCCCTGGGCATTGCCTCAGTCGCCGTCTACTCGGAGGCCGACCGCCACTCGGCCCACGTGAGCCAGGCCGACCAGGCCTTCTGCATCGGGCCGCCGGCGGCTTCGGAGAGCTATCTCGACACCGGCAGGATCCTGGCGCTGGCAAAAGAGCAGGATGTCGACGCCATCCACCCCGGCTACGGCTTCCTCAGCGAGAACGCCGCCTTTGCCGAGGCCTGCGAGGCGGCGGGAATCGCCTTCATCGGCCCGACCCCGCGGCAGATGCGCGACTTCGGCCTCAAGCACACCGCGCGGCAACTGGCGGAGAAGAACCGGCTGCCGCTGTTGCCTGGGACCGGCCTGCTCGATGACCTGGACCAGGCCAAGGCCGAGGCCATGCGCATCGGCTATCCGGTGATGCTGAAGAGCACCGCCGGCGGCGGCGGCATCGGCATGCAGCTCTGCCGCAGCGAGGCGGAGTTGGGCGAGGCCTTCCACACGGTGGCGCGGCTGGCGCTCAACAACTTCAGCCAGAGCGGTATCTTTCTGGAAAAGTACATCGAGTACGCCCGTCATATCGAGGTACAGATCTTCGGTGATGGCGAGGGCAGGGTGGTGGCCCTGGGCGAGCGCGACTGCTCGCTGCAGCGACGCAATCAGAAGGTGGTGGAGGAGACGCCGGCTCCCGGTCTCAGCGAACAACAGCGCGAAGCGCTGATGGAGGCGGCAGTACGGCTCGGCGAGGCGGTCGGCTACCGCTCCGCCGGCACCGTGGAGTTCGTCTATGATACCCGCAGCCGTGAATTCTACTTCCTGGAAGTGAACACCCGTCTGCAGGTGGAGCACGGCGTCACCGAGCAGGTGACCGGTGTCGACCTGGTGGCCTGGATGGTGCGCCTGGCGGCGGGCGAGAAAGGCTTCCTCGACAGCTACCGGCACGCGCCTCAGGGCGCGGCGATCCAGGTGCGGCTCTATGCCGAGGACCCGGGCAAGGCGTTCCAGCCCAGCAGCGGCCTGCTCACCGAGGTGCGCTTCGACGAGGAGGTGCGGGTCGATACCTGGGTCGAGACGGGTAGTCAGATTCCCCCATACTACGATCCGATGATCGCCAAGGTGATCGTCAAGGGTGACAGCCGTGAGGCAGCGCGTACTCGGCTGCTGGTGGCGCTGAACCGCTCTGCCCTCTACGGCATCGAAAACAATCTCGACTATTTGCGGCGGATTGCCGATGATCCGGTTTTCGTTCAGGGTGAGCACTACACCCGTTATCTCGATCGGGTCGACTACCAGGCCCCTACCATTGATGTCTTGGCACCCGGTACCCAGACCACGGTACAGGACTATCCGGGCCGCACAGGCTACTGGGACGTGGGCATCCCGCCGTCCGGGCCGATGGATGCGCTGGCCTTCCGTCTTGCCAACCGCCTGGTCGGTAACCCCCAAAATGCCGCCGGCCTGGAGCTGACTCTCAATGGACCGAGCCTCAAGTTCAACCGCGACTGCACCATCGCGCTGACCGGCGCCGTCATGAAAGCGCAGCTCGATGGAGAGCCAGTCGACTTCTGGTGCTCGCTGTCCGTGAAGGCAGGCAATGTACTGAAGCTGGGAGCAGTCGAAGGTACCGGTGTGCGTGCCTACCTGGCAGTGCGTGGCGGCTTCGATGTGCCTCGATACATGGGCAGTCGCGCCACATTCACCCTGGGCCAGTTCGGCGGTCATGCCGGGCGGGCGTTGCAGGTGGGGGATGTGCTGCGCATCGAGGAACAGTCGCAGCTTACCGAGCCGGTAAGCGCGTTGCCGACCGAGCTGATCCCGGCCCCTACCCGCAGCTGGGATATCCATGTGATGTACGGTCCACACGGTGCTCCCGACTTCTTCACCGACAAAGATATCGAGACCTTCTTCGCCACCGACTGGGAGGTTCACTACAACTCCTCACGCACTGGCGTACGGCTGATCGGACCCAAGCCCCAGTGGGCGCGTAGCGACGGCGGGGAGGCGGGGCTGCACCCGTCGAACATCCACGACAACGCCTACGCCATCGGCAGCATCGACTTTACCGGCGATATGCCGGTGATCCTCGGCCCAGACGGTCCCAGCCTGGGCGGTTTCGTCTGTCCGGTCACCATCGTCAGCGCCGATTTGTGGAAGGTGGGACAGCTCTCGCCGGGGGACCGCATCCGCTTCCGGCCTGTCACCTACAACGAGGCGGTGCGCCTTGAGCAGGCCCAGGAGGAGATGATCCTGTGCTTGCGACCCGCCATGACGCAGCCAATCGAGCCACATGTCATCGACACGCAGTCGACGCCTATCGTCGCCACACGCGACGAACAAGGCGACGCCCCGGCAATTTGCTATCGGCAGTCGGGAGATAAATACCTGCTGGTGGAGTACGGCCCACTGGTGCTCGATCTGGAGCTGCGTTTTCGCGTTCACGCCCTGATGGAGTGGCTGCATCAAGAGGCGATCGAGGGGCTGCTCGACCTGACACCAGGCATTCGCTCCCTGCAGATCCACTACGATAGCCGCACCATTGCCCAGGGTGAGCTGGTGCAGCGGCTGCTGGCTGCCGAGTCACAGTTGCCGTCGATCGACGAGATGAGCGTACCCAGCCGCATCGTGCATCTGCCTCTCTCCTGGGACGACCCCTCGACCCGGCTGGCGATCGATAAGTACATGCAGTCGGTGAGATCCGATGCTCCCTGGTGTCCCAGCAACATCGAGTTCATCCGCCGCATCAACGGCCTGGAGTCGATCGAGCAGGTCAAGGAGATCCTCTTCAGCGCCAGCTATCTGGTGATGGGGCTGGGCGATGTCTATCTGGGCGCGCCGGTGGCCACTCCGCTCGATCCGCGCCACCGTCTGGTCACCACCAAGTACAACCCGGCCCGCACCTGGACCCCGGAGAACGCGGTCGGCATTGGCGGCGCCTATCTTTGCGTCTACGGCATGGAGGGGCCGGGCGGCTACCAGTTCGTCGGCCGCACGGTGCAGATGTGGAACCGCTATCGCCAGACCCAAGACTTCACGCAGGGCAAGCAGTGGCTGCTGCGCTTTTTCGACCAGCTCCGTTTCTACCCCGTCTCCGAGCAGGAGCTGAAACGGATGCGCGAGGCGTTTCCCCAGGGCGGCTTCAACCTGCATATCGAAGAGACCACCCTCAAGTTGGGCGACTACCGGGTCTTTCTCGAGCGGAACGCCGGTGAGATCGAGCGCTTCAAACTGCGCCAGCAGGCCGCCTTCGACGCCGAGCGTCAACGTTGGGAGGAGGCGGGTCAGGCCACCTACACGAGTGATCTGCCGGAGGATGTCAGCGCCAGCGATGCCGGGTTGGAGATCCCGCCGGGTTGTCTGGCAGTCGCCTCATCAGTTACCGGCAGTGTCTGGGAGCTGGCGGTGAAATCGGGCGACAAGGTTGAAGTGGGTGATCCACTGGTCATCATCGAAGCGATGAAGATGGAGATCACCATCGCCGCCGATGAGGCGGGTACGGTACGCGAGGTGCTGGCCGCTCAGGGCAGCCCGGTCTCGGCCGGGCAGGCCGTCATCATCCTGGAGCTGGAGGCGTCATGAGCATCGATTCACAACAGAGCTTCACTATCGAGGCGCTGCTTGCCGGCTACCGGGAAGGGCGCTTTACACCGGCCGAGGTGGTCGACATCGCGCTCGCCCGCATCGAGGCGGCGGGCGACAATCCGATCTGGATCAGCCGGCTCGACCGGGAAGCGCTCCAGGGTTACGTCACCTCTCTGGAAGGGGCTTCGCCGCAAACCCATCCCCTCTACGGCATCCCCTTCGCCATCAAGGACAACATCGACCTGGTTGGTCTGCCAACCACGGCGGCTTGTCCTGATTACGCCTACCAGCCAACCGAGAGCGCCTTCGTCGTGCAGTGCCTGATCGACGCCGGGGCGATTCCGCTGGGCAAGACCAATCTGGACCAGTTCGCCACCGGTCTGGTGGGGGTGCGCTCCCCCTACGGGGTCTGCCACAATGCTTTCAATGACGACTACATCGCCGGCGGCTCCAGCGCTGGCTCCGCGGTGGCAGTGGCCCTGGGGCAGGTCAGCTTTGCGCTCGGTACCGACACCGCCGGATCCGGCCGGGTGCCGGCGGCCTTCAACAACCTGGTGGGGCTGAAACCGACCCGGGGGCTGCTCTCGACCCGGGGGGTGGTGCCCGCCTGCCGCACCCTCGATGTGGTCTCCCTCTTTACCCTCGACAGCCGGGATGCGAGCCGGGTGTTCCAGGTGGCGGCCGTCTACGACAAGGCCGATACCTATGCCCGGCCGATGCAGTCTCCGCTACTGGGGCACGGCATCTCCGAGACGGGGTTCCGTTTCGGTGTGCCGAAGGATTCGCAGCTGGAATTTTTCGGCGATAGCGGCACCGGGCGGCTCTATCGAGACGCCATCGAAGGGCTGAAGGCATGCGGCGGCGAACCGCTCGAGATCGATTTTGCTCCCTTCCTCGAGGCAGCCAGGTTGCTCTACGAAGGCCCCTGGGTGGCTGAACGCTATCTGGCCGCCGGGAGACTCATCGAGGAGAAGCCGGAAGCGCTGCTCGAGGTGACCCGGCGAATCATCGCTAGCGGGGCTGCGGGTACGGCTGCTGAGGCCTTCGCCGCGCAATACCGATTGGCCGATCTGCGGCGTATCAGCGAGAAGGTCTGGGATGAGGTGGCCTTCGTCGTCACACCGACTGCCGGCACCATCTACGGCATTGATCAGGTCGAGGCCGATCCGATCCGGTTCAACAGCAATCTGGGCACCTATACCAATTTCATGAACCTGCTTGATCTTGCCGCGGTCGCGGTGCCGGCCGGTTTTCGCAAGGACGGCCTGCCCAACGGCGTGACCCTGTTTGCGCCGGCTTTCTACGATCTGTCGCTGCTGGGCGCCGCTTCGCGACTGCACGCTCAACTGGGCGAAACCTTGGGCGCCACCGGTCAGCCGCTGGCGGGGAACCCGCTTGCGGCGGGCAACCGGACCGGCTATCTCCCCGTTGCCGTCTGCGGCGCTCACATGGAGGGGTTGCCGCTGAATATCCAGCTCCTCGAGCGGGGTGGTCGTCTGTTGCAAAAGACCACTACGGCTGCCGCCTATCGCTTCTATCTGTTGCCGGGTGGTCCGCCTTACCGACCCGGTCTGGTCCGTTCCGACGGAGGATCCGCTATCGAGCTGGAGGTGTGGGAACTGCCGGTGGTCAATCTGGGCGATTTCCTGAATCAGATTCCCGCTCCCCTGGGGCTTGGCAGGGTTGAGCTGGCCGATGGCAGCCGGGTCATCGGGTTCCTCTGCGAGAGCTATATCCTGGCCAACTCCCGGGAGATCAGCCAATTCGGCGGCTGGCGCCAGTTCATTGCGCAAGGGGGACCCGATGCGCCTGCTGCGTGACGCCAAAAGGGGTTGGCTCCACCTGGTCGCTATTGCCTATGTGCTGATCAGCTATGGCAGCGGCTTGGCGCTGATCCTGTTTCAGCCCCTGCCGATCGCCCTGCTGGGCAGTCTGCTGTTGGCGCACGGACTGGTCATCGGCGCCTATGTAATCCACGAGTGCATCCACAGCACGGTCTTTGCCGACCAGCGCCATAACCACTGGCTGGGAGGTGTGCTGAGCTGGCTCGCGGGAGGTGGCTATGGCGACTACCGGGACATCCGCCGCAAGCACATGCGTCACCATGTGGACCGGGCCGATGTCATCGCCTACGACTACCGGGCGTTGTTACAGCGCCATCCCGCTTTGCGGCAGGTGATCGAGAGGCTGGAGTGGGCCTATATCCCCGCTGTCGATCTGCTGATGCACGGGTTGGTGCTGTTGCTGCCCCTCATGCTCGACACCCGACGGCATCACCGGGACAGGGTGGTGACGCAGTTGCTGATCCGGGGCAGTCTTTTCGGCGCAATGGCCTGGTACAACCCGGTTATCCTGCTCACCTATCCATTGGGCTACATACTCTTCCTGCATATGATCCGCTTTATGGATGTGCACCAACATACCTATCCGGTGGTGATGGCTCTGGACAGCCGGGAAGCCAAAAAAGGCAAAACGGCAGATCGGGCATTCGAGCAGCGCAATACCTATTCGAATCTCTCGCTTTCCCATCCCTGGATCAATCTGCTGACGCTCAACTTCGGCTACCACAACGCCCACCACTTGAAACCGAATCTGCCCTGGTACGATTTGCCACAGCTGCACCGGGAGCTCTTTTCGGCAGAGGATACCCATGTTCTGCCACTGGAGGCATTGCTCGGCAGTTATCACCGGCACCGGGTAGAGCGCGTGTTGCACGGTGACGATCCAGGCACCCCGGTGGGCGATGGTCGGGCATTTGTCGGCGTGCTCGGCGTCTCTTTTGTCACGGCGCATTGAGGTGCTGTCGTGGAGCTGAATCTGTTGCGTACTCTCTGGGGCTACGCTGGCGATCCGGCGGATGCCGCCGCCGAATCGGCCAAGGCCGGATTCGATGGTATCGAGGGACAGGCTCCGGCCGATCCCTCGCGGCGGGCGGTCTTCGGCGAGGCGCTGGCGGCCAACCGGCTCAGCTATATTGCCGAGATCACTACCGCGGGCAGTTACGTGCCCGAGCGGCATGCCAGTTTGGAAGAGCACCTAGCCACCCTGGCACAGGGTCTGGAGGCGTGCCGGGAACTCAATCCCCTGCGGGTCAACTGCATTGGCGGCTGCGATGCCTGGCCGGAAGCGATGAGTCGGCGATTTTTCGAGCAGGGGATGGAGTTGGCCGACAAACAGGGTGTCGAGATCGCTTTCGAGACCCACCGCAGCCGTTCCCTGTTCAATCCCTGGATTACCCAGCGTCTGGCTGCCGATCTGCCGAATCTGAAACTGACCGCCGACTTCAGCCACTGGTGTGTAGTCTGCGAGCGCCTGATGGACAGCGAGCTGGAGGTTATCGAGTCGATCGCGCCGCAGGTAGCCCATATTCACGCCCGCGTCGGGTTCGACCAGGGGCCGCAGGTGCCCCATCCCGCCGCGCCGGCCTACGCGGAGGCGTTGGCGGCCCATCAACGCTGGTGGGAGATTCTCTGGCAGGCGCAGCAGACGGCAGGGCGCACAGTCTCGACCATGACGCCCGAGTTCGGCCCCGACGGCTATCTGCACCTGATCCCTTTCAGCGAAGAGCCGGTGGGCGATCTGTGGCAGATCAATCAGTGGATGCAGCAGTGCGAGCGCGACCACTTCGCCGCTTTCCGGCAGAGACATGAGCGATGAACCGCTATGTGGCTTCGCTGATGGGAGCTTCCCTGTTTTGGGGTTGTGCCTGGTTACCGTTGAAGGCCCTGGGTGAAGCGGGTCTCGACGGGCTGAGTCTGGCCTTTGCCACTTTCAGCCTGCTGGCGATCGTTACCCTGTTTTTTGCTTTCAGGCAGCCTGGAAGCGGCAACAGTGCAAGCGCATTGGTGCTGATAGCATTGCTTGGCGGTGGTGCCAACCTCGCCTTCACCCTGGCCATGGTCTATGGCGAAGTGGTGCGTGCCATGGTGCTCTTCTATCTGTTGCCCCTGTGGGGCATGCTGGGGGGGCGATTGATTCTGGGGGAGCGGGTCGACGGAATGCGCTGGCTCGGTGTGGGCCTCGCGTTGACAGGCGCCTGGCTGGTGTTGGGTGGGGTCGATATCCTTAAATCCGTCCCCTCCGGGTTTGAGCTGTTCGGACTGCTGGCCGGTTTTCTCTATGCCATGAATAATCTGGTCTTTCGCCGTGTGCAGGAGCTGCCTCTCTCCGCCAAGCTCTCGGCCATGTTCATCGGTTGTGCCAGTCTCGCGGGAGTGGGATTGGTCGTGACCGATGTCTCCTGGCTACCCTCAGTGGCGCCGCTGGTCTGGGGCGGGGTGGCACTCTATGCCCTCGGTTGGCTGCTACCGGCCAATCTGGGGGCGCAGTATGGCGTCACTCACCTGGAGGCTGGACGCGCCTCGGTGATCCTTATTCTCGAACTGTTGGCTGCCTTGGTCTCTGCCACTCTGATTGGTGGTGAACAGATGGCGCCGCTGGAGTGGGCAGGTGCGTTGATGATTCTCATCGCCGCGCTGATCGAGG
>JBNKYJ010000167.1:0-8720 GCA_050300835.1 Sedimenticolaceae bacterium
TCAGTCGCGTCCCGATCCCTCGGGCCTCATAGGAAAGTCACTCCCACCTGGAACAGTTTCTCCACGTCCCGGATGCGCCGCTTGTCGACCAGGAACAGGATCACGTGATCCTCGCTCTCGATCATGGTGTCGTGGTGGGCGATCAGCACCTCGTCGCCGCGCACCACGGCACCGATGGTGGTGCCCTTCGGCAGTTTGATCTCCTCGATGGCACGACCCACCACCTTGGACGAGCTGCGGTCGCCATGGGCCACCGCTTCGATCGCCTCGGCGGCGCCGCGCCGCAGGGAGTGGACCTGCACCACATCGCCCCGGCGCACCCGGGTCAGCAAGGTGCCGATGGTCGCCTGCTGGGGTGAGATGGCGATATCGATGGTGCCGCTCTGCACCAGGTCCACATAGGCGGGACGGTTGATCAGCGACATCACGCGTTTGGCACCGAGCCGCTTGGCCAGCATGGCAGAGAGAATGTTGGCCTCGTCGTCGTTGGTCACGGCACAGAAGACATCGGTGTTCTCGATGTTCTCCTCCAGCAGCAGATCCTCGTCCGCGGAGTCACCATGCAGCACGATGGCCATGTCGAGCCGCTCGGCGATCTCGCGCGCCCGGCTCGGATTGCGTTCAATCAGTTTGACCCGGTACTTCTGCTCCAGCGCGGAAGCCAGCCGACGGCCGATGTTGCCGGCGCCGGCGATGATCAGGCGCTTATAGGGACTCTCCAGCTTGCGCAGCTCGCTCATGACCGAGCGGATGTTCTCGGCGGCGGCGACGAAAAAGACCTCGTCCTCGGCCTTGATCACGGTATCGCCCTTGGGCTGGATCACCTCACCCTCGCGGTAGATGGCGGCCACACGCGCATCGACGTCCGGCATATGTTCGTAGAGGGTGCTGAGCGCGTGTCCCACCAGCGGTCCGCCATGGTAGGCCTTGACCGCCACCAAACGTACCTTGCCATCGGCGAAATCGAGCACCTGGAGGGCGCCCGGAAACTCGATCAGCTTGAGGATATAGTCGGTGACCAGCTGTTCGGGACTGATCAGGACGTCTACCGGAAAGGCCCCTGATTCGAACAGCTGGGGATTGTCGAGATAGCCCTGGGCACGCACCCGGGCAATCTTGGTCGGGGTATGGAACAGGGTGTAGGCCACCTGGCAGGCGACCATGTTGGTCTCGTCACTGTTGGTCACCGCCAGGATCATGTCGGCATCCTCGGCACCGGCGCGCCGCAGCACATCGGGCTGCCCCGCATGTCCCTTCACCGTACCCAGATCGAGCCGGTTCTGCAGTTCCTGAAGCAGAGCATCGTTCTGATCCACCACGGTGATGTCGTTGGCTTCACTGGCCAACGCATTGGCCACCGATCGGCCGACCTGGCCGGCGCCCAGGATGATTATTTTCATTGCTTCTTCGTTGCTTTAGAAAGGCGCATCCTACTTGAGATTTCCCACCGCTGTCATGTGCGGAGCGACATCCGGACCATCGCTGGCCGTCATAACCCGATTTCGGGCACCGGCACACCGCATTCATTCTATGGGACCCTGCCCCACCATCCGTCCCCGAACGGCGCGGTCATCCACCCCCCGGGATTGAATTGCTTTGATTCGTTTCAGCCGCGGACTTGCTGCATTGCCCACTGGGCAGCCGTCATCGCTTGTCCTTGAATTCGATCTCCAGGGATTTCAGCTTGCGGTAGAGGTGGGTGCGCTCCATGCCCACCGTTTTGGCCATGCGCGAGATGTTGCCTTCGCTCTGCTGCAGCTGGTACTCAAGATAGAGTTTCTCGAAGTCCTCCCGCGCCTGGCGCAGGGGCTGATCGAAGGAGATCATCGATTCCAGACCGCCACTGGCACGAACATCGGGGGCTCCCATGGCCGCCTCCACCTCTTCAGGGGTGATCTCGGATCCCGCGCCCAGGATCAGCAGGCGCTGCACCAGGTTCTTCAGCTCCCGCACATTGCCGTGCCAGGGGTGATTGCGCAGTACGTTCTGCGCCCCCACGTTGAAGTGGCGGTACGGCAGCTTCTCGTGCAGCACGAACCAGTCGACATAGAAACTCAGCAGATCCGGCACATCCTCCGCGTGTTCCCGCAACGGCGGCACGTGCAGCGGCACCACGTTGAGATGGTAGAACAGGTCTTCGCGAAAACGCCCCTCCTGCACCACCTCTTCGAGATTGTGAGTGGTGGCGGCGATGATGCGCACGTCGATACTCACCGGCTCGCTGCCGCCGACGCGCAGGAAGCTGCCGGTATCGAGCGCCCCCACCAACTGGGCCTGGGCCTCCATGTCCATGTCGGCCACCTCGTCGAGAAACAGGGTGCCGCCCATGGCCTGTTCCAGACGGCCGTAGTGGATGCGCCCCCCCTCCTCGTGGCCGAACAGTTCCTGGGCCGCGTTGGCCTTGACGATGGCGTTGACGCTGACCTCGACGAAAGGCCGTTCGCGCCGCATGCTCTGTGCGTGGAGGTAGCGGGCCAGGGTCTCGCGACCGCTGCCGGGCTCGCCGGTGACCAGTACCCAGGTGTCGTGCTGGGCGATGCGTTTGACCTGCTCGCGCAGACGCTGCATCACCGGGCTGCGGCCGGTGGGTTCGTGAATGGCGTGGGTGTGGCGGCGCAGCCCCACGTTCTCCTGCTTCAGCTGCTCCGCCTCCAGGGCGCGCTCGATGGTGAGCAGCATCTTGGCCATGGAGAGGGGCTTCTCGAGAAAATCGTAGGCGCCGAGACGGGTCGCCTCCACCGCCGTCTCCACCGTACCGTGTCCCGACATCATGATCACCGGGCAGGGCAGGCCCTCCTCCTCGCCCCACTCCTTGAGCAGGGTGATGCCATCCACGTCGGGCATCCAGATGTCGAGCAGGATCAGTTCGGGCCGACGTTCCCGCAGCGCCTTGCGCGCCTCCTGTCCGTCAGCGGCCAGGGCCACTTCATAGGCTTCGTCTTCCAGGATCTCTTTGACCAGATTCCGGATCTCCGGCTCGTCGTCGACCACCAGGACATAGCCGCCACTCATGCTTCTCTCTCCTCTAGGGCCAGATCCACCAACATCGGCAACTGCATCACCATACAGGCTCCGGTTCCGCAATTCTCCGCCCAGATGATACCGCCATGCTCCTCGACGATCTTCTTCACGATGGCCAGCCCCAGCCCCGTGCCCTTGGGCTTGGAGGTGACGTAGGGTTCGAACAGGTGCTGAATCATCGACTCGTTGAAACCGGGACCGTTGTCTCGCACACGCATCTCATAATAGGGGTGTTCGTCCCGGCTCACCACCTTGGAACTCACTTCCACCCGCGCCTGTTGCTGCCCCTCCATCGCCTCGACGGCATTTTTCACCAGATTGTGCACCACCTGGCGGATACGCAGGGTGTCGGCCTCGACCCGGGCCTGCTCAGCAGTCAGCTCGACCTTGAAACGGACCGCCTTGTTGCCCCGGTAGAGATCGACCACCTCCTCGATCAACCTGTCGAGATGCAGGGGTTTGACCTCCATCTGCGGCGGGCGGGCGTATTCGGAAAAGTCGTTGACCATCGTCTTCATCGCCTCCACCTGCTGCACGATGGTGTGGGTCGCCCGATCGAGCACCTCGGCATCCTTTTCCGGCATTTTCTTCAGGTACTTGTGGCGCAGCCGTTCGGCGGAGAGCTGGATCGGCGTCAGCGGATTCTTGATCTCGTGGGCGAGACGGCGCGCCACCTCGCCCCAGGCGGCGTCGCGCTGTGCCCGGATCAGGGCGGTCACATCGTCGAACAGCACGATATGGCCGCTCGGACCGTCCGGCTGGGCGAAGGGGGTGGCGCGACAGATCAGCACCTTGCGCCCCTCGCCGCCGAACAGGGTCACTTCGCCCCGCCACTCCTCCTGGATCTGGCGCAGGGGCGCCTGCAACCCCTCGGCGAACTGCCTCAGCACCGGTGAGGCCAGGGCCAGACTCTGCACCGGCGAGCCGATCAGACGCTGCAGGTTGGAGCCGAGGATCTTCTCCGCCGCCGGATTGGTGGTGCGCAGCCGATGCTCCCCATCGAAGGTCAGCACCCCGGAGGAGAGGCGGCCCAGCACCGTCTCCAGATAGGCCCGCTGCCCCTCCACCTCGCGCTGGCTGCGGTCGGCCTGGTCGCGAGCCTGACCGATGCGCCGGGTCATGGCGTTGAAGGAGGTGACCAGGAAGGCGAGCTCGTCCTTGGCCCGCGGCACCGGCAGCTGGCGGTCGTAGTCGCCATCGGCCACGGCGCGGGTGCCGGCGGCGATGTTGGTGATCGGCGCCACCATGCGGCGGGCCGAGAAGAAGGCCGCCCAGATGGCCGACAACACGGCGAACATCAGCACCATGAAGAGGGTGAGCGAGAAGTTTCGCTTCAGCGACTGGCGCAGAAAGGAGAGCTCCTTGTAGCGGTTGTAGGCCAGCTCCAGCTTCTCGGACAGGGCACTGACCCGGTCGGAGGCGGGATAGAGCCCCTGGATGATGAAGGGCCGGCCCAGCGGGTCCTCCACCGCCACCCGGATCATCAGCTCGTCCTTCTCCCGTGCCAGCCCCACGTAGCTGCTGCCCTCGCGCAGCTGCTGCATGATGAAATCGTCCGGCTTCGTTGGCGCCAGCTCCGAAGCCACCGCGTTGGAGTAGGCGATGATCTGCCCGTTGAGATCGGTCAGGGAGAGCTCCAATGCCCCCGACTGCTGGCGCAGCTCGGCGATGGTCAGCGACAACGCGGACTCCGAGGAGTCGGTGATGCTGAGCAGCTGCTGCTCGGTATATTTGAGCCACAACCGCTGGTTGAGGTCGAGGGAGGCCTGGGCCAGTTCGCGCGCGTCCTCCATCGCCTGGTCGATGCGTACGTCGAACCAGCTGTCGATGCCGCCCTGCAGGAAGCTGAAGGAGTAGAAGTAGACCACGCCCACCGGGGTCAGGGAGATGACGATGAAGATGGCCACCATGCGCAGGGTCAGCCGGGAGCCGGCGCTGTGGCGCAGATACTGCCGGATCAGGCGGATCGAGTTGTAGGTGATGAGGCCGATCAGCACCACCATACCGGCCAGGTTGATCACCAGCAGCGGCACGAAGTAACGGCTCAGCTCGGCGGAGTTCTGCACCGCACTGCTCATCAGGTGCAGGGTCACCAGCAGCAGGATCAGCAGCAGGGCGACGGAAAGGCCGCCGAGGCGCAGGCGACTCAGGGTTGAAGGGGCCATTGTGTCCACCCGGTGGTGAGGCGCCAGCCACGCCCCAGATAGGCCAGCGGTTGCAGCGGCAGCGGCAGCGATTCGATCTCCAGATCGGCCCGCAGCCGCAGTTGATAGGCCTCGCCCGGCACCAGATCGGCCTGGGAGACCAGGGGCAACTTGCCCATATCGCCCAAGGCGTAGAGGGCGGCGTCCTGGGTCACGAAATTCTGTTCCTCGCCAGTCTGCATGTTGACCACACGATAGAGTTCGGTCAGGGCATGATAACGGATCTGAAAGCGCAAGGTGCGCGACAGTGGATTGCCCTCCCAGAAGTCGCGCCAGACCTTGCCCACCTCAAGCTGAACCTTGAGGATCAGCGGCACCCCGTTGCTCAGGGCCTCCTCCACCTCCGGGGTCAGCCGATAGTCGATGCGCGCATTGAGATAGTAGGCGCTCTCCTCGCTCTCGATCGAGAGATCTTTGACCCCGAAGGGCGCCGCCCAGAGCAGGCCGCTCCAGGCCCACAACAACAGCGTCAGGCCCAGGCGCTTCATGACGACGATTTCTCCAGCAGCGCATAGTAGAAACCGTCCGCACCGCCCTCCCCGGGGGCGATCTGCCGACCCACCGAACGCGCCTCGCCCCAATTCGCCTCGATAGGCCGCTCACGCGCATCCGGCTCTTCCACCAGAAACCAGTCGAGCTGATGCTCGTTCTCGGCCGGCAGGATGGAGCAGGTGGCGTAGAGCATCAGGCCGCCCGGTTTCAAGCGTGGCCAGATCGCCTTCAGGATGCGCCGCTGCAGGGCTGCCAGCTCGACAATGTCGCTCTCGCGGCGCAACAGTTTGATGTCCGGATGACGCCGGATCACACCGGTGGCCGAGCAGGGGACATCGAGCAGGATGCGGTCGTACTGGCGCTCGGCCCATGCCCCGGCCGGGTTCGCCGCATCGCCCTCCACCAGCTCCGCCTTCAGGTCGAGCCGGGTCAGGTTTTCGGCCACCTTCTGCAGACGCTCGGCATCGATATCCATGGCCGTCAGCTGCAGCCCGGGCTCGGTCTCCAGCAGATGACAGCTCTTGCCCCCGGGAGCGGCGCAGGCATCCAGAACCGACTGCCCGGGCGCCAGCTCGAGCAGACCGGCCGCCAGCTGGGCGGCGCCATCCTGCACCGACACCTGGCCGGTGTCGAAACCGGGCAGTGTCTCCACCTCCTGCGGCTGATCCAGGTCGATACCACTGTCGGCGAGAGCGTGCGGGCCGGCCTTGATACCCGCCTCGGCCAGACACGCCAGATACGCCTCCCGGGTGCTCTGCAGGCGGTTCACCCGCAGGGTCATGGGCGGACGGGCATTCAGCGCCGCCACCCGCTGCTGCCAATCGTCGGGCCAACGCTGACGGATCTCCATGAGTAACCAGGCGGGCATGGCATAGCGGGCCTCCTCCACACGCTCCAGCCCGGCCAACAGCGGCTCCTGCTCCCGCTGCAGGCGACGCAGCACGCCATTGACCAGGCCCACCGCCCAGCGCTTGCCCAACTGTTTCGCCGCGCCCGCGGTCTCGTTGACCGCCGCATGATCGGCCACCCGCATGTAGAGCAACTGATAGCTGCCGATCAGCAGTAGCGACATGACGTCCCGGTCTTTCGGCTTCAGGGGCTTTTGCAGTAGTCGCTGCAACAGGGCCAGCAGCCGTGGGTAGCTGCGCAGGGTGCCGTAACAGAGCTCCTGCGCCAGCGCCCGGTCGCGGGCCTCCTCGAGAGCGGAGAAGTGGTACGGAATCAGGCTCGAGAGGGAGTATCCTTCGAGCACCCCCTGGACCACCCGGGCCGCCGCGACCCGGGGGGCACGACTGGGGCGACTCGCGCGGGACTGAGGCATCAGCTCAACACCACTCCGTCGACGCTGTGCGCATTGAGAAAATCGGCGGCGGCCATGGCCCGCTTGCCCGGCATCTGCAGCTCGAGGATACGCAACACCCCGGCCCCGGTCGCCACGTCGATACCCGCCTTGCCGGCTTCGAGTATGGTCCCGGGCTGCGCGCCGGCCGGCAGCTCACGCTCCCGAGGACGGGCCTGCCAGATGCGCATCACCTGACCCTGAAAGTCGCACTGCGCCACCGGCCAGGGGTTGAAGGCGCGTACCTGTCGATCGATCTGCGCCACGGGCTGGAACCAGTCGATCAGGGCCTCCTGCTTTTCGAGCTTCCTGGCATAGGTGGCCAGGGCATCGTCCTGCGGCCTGGGAATCAGTGAACCGTCGGCAATGCCGCCGAGACTCTCCACCAAGGCGCGGGCACCCAGCTCGGCAAGGCGATCGTGCAGACTGCCGCCGGTATCATCGAGCAGGATCGGTGTCTTCAGGATATGCAGCATGGGGCCGGTATCGAGGCCGGCCTCCATCTGCATGATGGTAACGCCACTCTCCTCGTCGCCGGCCAGGATCGCGCGTTGGATCGGCGCCGCCCCACGCCAGCGTGGCAACACCGAGGCGTGGATATTGATGCAGCCCAGGCGCGGGGCGTCGAGCACGGCCTGTGGCAACAACAGGCCATAGGCGGCCACCACCATCAGGTCGGCGCCCAGCTCGCGCAGCGCCGCTTGATCTTCCGGGTCCTTCAACTTAGCCGGCTGGCGTACCTCGATCGCATGCTCCAAGGCCAGCTGCTTGACCGGACTGGGCTGTAGTTTCCGGCCACGACCGGCCGGGCGGTCAGGCTGGGTATAGACCGCCACCACCTGATGCGAGGTCTCGAGCAGCGCCGCCAAAGCGGTGGCCGCAAACTCCGGGGTACCGGCAAAGATGATCTTCAACGGGTCGCTCATGAATCGTGTTCCTGAAAAGAGACGGGCGTATCACTGGACTGGGAACAGAGTCTCAGAAACCACCCGCGGCTGGGATGAAGATGCAGTCAAGATCCAGGGGCGCTTCAGATGGCCTGATGCGCGCCGGTAGCCGGTTCTGCCGGCTGCCGGTTCTCCTTTTCCAGTTTTTTCCGAATGCGCTGACGCTTCAGGCTGGAGAGATAGTCGACGAACAACTTGCCTTCCAGGTGATCCAGCTCATGCTGAATGCAGACCGCCAGCAGGCCATCGGCCTCCATCTCGAACGCCTTGCCATCCCGGTCGAGGGCGCGCACGCGGATATGGTTGGCCCGGGTCACCTGTTCGAAGATACCGGGGACCGAGAGGCAACCCTCCTCCATCTGCTCGATGCCGTCCTTTTCCAGGATCTCGGGATTGATCAGGCAGAGGGGTTCGTCCTTCTCCTCGGAGAGATCGATGACGACCACCCGTTGCGCCACATTGACCTGGGTGGCGGCGAGCCCGATACCCGGCGCCTGGTACATGGTCTCAAGCATATCGTCGACCAGCCGACGTATAGAGTCATCCACCTGCGCGACCGGCTTGGCCTTGTTGCGCAATCGCGGGTCGGGAAAGTGAAGTATGTCGAGAATCGCCATCGTTTTTTCCAAAAAAATCTATAGTACAAATGCAAGAAATTACGCTAACATTATGATCATACTGGAATCTGGGGACAATTTCCGGCCTTGATCTCTAGCC